>JAQXIR010000024.1 GCA_029007885.1 Lachnospiraceae bacterium | reverse complement strand
ACTTTCGTTTGCCCACATAGCAATCTCCCTCCTTGATTACTTTACATAAATTATAAAAGTTTTCCTTTTATTTTACTTTTCTAAAACTTTATTTACAAAATATTGCAACTTTTCAATCAAATATCTTTTCATCGAACATATTTTTTGTGGACAACCCATTTCACGATTTTATCGAAGAAATCCACTGTTTCCACATAGTTATCCACATTTTTGTTATTGGATTCTGCAACTTTTTTCTCTTTACTCTTGCAAAATCAGAATCTCATTTTGCATGGTTTTGTGAAAAAATTAGTGCTTATGTACCAGAAACATAATTCCGGTTTCAAAAAAATTATGTTAATCATAAAATTGATTCCAGAACGCTTCTGTTTCAGTCCCAACCGTGTCTACAGATGTCACCCGGAATGTTTTCCACTCTCGCGGAAAGAGTTTCTGATAAGAAGAGTATAAGAAACGCTCATCTAAAAGCGCCACAATTCCGACATCTTCCTGAGTGCGGATGACTCTTCCGGCAGCCTGTAGCACTTTATTCATGCCGGGATAGAGATATGCATAATCATAACCTTCCCCGTCTCTTTCGTCAAAAAACTTACGAATCAGTTCCCTTTCTTTACACACAAGAGGAATCCCGGTTCCCACAATTACTGCACCAATCAGGCTGTCGTTTTTTAAATCAATTCCTTCACTGAAAATACCGCCCATTACACAAAATCCGAGCAATCCCTTTTCTTCTTCCGTTTCTATTTCCATGTGAATTTCTTTTGACAAATCCAGTTCTTCGTTTCCGACAAAATGACTGATGAATGCCTCCCGTTCCTCTTCCCGCATATGATCGCTTTGTATGATACATTCTACAGTATCATCTCCCCCATACAGGTTTTGGTACTGTTCATAGACATTTTTCAAAAAGACATGAGATGGGAAAAAGGCAAGGTAATTTCCTTTTCGTTTCAGTACGATTTCATGCAGGTATTTTGCAATTTTCTGATATTCCTCCGTTCCCCGTCTGGTATAGCGGCTTGTCACATCACGGGCAACCATAAGTGCTCTCTTTTTCGGGTCAAAGGTAGAGGATGCATACACTTCATAATCTTCACTTGTTCCTCCAAGTAGACTTTTGTAATACTGGATTGGGAGAAGTGTTGCTGAAAACAGGATAGTAGAAATTCCCCGGTTCATGCACTCTTTCAGATTTACAGACGGATCTACGCAAAAAAGCCTGATTAAGAAAGTGCCGTCTGCTTCAAGTGACGTATACACAGTATATTTATCGTCCATTTTTTCATAAATCATGAGAAAATGTGCTACTTGAAAATAAAAGGTAAGTACTTCTTCCCGTGCCGGACTCTCTTCATGGTTTTCCAGATAGTCTTCCATGGATGCATAGAGTCGTTCCAAAGAACGTACAAATAAACTGATGTCATCCCATTCTTTTATTTCTTCACATTACTTTTTATAATTAAGAAGTTCCCGGTTACATTTTTCCAACTGCTTTGCCATCTTTTGATCGTATATCTTAATCACTTTTTTTAACGCCAGAAAGTCTTCCTTAATCAGTGTAGCACTGTACATCTCCCTTCCCCGTTCAACCAGGTTATGGGCTTCGTCAATCAAAAAGAGGTATTCTCCCTTTTCTCCTTCCGCAAAAAAACGTTTTAAATAAACGTGCGGATCAAAAAGGTAATTATAATCACAGATAATACCATCTGAAAAAAGACTCATATCAAGGCTTAGTTCAAACGGGCAAACCTGATGTTTTACGGCATATTGCTCAATCAATGTTCTGTCAAAATGTTCTTCACAAGTAAGCATGTCAAACATCGCATCATTGATTCTGTCAAAATGCCCCTTTGCATACGGGCAGTATTCCGGATTGCAGTCAGTTTCTTCCATAAAACATATTTTATCTTTTGCCGTTATGATAACACTCTTAAAACGCAGTCCTTTTGTCCTAAGAAGCATCAAGGTATCTTCTGCAACCATACCGGTAATCGTCTTGGCTGTCAGGTAAAACAACCTGTCTGCTTTTCCTTCTCCGATTGCCTTTAGTGCCGGAAAAACAGTTGATATCGTTTTGCCTACTCCTGTCGGTGCCTCTAAAAACAACTTTTTTTGATGTACAATTGTCTGATATACATAGGATACCAGTTCCTTTTGTCCTTCTCGATAGGAAAACGGAAAAGAAAGTTGTTTGATGGAAGATTGCCGTTTTTCCTTCCATTCATACATAAAGTCGGTCCAACGGCGGTACTGTTCCATTACCTGCAAAAACCACGTTTCCAGTTCCGAAAAGGAATACGTTTCTTTAAAATAGCGCAACTGCTCTGTATCCAGATTGCAATACGTCATTTGTACGCTTATTTGCGGAAGTTTTTGTGTAAAAGCATAGATATACGCATAACACTTTGCCTGTGCCAGGTGAACCGGCACCGGTGCCTCCATTTTTTCAAGATGCCGATAGGTACCTTTGATTTCATCAATTGTTATCGGCTCGCTTTCTATGATACCGTCTGCTCTTCCTTCCAGAATAATATCGTATCGTTCCGTATGGTAGCAATAGGAAAGCGGTACTTCTGCCCGATAAGAAGAACCCATCCTCTTTTGAATCATCTTATGGATTCTTGAGCCTTCTGCCATGGCATCAGCCGCTGCTTTTCTTCGATTGTCAATATCACCGCTGCGAAGAACAAACTCTACCAGCCCTCTTACCGAAATTCTAAAATCCATAATTTATCCTCATACAAAAAACTCCCTATACCGATAGTAACCTGTCAGCAATAGGGAGTCAATTTGTTTTCCTGTTAACATGCAATTGAAAACGCTTTGAGATACTTCTCAAAATCTGCATCATATCCGTTGCAGGTAACGGTAAGTACCTTTGTCAAGTCGAGGCCCAAAACACCGAGAATCGACTTGGCATCCACCGTATAACGGTTATAGCTGATATCAATGTCAACATTGCTTTTGGAAGCTGCCGCAACGAAATCCTTTACTTCGTCCGGTCTTAATCTAATTTTATAAGAAATCACATTCATCATCCTTTCCATAATTAACGCAAAAAACGTTAGTAACAACACGGAAATCGGAAAGGTTGGAAATCGTTTACCAACTATTTCCAATTTCTTAGAACGTATTATACATATCCCTTTTTCGCTTGTAAAGTACTTTTTTGTATACAATCATCGCAATTTCCCGCTCCCGAATTCAATCATGTCATCTCGAAAGCGGAGTGGAAGCATCTGTTGTTGAAGTTTTCGGTTTTCCCGTTCTTTTATTGATATTTTATGGCAAAAATACCCGAAAAGTTCCTGCATCTGTTTTTCTTTCTCCGATAATTTCGTCATTTTTTCCAAACGAATCAACTCACCCGAAACAATCGCAATTTCTCCATTTACTGCATGAATCAGGCAATTATCATATACTGCATCATAAATCACAAAGTTTTCAAGAGGAAAACGATTGGAAAAATGGTCACTTAGAAACGGAAGGATTCTGCACTTCGGATGAATCTGCGCAAACAAAAGTCCTCCCTCCAACTCTTCAAAGCGTAGAAACTCATAAAATCGATGCACTTCATGCCATACTGTCATGCTAAGCGCAACTGCTTTTGCCACTCCGTCATGATAAATACAGTCCGTAAGATCACCTCTGTATTTCCCTTTCAAGCCGAAAACAATCATCTGATAGACTGCCTGTCCCCTTTGGGCATCGACAGATGCCAATGCACCGCAGACAACCCGATATGTGTTTTCTCCAAATCGTTTTCTTACGGTACGCAATACTTTTTGTGCCTTTATCGGCTCAGTTGTAACTTTATTATAAGAAGCAAACAGACGAAGATTCTCCTCTTCTCCGATTTGAATGATCGTATGTTCATGATCCAGTTTCCATTCATATGCAGAATAAATGGCACTTAAAATTCCTTCATCACTGTCTTCACAAATCAAAATATGCTCTTCCTGCATATCATTCTCCTCTCAGGCATTGACAACCTGCCGCCAGGATTGTTCTTCCGGGAATAGTGATGTGTCAAACAAAGACAACTGCTTATAAGTCACACCATCTGCATCAAACGGAAGTCGCTCTCCCGTATTGATAAGGTTCCTGGCAATATAGTCTTCTTCCAATTTCGTCGGATACATCATCTTTCCGTTACAGGTAATAAAGTACAATGCCCGCTTTAAAGAAATATTCAGTTTCTTTAGATGTTCAAATGTCAGATTGCATCCACGCCTTGCTTTGACAATTTTTCTTGCTCCTTTGACACCGATTCCCGGAATACGCAGCAGCATTTCATACTCGGCTTTATTAATTTCCACCGGAAAAAGTTCCAGATGACGCAATGCCCAGTCCGCTTTCGGATCAAGCAAAACATTAAAATTCGGTCTGCTTTCGCTCAACAGTTCCTTCGCCTCAAATCCGTAAAAACGCATCAGAAAGTCTGCCTGATACAGACGATGCTCCCTAAGAAGCGGCGGACCTCCGGGAAGAGCCGGCAGGTCTTTATCCTGATTGACCTGTATATATGCCGAGTAAAAAACCCTCTTTAAACGGAATTTCTGATACAAGCTCTCTGCAACACTCATAATCTGATAATCACTCTCCGGTGTCGCACCGATAATCATCTGCGTAGATTGTCCGCCACTTACAAAATGCGGTGCATGCTGATATAAAACCAATTCGTTCTTATTTTGAAGAATTCCGTTCTGAATCTGACGCATCGGAGTCAAGATGGTCGTACGCGTCTTATTCGGGGCCAGTTTCCGCAAACTATCGGCTGTCGGCAGTTCTAAATTAACACTCATACGGTCCACTAAAAATCCCGTCTGCTTAATAAGCCTTTCATCAGCCCCCGGTATTGCTTTTACATGAATATATCCCTGGAAGTGATACCGGTTTCTAAGAAGAAAAACCGTTCTGTAAATCTGTTCCATCGTATAGCTGGGATTGCGAAGGATTCCTGAACTCAAAAACAATCCCTCAATATAATTTCGTCTGTAAAATTCCATGGTCAGTGTCACAATCTCTTCCGGAGTAAAGGTGGCCCGTTCTATGTCATTCGAAACACGGTTGCGGCAATATTTACAATCATAAATACATTCATTTGTCAAAAGAATCTTCAGAAGACTGATGCATCTGCCGTCTGCCGAAAAACTGTGACAAATCCCGGCAGCAATCGAATTACCCATACCCGTCCCGTCACCTCTGCGGTCCACACCGCTGGAAGTACAGGACACATCATATTTTGCCGAATCTGCCAATATCCCAAGCTTTTCACGAATACTCATCCCGCTCTGCTGTATCGAAAAGGATTCTGTAATATCATATTTCATATCTTCTCTCCAAAAGAACATTTGTTCTGTTTTTAATATACCATACATATGTTCGATTATCAAGTACTTTCTATTTGACATCATTTCTATGCTGATATACAATAAACTCTGTAAAATAACGCCCTTGGAGGTTTCATTATGAAGCAGTTAAATATTCCTGAGAATTATCAGTCGGCTTTGAATCTGCATGACACGCAGATTGGCATCAAAACCGTTAAGGATTTCTTCCAAAATCTTCTTTCGGAGCGTCTGAATCTGTTACGTGTCTCCGCACCTTTATTCGTTGAGCCGTCCTCAGGCCTGAATGATAACTTAAACGGTGTAGAACGACCAGTCACATTTGGTATCAAGGAACAGAATGACGCAGAAGCGGAAATTGTCCATTCCCTTGCGAAGTGGAAACGTTATGCACTAAAAAAATACGGTTTTTCCGTTGGAGAGGGACTTTACACTGATATGAGTGCCATCCGCCGCGATGAAGAAACCGACAATATCCATTCCATCTATGTTGACCAGTGGGATTGGGAAAAGATTATTACAAAAGAACAACGTAACGAAGAAACGTTAAAAGAAACGGTTCGCACAGTCTATAAAGTGTTGCGCAAGACCGAAAAATTCATGGCAATTAAGTATGACTATATCGAGGAAATTCTTCCTCACGATATTTTCTTTATCACAACACAGGAATTGGAAGATATGTTTCCGGAATACGCCCCAAAAGAGCGCGAGTATTTTATCGCAAAGGCAAAAGGTGCTGTCTGCATCATGAAAATCGGAGACATGTTGGAATCCGGTCAGAAGCATGATGGTCGTGCACCGGACTATGATGATTGGGAATTGAATGCCGACATTGTTGTTTACTATCCTGTTCTTGACATTGCGCTGGAATTATCTTCCATGGGTATTCGTGTCGATGAGAATTCCTTGCAGGAACAGTTAAAGAAAGCCGGTTGCCCGGAGCGTGCTAATCTTCCGTTCCAGAAGGCTGTCTTAAACAAAGAGCTTCCTTATACAATCGGTGGCGGTATCGGGCAATCCCGTATCTGCATGTTTTTCCTGCGGAAAGCCCATATCGGAGAAGTGCAGTGCTCCTTGTGGCCAAAAGAAGTGATGGATGAAGCTGCCGCAAAAGGATTACAATTGCTATAACAAAAAGCGATGGAAAAACGCTATGCAAACGGTTAAAAACCTTGCATAGCGTCTTTTTTATTATTGAATATTCAAGTTGGTATATCCCATCAGACTTTCATCAATATCCCGGGCTGCTTCCCGTCCTTCACGGATTGCCCATACAACAAGAGACTGTCCTCTGTGCATATCCCCGGTTACAAATACGTTCTTAACATTTGTGGCATAATGACCGGCATCTGTTTTTACATTTGTCCGTTCGTTTACCTCAACACCAAATGCATCCGTTACATACTTCTGACTGCCCAAAAATCCTGCCGCTATCAGAACAATCTGTGCCGGAAGTATCTGCTCACTGCCCGCAATTTCTTTCATATTCATGCGGCCTGTCGCTTTATCCTTTTCCCAGGAAAGCTTTACGATTTTGACTCCCGTAAGATTGCCTTCTTTATCTTTGATAAATTCTTTCACGGTCGACTCATAAATTCTTGGATCGTGTCCGTAAACGGCAATCGCTTCTTCCTGACCATAATCTGTCTTGCAGATTTTCGGCCATTCCGGCCATGGATTGTTTTCGGCGCGGACATCCGGTGCTTTCGGCATCATTTCTATCTGTGTCACGCTCTTTGCTCCGTGACGGATGCTGGTTCCGACACAGTCATTTCCGGTATCACCACCGCCGATGATAACCACATCTTTTCCATTCGTGTCGACATACTTTTTATCCTTAAAATCGGAATCTAACAGACTTTTGGTATTGGCTTTTAAGAAATCTACCGCAAAATAAATTCCTTTTGCATCTCTGCCTTCAGCTTTAATATCACGAGGATTGGAAGAACCGCAGGCAAGCAGTACACGGTCAAATTCTTTTAACAGATCTTCTGCCTTCTTATTCTTTCCGATATCGGTATTGGTCACGAAAGTGATTCCTTCTTCTTTCATAATGGAAATCTTGCGGTCAATAATCTGTTTTTCCAGTTTCATGTTCGGGATTCCGTACATCAGAAGTCCCCCGACTCTGTCACTGCGTTCAAAAACCGTTACACTGTGTCCTCTTCTGTTTAATAGGTCTGCTGCCGCAAGTCCGGATGGGCCGCTGCCTACTACCGCAATCTTTTTCCCCGTCCTGTTTTTGGGCGGATTTGCTTTTGCAAGTCCTTCCGCATAAGCATTTTCAATAATGGCATATTCATTTTCCTTCGTAGAAACCGGGTCTCCTTCAAGTCCGCAGGTACATGCTGCCTCACAGAGTGCCGGACATACTCTTGACGTAAACTCCGGAAAATTGTTTGTTTTTAGCAGTCGTTTATATGCCTGTTGCCAGTTACCGGTATAGACAAGATCATTCCATTCCGGTACCAGATTGTGTAACGGACACCCTGATGTCATTCCGCATAAAGTCATTCCGGATTGACAGTATGGTACACCGCAATCCATACAGCGTGCGCCCTGCAACTGCTGCTTTTCTTTCGGCAGATGCGTATGAAATTCATTAAAGTGTTTGATACGTTCCGTAGGTTTTTGTGCTTTGGATACTTCACGTTCAAACTCCATAAATCCAGTTGGCTTTCCCATTTTTTGTCTCTCCTTTATTACTTTTTATTTGCGTAGAATGCTTCAATCTGTGCCTGCTCCGCACTAAGTCCTTTTTCTTCCATTTCTACGATGGCTTTCATCATCTTCTCATAGTCATGCGGAATGATTTTCTTAAACTTCGGCAGATATTCAGAGAAATTATTTAAAATTTCTTTTCCTTTTGCCGAATTTGTATTTGCCACATGGTCTTTTATCATTTCTTTCAATTCCTGAACATCATACTTTGATGTTATCTCATGGGAAGAAACAAGTTCCTTATTCATTCTGGTATAAAGATCATTTTCTTCGTCCAGAACATAGGCAATACCGCCGCTCATTCCTGCTGCAAAGTTTTTACCGGTTTTGCCGAGCACGACAACACGTCCACCTGTCATATACTCACATCCATGGTCGCCGACACCTTCCACGACCGCAATCGCACCGGAATTACGAACCGCAAAACGTTCTCCTGCCACACCATTGATATATGCTTTTCCGGAGGTTGCACCATACAGGGCTACGTTACCGATAATAATGTTTTCTTCCGGTTTAAACGTACATTCCTTCGGCGGATAAACAATCAGTTTACCTCCTGATAATCCCTTTCCGAAATAGTCGTTACTGTCACCAATCAGTTCCAGTGTAAGCCCTTTCGGAATAAATGCACCAAAACTTTGGCCGCCGGCACCGTTACACCGGATATGATAGGTATCTTCCGCAAGATTATCACCACACTGTTTCGTAATCTCGGAACCGATAATCGTACCAAAAGTACGATCTGTGTTGGTAACTTCCACTTCTACACTGCGGCTCTTTCCTGCTTTAATTGCCGGCAAAATCTGTTCTTTCAAAATTTTAATATCTTTTGTGTTTTCCAGTTTAAAGTCATATACATGTTTCGGGTCAAATGTAATACCTTTCATCTTTGTATACGGATTCTTTAAAATGGTATCAAGGTTAATCTGTTTTAAATTCTCCGGCAGATTTTCTCTCATTTCAAGAAGATCTGTTCTTCCTACGAGTTCATCGACACTGCGTACTCCCAGTTTTGCCATATACTCACGAAGTTCCTGAGCAATGAACCGCATAAAGTTGATAACATATTCCGGTTTCCCGCGGAAATTCTTACGCAGTTTCGGGTTCTGGGTTGCAATGCCGACCGGACAGGTATCGAGGTTACATACCCTCATCATGACGCATCCCATCGTTACGAGCGGTGCTGTTGCAAATCCGAATTCTTCCGCACCGAGTGCCGCTGCAATCGCAACATCACGGCCACTCATCAGTTTTCCGTCTGTTTCAATTCGTACCTTATTACGCAGTCCGTTCTGAATCAGTGTCTGGTGTGTCTCCGCCAGACCAAGTTCCCACGGAAGACCCGCATTATGGATGGAGTTCTTCGGTGCCGCACCGGTACCTCCGTCATAACCTGATACTAAGATAACCTGTGCACCTGCTTTTGCAACGCCGGCCGCTACGGTACCGACTCCCGCCTCAGATACCAGTTTTACGGAAATTCTTGCATCCATGTTTGCATTCTTTAAGTCGTATATTAACTGAGCAAGGTCTTCAATTGAGTAAATATCATGATGCGGTGGCGGAGAGATTAACGATACTCCCGGTGTTGAATGTCTTGTCTTTGCAATCCACGGGTATACCTTTCCACCCGGAAGGTGTCCTCCTTCTCCCGGTTTTGCTCCCTGTGCCATCTTAATCTGCAGTTCTTTTGCACTGACTAAGTAACGGCTGGTTACACCAAAGCGTCCGCTTGCGACCTGCTTGATTGCGGAACCTCTGTCTAATCCGTCCGCACCAATCTGCATGCGGTCAAGGTCTTCTCCACCTTCTCCGGAGTTTGATTTACCGTGCAGTTTATTCATTGCAATTGCCAGTGTTTCATGTGCCTCTTTGGAAATCGAACCGTAGGACATCGCACCTGTTTTGAAACGTGTTACGATAGAATCCACGCTTTCTACTTCTTCAATCGGAACTCCTTTCTTCGGATATTTGAAATCCATCAGTCCCCGCAGATTTCTGACGCAGTCTTCATCCGTTACCAGTGCTGTATATTGCTTAAACAAATCGTAGTCTCCGCGTCTTGTAGCCTCCTGTAAAAGATGGATGGTTGCAGGATTATACAGATGTTCATCCGCACCGCTTCTCATCTTGTGAAGTCCGGGACTATCCAAGGTCAAATCCGTATCAAGTCCGAGCGGATCAAATGCAAGCGAATGACGTTCATCCACTTCTTTTTCAATATCTTTGATGGTAATTCCGCCAATACGACATACCGTATTCCGGAAATATTTGTTAATGACTTCCTTATCAATTCCGATTGCTTCAAAAATCTGTGCTCCCTGGTAGGACTGTATGGTAGAGATTCCCATTTTCGAAGCGATCTTTACAATACCATGCAGAATGGCATTGTTATAATCGTCTACCGCTGCATAATAATCTTTATCCAGCATTTTGTTTTCAATCAATTCCTTAATGGATTCGAGTGCCAGATACGGGTTGATTGCGCAGGCACCATATCCGAGCAGTGTCGCAAAGTCATGAACTTCTCTGGGTTCTCCGGACTCAAGGATTAATGCGATACTTGTCCGTTTCTTCGTATCAACCAGATGCTGGTTTAATGCAGAAACCGCAAGTAAGGATGGAATGGCAACATGGTTTTCATCTACCCCTCTGTCAGAAAGAATAATGACATTAGCACCGTCCCTGAATGCACGGTCCACTTCTACAAACAATTTCTCAATAGCCCGTTCAAGGCTTGTATTTTTGTAGTAAACAATAGAGATTACTTCCGGAAGGAAGCCGTCTACTTTCATACTCTTGATTTTCAACAAGTCCGTATTGGTTAAAATCGGATTGTGAATTTTCAAAATATTACAGTTTTTCGGGGATTCTTCCAATAAGTTTCCTTCTGTTCCCAGATACACCGTTGTGGAAGTAACAATCTCTTCCCGAATTGCATCAATCGGCGGATTGGTAACCTGTGCAAAAAGCTGTTTAAAATATCCGAACAACGGGCGATTTGTTTTGCTTAAAACCGGAAGCGGCGTATCCACACCCATGGAGGCAATTGCTTCTGCTCCGTTTTTTGCCATCGGAAGTATTGAAGATTTCAATTCTTCATAAGAGTATCCGAATGCTTTCTGTAAACGCTGGCGTTCTTCATAAGTAAGTTCCGGAACACTCATGTTTGGAATCTTCAAATCCTTTAACGCAACAAGATTACTGTCAAGCCATTCGCCGTACGGCTGTCTGGACGCATAATATTCCTTGATTTCTTCATCATCAATGACTCTTTGTTTTACGGTATCGACAAGGAGCATTTTGCCGGGACGGAGTCTTTCTTTTACGACAATTTTACCAGGATCAATCGGCAAAACCCCAACTTCGGAGGAAAGAATCAGTTCATCGTCATCCGTAATCATATAGCGGGAAGGACGAAGTCCGTTACGGTCAAGCACTGCGCCCATCACATCTCCGTCAGAGAAAATTATGGATGCCGGTCCGTCCCACGGTTCCATCATTGTTGCATAATACTGGTAAAAATCTCTCTTTTTCTGTGACATCGCCTTGTTATTTGCCCATGGTTCCGGAATGGTAATCATGACGGCAAGCGGAAGGTCCATACCGCTCATAACAAGGAATTCCAGTGTATTGTCAAGCATTGCGGAGTCAGAGCCGGATGCATTGATTGCCGGAAGCACCTTCTGCAGTTGTCCGTGTAAATGCTCGGATTCCATATTTTCCTCGCGTGCGAGCATCTTATCTGCATTGCCGCGAATCGTATTAATCTCTCCGTTGTGTACGATGAAACGGTTCGGATGTGCTCTCTCCCAGCTCGGGTTGGTATTTGTGGAGAAACGGGAATGCACAATGGCAATTGCCGATTCATAGTCCTTGCATTGTAAGTCAGGATAGAATGTACGCAGCTGACCTACTAAAAACATCCCTTTATAAACAATGGTTCTGCTGGATAACGAAACCACATATGTAACATCCGTAGACTGTTCAAATACACGCCGTACAATATAAAGGCGTCTGTCAAAATCAATGCCTTTTTCCACATCGGCAGGTTTCTTTACAAATCCCTGCATAATGCATGGCATACACTCTACTGCTTTATGTCCTAATACGTTCGGAGCAATCGGAACTTCTCTCCATCCCAAAAACTCCATGCCTTCCTTCTCTACAATAATCTCAAACATTTTTTTACTTTGGTTTCGTTTGAGTTCATTCTGCGGGAAAAAGAACATACCGACACCATACTCACGTTCTTCGCCGATTTCAATTTCTGCCTCTTTGGCAACTCTCTTGAAGAATTTATGGCAAATCTGCAATAAGATGCCGACACCGTCACCTGTCTTTCCTTCTGCATCTTTACCGGCACGATGCTCCAGATTCTCAACAATTTTCAGCGCATTCTCTACCGTTGTTCTGGATTTCTTTCCCTTGATATTGACACAGGCACCGATACCACAGTTATCATGTTCAAATTCTTTCTGATATAACGGTGACTCTTCTGCAACCGGCTTTTTTGTATCAAACATAAATTGCTCCTCCTATTTCACAATTGTTCATTGATTCATGCAAAAAAGGAGTCGCAAAGTAAGCGTATCTGCGCTTCTTTGCGACTCCTTGAATGGTATCATACACCAGTTGTTTTCATTTGTAAATAACAAATTTTTCATAAATTTTCTGATAATTTGACAATTATGTGTATTTTGCTGTAATTATCAGTTTTTAATGCAAGTTTTCTTTCCTTTTGCGCAATATACACACAATTAATGCTACTGTCACAAGACCGCTCAACATGCAAAAAGGAATTGTCATAATGACATTTTGTAAAGATTTTGTCCCCATCAGCACATAAATAATGATATTGGCTGATGAATGTACAAGAAACGGAATGAGAAAAGCGCCATACTTTTCATAGAGCCAGAGAATCAAAAGCCCCAGTAAAAATCCGTAGAGTGCCTGTACAAGATTTCCATGGAAAATGCCGAATAAAAAGGCAGATGCCAAAAAAGCAATCACAAACGGATACTGCCGTCTGAAACGATTATAGACAACTCCTCTGAAAACAAGTTCTTCCGCAAGCGGTGAAACCAGCCCGTACAGCACAATCCCACCCCAGACAGGCAGAGAAAACTGTGAAGAAGAAACTTTGGAAAAACTCTCAAAACTCCCTGTTATCTGAAGAAGGAAAAAAAGAACATTGGCAAATACCGCCGCACTAATTCCGAGGCAAATAATTACAGGGATGTCTTTTTGACAGTTCTTTTCCGGAAAAATGACAGGATTTTCCTGTAAAAAGGCAGGAATCAGAATACCTGCGCCAAGCATCATTGCCACAAACTTCATCAGTGCGGAAACGAGTGTCGAATGTCCGGAAAGCCATACGGAAAGTTCTAAAAGGATACCCTGCTTCCCCGCCAGCCATCCGACAAAATAAGCGAACAAAAAAATCGTCAGATTATTGACAACATAGTAAATCAAAATCGGTGCTATTACGCTGAATGCACGAAGAAAGGATGTTTTTTCCGGTTGTGGCAATTCCTTCACCCTTATCGCAAAAGGTTCAAAGAAAGAGTATCTCTTCTTTTCTCCGTTCATCAAATATTGTGACAATGACCAAACATCTTTTGCAATAAAAGAAGCTCCTGCTTCCTCCAGTTCATTTCCCTGTGCATATCCATAGGAGACTGCAACCGGAACAACGCCCTGCTGCTTGGCACCGAATACATCAAAATTCCGGTCTCCGACCATTGCACAGAGTGATTTTTCCTCTTCCGTTACACCAAGCTGACGTAAGGCTTCGCTTACAACTTCTTCTTTCTTACTTCTTCTTCCGTCCAGTTCACTGCCGACGACCACCGAAAAATATTCTCTGATTTTAAAATGTACTAAAATCTTTTCCACAAAAACCGTAGGTTTGCTGGATGCAACAGCCAGACGAATTCCTTTCCCGGAAAGGGAATCAAGCATTTCCCGTACTCCCGGATAAATTTCATTCTCATACAATCCGATTGTTGAAAACCGTTCCCGATACTTTTCAACCGCCTTTTTTGCATCTTCCTTTGAAAATCCATAAAACCGTTCAAAGCTGTCTGTAAGAGGCGGCCCGATAAAAGGTTCCAATTTATCAAGGTTTTCTTCTTCGATTCCAAAACTTTTCAAGGCATACTGTACGCAGGTTGTAATACCGATTTTGGGATCGGTCAGTGTACCATCCAAATCAAATAAGATGTAACGAAACATGAACAGGTCCTTCCTTTATATTTTCTATTGACATTTTTTAGTAATCACCGTACATTTATATAGAATAAAGGCGTATGCAAGGCATATGCCTAAAATAAAAAACATGCTAGGGGAGCTTATGCTGAGATTGAATCGTAAGATTCTAACCCTCACTACTTGAACCGGATAATACCGGCGTAAGGAAGCACATAAATGTGAAAATGCACTTATTGGGCATTTTCTGTTCATGAACTTCCTCCTATGGCATGACAAGGAGGTTTTTTTATGTCAAAAAAATTCACAACCAAGCAACTCGTTTTCTCGGCAATGGCGATTGCACTTGCTACGGTCATTTCAGTCGTCATTAAATTGCCGTCACTTCCAAACGGTGGAAGCATCACGCTGTTTTCCATGCTGATTGTCAGCCTGATTGGATACTGGTACGGCCCCAAAATCGGTCTTACTGCTGCAATCGCTTACGGAATTCTGCAATTTATTGTCGGTCCGTATTTTGTACATCCTTTGCAGGTACTGCTTGATTTTCCGCTTGCTTTCGGTGCTCTCGGATTATCCGGATTCTTCTGCAAATCAAAGCACGGATTGCTCAAAGGTTATATGGCAGGTGTGCTCGGACGTTTCCTTTTCCATTGTATCTCCGGTATGATTTTCTATACAACGTATGTCGGTGATATTGGTGGAAATATTGCCGCAATCTGGGCCGGTATTCTCTATAACATGACTTACATCGTTCCGGAAGCAGTTTTGACGATTGTTCTCCTTTTATTACCGCCGGTTTCAAAAGCACTGGCGCGAATTAAGGAGTTGGCACTTTCCTAATGTTTTTCCCGATGTTATAGCGAAATCACACATCCCAGCGTAAAGGAATAAATCAATTTTTCCTTTACTGTAAGACCCGTAATACGTTCCAGTGCTTCCGCATAATAGTAAAGTTGTGCTGCGTAACGCTTTTTCAATTCTTCACCGGTCTTTACAACATCGGTTTTGTAATCCAGCAATGTGATTGTGTTGTTTTCAATGAAATAGACATCAATAATTCCCTGAACAAGAACCGTTTCACCTTCCGGGAAATCCCGGGAAAGTCGTTTTGCCTCAACACCGAGTACAAACGGCTGCTCCCTGTAAAGTTCGCCCTGTTTTTGTGCCGCCGCCATCTGCATTGCAAGCGGCTGTTCCAAAAAGAGGGCAACTTTTTTCGGATTTATCATATCTGCCTCTTCACTGGTGATGCGTCCGCTGTTTTCAAGATGCAAAAGATTTTCGGTTACCCATTTTTCCTTTTCTGCCGCGTCCAAAGCAGCCTCATAATCAAGTACTTCCATAATTCGGTGATAAGCGCTTCCTCTGGCACTTCCGCTGACCTTGCTCTCGCTGCTTGCAAATTTCGGAATACAAGGGGTCATTTCTTCCTGCGGAAATAACAGACAAGTTCCCTGTTCTGTCTTTGCCTGTTCAAAATGGCCGGCCATTGCCGCACTTTTTAATTCCGAAACTGTCGTTTTGGTATACAGGTTCTGCAAATTCTCATGTGCATACCGAAAATGGAGTTGCTTTACCAGTTCTTCATCCGGTTTTTCCCGGTTTTCCATCTGTACCCGCAGTTTTTCTTTTTTTCTGTCTTCTGCAATCTTTGTATCAATCTGCTGGTTTACGGTTTCTTCCGGCAATACACTGCGAACAATAAAGCAAGGCTCTTGCTGTGCCGATGAATTTTCCCCATAAAGTGCAGCCATAATCCACTCCATATATGATGCTGCCGACAGCCTTGCAGAAAGCGGCAGTACTTTTTTGTTTTCTTCCGTTTCCGGCATTTCCTGCTTAAATTTGCCAAGCAGTTTTTCGATATTTTCGGTCAGTCCGCATAAAACCAGTTTTTCTTTCGCTCTTGTCAGCGCCACATAGAGAACACGCAGTTCTTCGGAAAGATTGTCCCGACGGATTTTCTCTGCAATTACTTTCTTTCGCAGGTCACTGTATTTTACTCTTTTCTCAAGGTTTACATAATCCATTGCGATTCCATAATCCGTATCGCAGATAACAGACTCTCTTGCGTCGTTCATATTAAACTTTTTGGAAAGCCCTGCAACAAAGCAAATCGGGAATTCCAGTCCTTTGCTCTTATGGATGCTCATAATCCGAACGACGTCCGCATTTTCATCAAGAATTCCTGCTTCCCCATAATCTACATCATATTTTTGAATCTGTTCCATATAACGAATAAAATAGAACAAGCCGCTGTAAGTTGTTTTTTCAAAGTTTTCAGCCTTTTCTAACAGCATATTGACATTGGCAAGGCGTTGCTCCCCTCCCGGAAGGGCTGCTATCTCATACAGATATCCTGTTTCCAGGAAAAGCTTTCGAAGAATCTTATGAATCGGTTCGTAAGAAACCATATTGCGATATTTTTGCAAAAACGAAAGAAATCGCTGACACTTTAGCGAAAGTTCCGTCTCTTTTGCATCCTGTGTCTTTCTTTTTGCATAAAGCTGCAATGCTTCATAAAGATTTTCCCCGCCCACAGCACGGATATAAGCGGTTTCTTCATCACTAAATTTTCCAAAGCAGGATTTCATCGTTCCAAAGAGCGGAATGTCCTGTCTTGGATTGTCCACAACCCGCAGAAAATTCATGACGGTACGAATTTCATTGGTGGAAAAATATCCGGTTTTGGTAGCAATGCATACCGGAATTCCTTCCTGTTCCAACACTTTTTTAAACACTTCATCCCATCCGCTGTTGTTTCGCAGCAGAATGACAATGTCACGATAGGAGGCTTTTCTCATTGTACCGTCTTCTTCATTCCGCACCTGCAGCGTCTGAATCATTTCCCTGATTCTGCCTGCAATGGCTTCTGCCTCCTGCTCCTGTTTTGAACGTTTACTGTCATCCTTTTCAATCAGAAGAATCTCCGGAAGGTATTGTGATGGCTTTCCTGCTTCTTCCTGTGGAAATTGTGCTCCCGGATACAGGGCACACTCTTTATCGTAAACGACTTCTCCAAGTTCCCTGTCCATTAACCGGTAAAAAAGGGTATTCACTCCTTCAATAACTTCCTTACGACTTCGATAATTCTGCGAAAGGTCAATTCTTTGCGTTTTACTTTCTTCTTTTTGATAAGTATCATATTTTTCCATAAAAATCTGCGGGCAGGCAAGGCGGAATTTGTAGATGCTCTGTTTTACATCTCCGACCATAAAACGATTAAAACAGCCGTCATCTTCTCCTGAAACCGTCTTTAGAATCCACTCCTGCACAAGGTTGGAATCCTGATATTCATCCACCATAATTTCTTTAAAATAACTGCGATAATCAAGCGCCGTTTTAGACGGAACATACCGTCCGTCTTCTTTTACCAGAAGAATCTGCAGTGCCAGATGTTCCATGTCAGAAAAATCAATCAGCTTCTTGTCCCGCTTTGCTGCCTGAAACCGTTTGAGAAATTCCATGACGGTCTCACTAAGCGTTCTGACGATTTCTTCATTTTCCGCCATCCCGGCTAAAACGGATGCAGGAGAAGCAGAATAATACTTTTTCCTCAAGTCCTGCATAACGTCTTTCATGTTATCACGAGCCGCCTTAACGGTTTCCCTTTTCAACGGGTCGACACTGGTATCCTTTTTCGTAGCAAGTTTCGCAAAAGAAAGCGCCTCAAAGAAAGCGCAATATTGTGAAAATGAACTGCACGCCTGTGCCTTTTCCAAAAGTGCAATGTCTTGTTCAAGAGCTGTAAGATACATATAAGGACCATCCGGCTGCTCACAAATCTTTATGTTTTCCTTTGTCGTTTTCATGCATTCTTCGATATTACGTTTTGTAAAAGTATCCAGGAAATGCATCCATTCCGTTTCCTGCAATTCTTCTTCCGTTTCGGCATGATAATCTCCAAGACGTCTTTTCAGCCATTCTTCCGGAAACGGATCACTCATGGCATGTTTGTAAAGAGAAAATAAGATTTGGGTAAGACCGTTCATTGTGTTTCCTGTGATAAAACGATCTGCCATTTTTAAAAAAGCCGCATCCTGTTTTGCAAAGAGTTCTTCCAGCAAATCCTGCATGACTGTTTCCTGTAGCAATTTGATTTCTCCTTCGTCTGCTACACGAAAGCCAGGATCTAATCCGATATCGTTAAAATTATTACGTATTAAGAAAAGGCAGAAGCTGTGAATTGTCGTAATCAGTGCATTATGCAATAATGTTGCCTGTTTCTGTAAATGCTCATTCTGTGGCTGTTCACTCAATTTAGCGGCAATCGCATCACTGATTTTTTCGCGCATGGAAGCTGCTGCGGCATTCGTAAATGTCACAACCAAAAGACGGTCGATATCAACAGGATGTTTCTCATCGCTGATTAATTGAATAATTCGTTCCACCAGGACGGTTGTCTTTCCGCTTCCGGCTGCTGCCGACACTAAAATGTTCCGCTCCCGCAAGGTAATAACCTTCAACTGGTCTTCTGTAAAGCAGACTCCCATCATGCCTCTCCTTCCATTTCCTCTTTCATTTTTCTAAATAATTCTTCTTCGTCTTCCTCTAAAATTTCTGTTTTTTCATAGCCGGGAATTTTTGTGTCAAATCCGCATACAGCCTGATAAGCACAGTATGTACACGCATCCTTTTTCCCCTGCGTGCAAGGATTTATCGGAATTTCTCCTCTACAGATTTTGACACCAATACTCTTTAACCGATAGGTTGCAAAGTCAGACAGCAGTTTCATATTTTCATCTGTCATAACATCTGAAGATGCCGAAAAAGAGCCATCTGCTTTATACTCTATCGGAATACAGTCAGATTTTTTGTTTTTGGAAGCATCCAGTATTTCAATCACGTTTGCCTCACTGTTTACAATTCCCCGAGAACGGAGTTCCTGAATAATTTTCTGATTAATCATCTCATCATTCATTCCGTCTTCCCCCGTAACCATTGGATCGGCAACATGATAATACAGAAGCGCCGCCCTTACCGGTTCTTTTCCCGGATGGTTTACCTTTGCCTCTTTTATGGCTTCATTCATATAAACCACAAGCTGCAGTTGTGTTCCTTTATAGAAGGAAGTGAGATTAAAATCTTTGTTTCCGGATTTGTAATCAACAACCTTTACATAGATATGTTCATCATCTTCATAGGTATCGATTCTGTCGATTCTTCCGGAAAGTTTCATTTTTTCCCGTTCGCTTAATGTCACATCAATATCATTTAGATTCTCCGTTACGGAAAAAGAAAGTTCAAACGATTCCGGTTTCATTTTCCCCTTTTGCAGTTGATAGGATATCGTGTTCACCGCACGGTTTAAAATTCGTTTCATCCGCATCATGCTGTAGCGGGTAACCGCACGATCAAATAACAGTGCATCGGTATAATGAAGGCACACCTCTTCCAGTGCAGCAGAAACAATTTCTTCTCCAACATTTTTGGGGAAATCAAACCAGGTATATCCCTTTTCCCCAAGTTTAGCGGCAAACATTTCCAGTACATCATGAAAGATTGTCCCAATGTCGCGGTCTTCGAATCCATAGAGCTCCCGTTCCTGCAGTGAAAGTCCGTACCGCAGAAAATAAGAATACGCGCAGGAAGCATACTGCTCCATTCTGCTGACACTCGAAAGAATCGTTTCTCCGTACAAGGCAACCGCAGCCGCCCTCTCAATATTTGAACCGTGGTATCGGGAGAATCCCTTTGCTATTATATTTTCCAGGAAAATTTTTCCGCTTTCTTCCGTTGAAAAATAAGTAAGCAGTTTTTCCAAGGATGTTTTTTCTTCATCCGTTATCGTATCGTCAACATATTTGCGCATCAGACTGCTAACGTACTCTTTTGCTTCGTATTCGTTTCCTACTGCCCACACTTTTTTCTTCTCTTCTTTTTTGCACTGTGGAAACATCTTTTCAATTGTTGCCACGAGATAAGAAGGACGTATGGTCTTTCCGGCAAGGTCCATTCCTGCATAGGAAAGAAATAATTTTTCTGACGGTTTTGTCAGATTGAGATACAGATAGTACTTCTGAATATACATCTGCTGTCTGGGGGAAGGTGCCAGTTCCATGTTGCTCTCAGTCAGAAATTCTCTGTCAATATCGGAAATAATTCCGCCTTTCGAAGCGTTTTTCGGAATAAATCCATCATTCAGTCCTAAAAAGAACAGATATTTCACCGGTTTTAGGCGGGTACGTTCCATATCCCCGACAATCACTCTGTCAACCCCCTGTGGAATGGTACCGACTTCTATTTCACCAAATCCCGCCTCTAAAATATCCGCAAACTCCCGGATATTCATTTCTTCTTCGCCAATCAATTCCATGATTTGATCGAGCAGTTCCATAATCAAGCGATAAATCTGCGCATACTCGCGTGCCCGTGTATCATCTTTTTGCTCTTCAAACATTTTCTGATAAGCAAAAAGTTTTTGTTCGACATTATTTTTTACAAGGAATCCGTACAACCTTTCAATCAGTTCGCGAACCGTAAACTTTGTTGTAAGACGCATTTCCTTTTCTCCGTCTTCACTTGTTCCGGTAAGCAATGGGCTTAGCTGTTCCAAAAGTCTCTCCCGCATTTCATTGAACAACTCAAGATTTTGTAAAGCATTCTCCTGCTTTTTCATCTGTTTTGTCCGTTTTGCAAACGTATGGCTCCACGCCTTTTTTCCACGGATACCCAGTTCCAGCACATAGTTTTCCAGTGCGTCCGTTTCCTCCATCGTAAAATCGGCAAGCCCGCTTCTCAAATAGTGGAATACCGATTCAAAACTGAAATTTTCCAAAATAATATCGAAAGAGGCCTTGATTAATTCTATAAACGGATTCAGTTCGATTCCCCTCGTTTTATCTATAAATACGGGAATGGAATATTTCATAAACATTTCTTCGATTTCACTCTCATAAGAGGCAAGATCTCCGACAATCAGTGCGATATCCCGGTAAGCACAGGAAGTCTCATTTAGCAGAGAGCGAATTTTCAAACAGGTATTTCGGATTTCCATGCTGATATCCTCATAGCCGGAGAGTTGAATTTGTTGTTGCGTTTTCCCCGGGAAAGTCCGAAGCGGATAACGGAAAAGATTCTTTTCCAAAAATGCCAGTTCCTCTTTTCCCTCATATCGTTTTACAACCGGCTCCTGCAGGCGGATATCAGGTTCAATGACAACATGACGCTTTTGTGCTTCCTTTTTTAATCCCCTTACCGTTTTTTTGGCAAAGAAAAATAATTTTTGTTCTCCGTCTTCTTCATCCGGATTTTCTGCTCCGTCAATCGTTATGGTTACGACAACTTGTTTACATAACTCCATTAATGTGCCAATGACATTCATCTGAATCGGAGTAAACCCGGTAAATCCATCAAAAACAACAACTGAATCCTTGATAAGTTGTGAGCGGTAGAGTTCCTGCGCCAAAATGTCCATCAATTCTTCCGTTGTAATATAATTCTCACTGATATAATTTAAAAATCCCTGATATAACACCTGTAAATCTTTTAATTTATAGTATAATGCGCCTCTTTGTTTCGCATATTCCGTCAGTTCTTCCAGCTGACTGCATCCGATTCCGTATTGCATAAACTCAGAAATTGCGGATTTTACTTCATGAATATATCCCTGTTTTTCCAAATTACTGCCAAGAACAGGAATCTGCTCTTTTAGGTCACCGGCAATTTTGCGCAAAACAAGACTCTTGCCGGTATCATCCAGAACCGGTTTGCGTGCTCCGCCTGTTTCTTCAAAAATGCGGTGTGCCAGCCTGTTGAGGCTTAAAACATCGATGTTCATGATACCGCCGCAATCGCTCATCGTCACCAGGTCCATCTGGGTCTGCATCGTAAACTGATCCGGAACAATTACAAAATAATTTCGTTTCGGATTCTGCCTGCTTGCTTCTATTACTCTTTGATATACCGCGGTACTCTTTCCGGATCCGCTTCCACCGGTCACAATCTGCAGACTCATGCATAACCTCCTACAGCCTTTTTAAAACAGTATAGCACATCCACTCAGAAATTTGATTAAAATCTATACAATATGATAGAATATAAATAATTCTATTTCTGTAACCGCCTGTGGGGAAAAGGTTTCCTACGTTTTTCACGGAGCGAGAGCGCACCTTTTAAGAAACCTTTTCCCCACAGGCGGTTGGTTAAATAGAATTATATATATCTCCACTACTATATGAATTGAGGACTTGTTATGAAAAATAAGAAATTGTTTTTATTTGATATTGACGGAACCATCGCTGTCGGCGACACGCTTTATAAAGGTTCCAGAGAACTTTTTCAGTGGATTGAAGAAATCGGCGGAAAAGCTTATTTCATTACAAATAATTCCACCAAAAGCGGACAGGACTATGTAGAGAAGTTTCAGAATGCTTTCGGACTTACTACAGTTCCCGGTGACTTTGTCACCTCGGGAACAATGACGCTGAACTTCTTAAAGGAGCATTATTCCGGAAAATTAATTTATGTGTTGGGGACTGCATCCTACATTGCGGAATTACGAAAAAACGGGCTACTTGTCACAGAAAAAAAAGAGGATGAGATTGCCTGTGTGGTCGTTGCCTACGACAGTGAAATAACTTATCAAAAGCTTTGTGTCGCAAGTGAGATTTTAGAAACGCTTGATGTTCCATATTATGCCACCAATCCCGATCTGCGCTGCCCGATTGATTTTGGATTCATTCCGGACTGCGGTGCAATCTGCAAAATGTTGGAATATACAACTGATAAGACACCGGTCTATTTAGGAAAACCGAATAAAGAAGTTGTGGAATTCTGTATGAAGGCTTCCGGATTTTCTTCCGAAGAAACACTTGTTGTCGGAGATCGTCTGTATACCGATATCGCATGCGGTATTAATGCAGGCGTAGAAACCGCTCTTGTTCTGACCGGAGAAGCAAAAAAAGAGGATCTTGAAAAGACCCTCTTTCAACCTGATTATGTGTTTGATACAATTTTTGATTTATACCTTACACTTCGAAATTAACGCCTGTCTGGTCAGGTGTTTCTTCATTGTAGTTATAATCTTTTCCCGGAAGCACTGCATTTAAAATAATTCCGACTAAGGAACCAACTGCAAGACCGGACAAACTGATTGTGACACTTCCGATTGTGAAAGCAATTGCTCCGATGCTGGAATAATTGATACCAATGGAAAGTACAAGAATCAATGCTGCAATGATAACATTGCGGCTTTTTGAAAAGTCTACTTTATTTTCTACAACGTTTCGTACACCGACTGCGGAAATCATTCCGTATAATACAAGAGAAACACCGCCCATTGTGGCTGCCGGCATACAACTGATCAATGCGGAAATCTTCGGGCAGAAGGAAAACAGAATCGCAAACAATGCTGCCAGTCTGATTACAAGCGGATCAAATACTCTTGTCAATGTCAGAACCCCTGTATTCTCACCGTATGTTGTATTTGCCGGTGCACCGAATAATGATGCAAGAATAGTGGCAAGTCCATCTCCCAGAAGAGTTCTGTGAAGACCCGGTTCTTTAATATAGTTCTTTCCCACTGTGGAAGAAATTGCTGAAATATCACCGATATGTTCTACCATCGTTGCAAGCGCAATCGGCATGATGGTAATAACTGCTGTCAGTAATAAGGAAACATCCGGATTCTTAAATAATGAGAATACCGTATTGTCCCAATGAATCGGAAGACCAATCCATGCTGCTTCTTTTACCGGTGTAAAATCAACCTGTCCTGCGATTGCTGCTATAACATAGGAACCAACAACACCCAGAATAATCGGTATAATCTTCACCATACCTTTTCCCCAGATGTTACAGATAATTACAATCGCAATTGCAATAATAGCAATCAACCAGGAATTAGCACAATTGTCAATTGCCGATTTGGAAAGGTTTAGTCCGATTGCAATGATAATCGGTCCTGTTACGATCGGTGGGAAATATCTCATAACTTTCCTTGTTCCGAACGCCTTAATCAATGCTGACAGTAAAAGATAAAGAAGACCTGAACATGCTACGCCGAAACATGCATACGGAAGCAGCTCCGGTTCCTTATTTGGTGCAATTGCCCAATATCCTGCCAGATAAGCAAAAGAGGAACCTAAGAATGCCGGTACCTTTCCTTTGGAAAGGAAGTGAAACAGTAATGTTCCAAGTCCCGCAAATAACAGCGTGGTGGAAACACTAAGACCTGTCAAAGCCGGAACCAGCACCGTTGCGCCAAACATGGCAAACATATGCTGAAGTCCCAAAACCAACATTTTGGGCATCCCGAGTTCTTTGGCATCATAAATTGCTTCGTTGCCGATAGTTTTCGTTTCTTTACTCATTTTTCTCCTCCTGACGAATTTACTCTTTTCCTATGGTAATCGCAAACAGAAGAAAGGTCAAGAATGTTTTCCGATTTTTCTCAAAAAATGATATAATATACCTAAGATTCAATTCATATAGGAGATAAGCATATGAAAGAAAAATTATATACCATTCCTTTAAATGATGCGGTAAATGCACAGGATGAATGTCCCTTTTGTTATATCGAGCGAAAAATTGAACAGGATTTGATGGATTTTGTTCTTGGAAGCGGTTCTTCTTATATGGAAAGTGATGTCCGCGCCAAAACCGATAAAGCAGGATTCTGCCGGACTCATTTCAAGAAAATGTATGACTATGGCAATACACTCGGAAATGCATGGATTTTAAAAACGCATCTCGCACTCATAAATAAAGAAATGCATTCTGCATTTGAGAAATACAGACCGTCTTCCTCCCCGACCCTGATTCGCAGAAAATCAGATGTTCCCGGACAGAATACGGTAAATGCCTGGGTACAGGAAAAAGAAGATTCCTGCTTTATCTGTAACCAGTTTCAAGAGCATTATGCCCGCTATCTTGATACTTTTTTTGAACTCTATAAAAAAGATGGCGAATTTCAAAAAAAGATTTTGGAGAGCAAAGGATTTTGTCTCCCTCACTTTAAGGATCTTTGCAATGTAGCAGAAAGCCATCTAAATGACAAACAAAAAGCGCTATTTTTCCCACAGATGTTTTCTCTGATGGAAACAAATTTAAACCGCCTTTATGAAGATGTTTCCTGGCTGATTGAAAAATTCGACTACCGAAACAAGGATGCCGACTGGAAAAACTCCCGTGAAGCATTGCAAAACTGTATGCAGAAATTGAAGGGTGGTTATCCCGCCGATCCTGTATATAAGCAGAAAAAATAGCCTTATTCTTCGATGGCTATTGTCCGGATGACGTCAAGATACTCACATATTTGTTCATAGAGCATCTCCGGCTGGTAAGAATCTGTTCGCACCTGATCTTTTGTCAGACCATCAACACTATAGCGAATGAGTGTTTCCAGTTTTTCATCGTCAATCCCTTTGCGCAGTTTCCCCTTTTTTCCTTGGGCATAATAGGCAGCCATCTGTGTAAGATAAATGTTTCTTGTTTCCTCCGTCTCTTCAATAACATCCAGCTGGTTCTCTAAAAGTCCTTTTTCGATAAACTGATTCATATAGGGATAATTGCGAAGAACATTTAGTTTTGCGGCCTCGATTTCCTTACGGATTTTAAAATAATCCGTTTCTTTCTGGGAAATAGTACGGGAATACTCAAAAAGCATATATTTAACACTATAATCAAACAGGAAAACATACAGTCCCTTTTTGCTTGTAAAGTAATGAAAAAGCAGTCCTTTGCTGATACCGGCCTCTTTGACAATCACATCGGTACTGGCGTGGCGATAGCCGTTTTGTGCGAAAATTTTAAGTGCTGCATTAATCATTCTGTCCTGCTTTTCTCTGTTCAAATCAAAAAATTTTTCATTCATGGTAGCTCACCTCATTGACTATGTCAGTCGACCTTAATCATATCACATTCCCTGTTTTCGGGCAATGGCATTCTCTGAAAATGTTTACATTTTTTTGTATCTGTATTAAAATATAACAATAAGGAAATACTTTCCGTATCCTACAGGAAGGAGAATTTTTATGAAATTATTGAAAAAGATTATTTTCATACTTGCAGCGTTATCTGCAATTGCTGCAGGTGTTTATTATGTCAGCAGATATTTTGAAGACCATTGCGAAAATCCGGATGAGACGGAATCCGAACCGGTAAAACGTCATTACACCAGATTACCGCTCAATTCTTAATATGACCAAAAACGGCGAATGCATTCTGCAATCCGCCGTTTTTTTATAGCCACGCCTCGTAAAGAAGTTCCACTCCTTTTTTCATTTCTTTTTCTGTCATCCCTGCATAGCCAAGAATCAGAGTCGGTTTTCTTTTCCTTTTTTGGTCCTCTGCAATCAAATTGTCTTCCATCGCAAAAACTTTCACACCTTTTTTTGCAGCTTTTAAAACCAATTCCTGTTCCGAGCATTCTTCTTTTGCTGTCAGCAAAATATGAAGCCCCGCATTCTCGCCTGTAATGCGAAATTTCTTTTCAAACGGTCTCAGCAGAGTAAGCAGCATATCATGTTTTCCCCTGTATACTTTCCGCATTCTGTTTAAATACCGTTCAAATGCTCCGCTTTTTATAAATTCATTTAAAATCCTCTGATCAATCCTTGATACAGTCGAAGAAAAGAAACGGCTCTCCTTCCGATAAATGGTAAGAAGGGGTTTCGGAAGCACCATATAGGCAACACGGATTGCCGGTGCAACAGACTTGGAAAAGGTACCGATATAGATGACCTTTTCTTCTGTATCGGAAGACTGTAAGGAAGGAATCGGTTTTCCTTTATATCGAAATTCACTATCATAGTCATCTTCAATCACATAGCGGTCTTTTGCCCCTCCTGCCCATTTTAGCAGTTCCATTCTTCTGCCGATTGGCATAACCGTTCCGGTAGGATATTGATGGGACGGCATTACATAAGCAATCTGTGCACCGCTCTGCTTCAGTTCTTCCACGCACATACCGCTTTCGTCCATTGAAATCAGACGTACCGGAAATCCGGCATCCGCAAAAGTCCGATATGCTTTTACATAAGTCGGATTTTCAAATGCAAATATCGTTTCTTTATTAAGAAGATAATGTAAAATCATCAAAAGGCAGTCATTCCCGGCTCCGACTATAATCTGTTGCGGCAGGCAGTTCACCCCTCTTGCCGCATGAAGATACTCCCGGATTGATTCACGCAGCTCCATATCGCCTTGCGGATCCCCGAGAGAGAACAATTCCTTATTTGCATCAATCAGAATATCCTTTGATATCTTTTTCCATACATCAAACGGAAACTGTGACATATCCACTTCCGTCGGAGAGAAAACATATTTTGCTTTGTCTGCTTCGGGAGTACGGATGTTTTCTTCTTTCTGCTGTGTATCTTTTGTCCGATACAGTCCGTCAATTTTGCATACATAGAAGCCGCTCCCTCTTTTTGCATCAATATACCCCTCTGCCAGAAGCTGTTCATATGCAAGCGATACGGTACTGCGGGAAACCTGCAGACACAAAGAAAGGGCTCTTGTGGACGGCAGTTTTTCATTTGTACGAAGCCTGCCTTCCACAATTTCCCTCTTTATATACTCATAAATCTGTTCATACAAATGTTTCCCACTGCAATCCGACAACTCAATGGTCAGTTCATTCATATTATTCCTCTTTATTTATCATTCAGCAACCGGGTTTTCAGTTCCTCTCTTAAATCCCGCACCTTGTCTTTCATCCTGTTATTGCAGGAAGGGGATACCAATAGCGCAGAAAGTATCTTTGCTGCCTCATCGTAATGCCCAAATCTCATGGATAGATTTGCAATCAGATAGTCTACCGTCACTTCATCCATTCCGCACATCGGATACCCTTCCTGTCCGCGTGCTGTCGTAAATCCATCATACGCATTTTTCAAAAACTCGTTTTCAAGTTGCTCTGTCTCATGAATTTTATCAACATTTTGAGGCTCTTCCTCGTTAAGACTTTCCAGGTAACTTCTTACAAGCCATCCCGCCCGAAGACAGATATATGCCTTTTCACTTGCCTTTGCCATCTTAACGACTGCATTTACAAGTGCAAGACGGTAACGATTGATTGCTTCTTCATAAGAAAACACCTCATGGTGTTCTTCCTGTTTTATATAGTTTGGTGTAATCTTTTCCAGAATCTTTTTCCGTTGCGGTGTTGCAAGTGGTCCGAAATATCTGGACACCGCCGTATATCCGCATCTTGGACATAATACCACATCATATTTAAGGGGTTCGATACCTTCAAATTTTGCCCGAAGATCCATATCCGTCCCAATTAATCTTGCTTTTCCGGTACGAAGTGTTCTCTCTTTAAACGAAGAATTGCATACCGGACATTCATAAGTTTTGTCAAACAGCATATCCTCTTCGCGTATCTGCGGTTTCTTTTCTTTTCCGGTCTCCTGATTCTGTGTCGGTTCTAAATGATTATCTTTAAAAATATCTTCATCCTTCAAATCACCGAGCCCCATTGCTTCGAGTCCTGCAAAAATTCCGTTTTCCATAGTAATGCCTCTCTTTAGTCCTCTTTTTTCGGTAGTACAAATGAACTCTTTAAAGAAACAATCCTGTTAAAGACAGGAACGCCCGGTTTGGAGTCCTTGCAGTCCACGCAGAAATATCCCTGACGTACAAACTGGAAACTATCAAACGGCTGCGCATCTTTCAAGATTGGTTCCACATAGCAATTTGTCAGAACAGTCTTGGAATTCGGATTTAAGTTTAAGGAACCGTCTTCGTTATAGACACCTTTTTCTTCATCAATGATATTTTCATACAGACGCACTTCTGCCTGTAATGCTTCTTTTACCGGTACCCAGTGAATGGTTCCTTTTACCTTACGTCCTGTAAATCCGCTTCCGCTTTTCGTCTCCGGATCATAGGTGCAGTGTACTTCAATCACCTTTCCGTTTTCATCTTTCACACATCCGGTACATGTTACAAAGTACGCATACATCAATCTGACTTCGTTTCCCGGATAGAGGCGGAAATATTTTTTGACGGGTTCTTCCATAAAATCATCCCGATCAATATAAAGCTCTCTTCCAAATGGTACCTGTCTTGTGCCCAGTTCTTCATTTTCCAGATTATTCGGAACGGTTAACATCTCTGTCTGTCCTTCCGGATAATTGTCAATCACAAGTTTAATCGGATCAAGTGTGGCCATGATTCTCGGCTTTTTCAGTTTCAAATCTTCGCGGATGCAGTATTCTAACATTGCATAATCTACCGAAGAATTGCTCTTGCTGACACCACATAAATCCACAAACATCTTAATCGATTCCGGCGTAAAACCTCTGCGGCGCAATGCTGCAATGGAAACAAGGCGGGGATCATCCCATCCGTCTACAATTCCATCCTCTACCAGTTTCTTAATATAGCGTTTTCCGGTCACAACATTTGTTAAATACATCTTTGCAAATTCAATCTGTTTCGGCGGGTGAGGATATTCCAGTTCTCTGACTACCCAGTCATATAACGGTCTGTGGTCTTCAAACTCCAGCGTGCAGATAGAATGGGTAATGCCTTCAATTGCATCCTCAATCGGATGGGCAAAATCATACATCGGATAAATCACCCATTTCGTTCCCGTATTATGGTGCGGAATATGTGCCACACGATAAATGACAGGATCGCGCATATTCATATTCGGAGAAGCCATATCGATTCTTGCACGCAAAACCTTTTCGCCGTCTGCAAATTTATCGTTTTTCATATCCTCAAAAAGTGCCAGATTTTCCTCTATGCTCCTTAAGGAACCGGGATCTTCTTTACCGGGCTCTGTTAAGGTTCCTCTGTACTCTCTGATTTCATCCGCGGAAAGATCGGAAACATACGCTTTTCCCTTTTTAATCAATTTCACGGCGCCTTCATACATTTGATCAAAATAATCGGACGCAAAGAAAAGACGATCTTCCCAATCCGCTCCAAGCCACTGAATATCCTTTTTGATAGATTCCACAAATTCTATCTTTTCCTTTGTCGGATTTGTATCGTCAAAACGCATGTTAAACTGACCGCCGTATTCCTGCGCCAGTCCGTAGTTTAAGAGAATGCTTTTAGCATGTCCGATATGAAGATATCCGTTCGGTTCCGGCGGAAATCTTGTATGTACGGTATCATAGACTCCTTCTGCTAAGTCTTTATCGATAATCTGTTCAATAAAATTCTTATTCTCACTACTCATATGCCAATCTCTCCTGTTCTCCTCATCATTCGTCTGTTAAGACTCTGATATCTTTTTCATCTTATCATAAGAATTTCCCGATAACAAGGAAAACTGAAGATTTGCAATAAGATCCGCAACTTCTTTTGGCGTACTTTCATCAAAAAACCACTTTCTGCAATACTCCCGGTGCATATTTAAGATGAGTGCCACTGCAAATGCATCCTTTCTGCCTGCCCAGTAGATTAGTTCATTCCCGATAGTCTCAGGCTCATAATTGCCGCTTTGCATGGCTTCTTTCATCTTGTCATATATTTGTTTAATAAATTTTTCCCAAAGCTCCTCCATATCCGGATAGCGTGGTTGTGCCGTTTTCTTTTCATAGATTACGGCACCGTCCGAAAACCGGCAGGAACTGATATCCGGTTCTGTATAGTCAGAAAATCTTCCGTAATATTTTCTTTTCATGAAACATTCCTGTTTTATTCAACTTCTGAATACGTTTTTCCAAAAATATTTTTTTCTACAATGTAAATATCATGTGGATCATCGCTACGCACCGCAAGATAGTCTCCCGGCTTACCGAGCATATATTTACTTTCATCCCACATGGTAAAAATTTTCGTAATTTTGGAAATCCGTTTCGCATAAATTGTTGTTTTTCCGGTTGAAATACATCTTCCTGCAAATTCGGTAATCATTCTGGAAGCACCATCTGATGCGCTCTTAATCATCGGAATATATTCTGCTTTTACAACAGACTCCTCCGGATTATATTTTCCTTCAAGCACCTGATAGGACTTAGAAAACTTTTTATAATTTGTCGGATATACTTCCCCTTTGATTCCAATCATGATAATCAAATCTTCTGTAACTTTCAGGTTGACGTCCCCCTCCAGTGTACGTACCATGATTTCCGTACCGATTGGGAAAACATCATTTGCTTTCACATAGCCGACTGTCAGATTCTTCTTCGTATACATCTTCATATCTGTTGTATCGACCTGTGCCTTTGCCGCATAAATAATATCTGTATTTTCAAAATAGTCATTTAATTTATCACTGAAATATGCTTCTGAATGAAGATGCGGATGCTTTTTCTGGTACAGCTTTTGGCTGATGAATCCACCTGCCTTCTCCAGATGACCTCCTCCCGAGCCAATTCCGGAACATAAATATTCTGCCAGTTCATTTGCTCGTACTTCTTTGATACAGCTTCGAACCGAGATTTTATATCCGTCCGGCAGTTCGTTGTATACAACACATGTATCAACCATATCGACCTGTAACAAAAAGTCACTGATAATACCAAGTACATTCGGATCACATGGCTGTGCTTTGATAATGGCATATCGGTGTTTGTCATTAAAAATATTTCGAATCAATGCAATTCCTGCTGTTTCCAGTTCTTTGATGGAAATATTGGCATTGCGAAATCTTGTAATTAATGCCTTATTAACCGGGATTTCTTCCATCATATCCATGTCCAACGGGTTTGAAATTTCCGCAAACTGGTTGGTATCTGAATACAGTCCGTAGTAGAGAGCAGTTCCCAAAACCTGATCCTGATTAACCGGATAATTCTCATCACAGAGCATTTTCCATACAAGGGTAGAGCAGCTTCCTAAATTCGGACGAATCTCACAGAATTCATTTTCCTGTATTTCAATCTGATGATGGTCGATGACCGCTATCTGCTCAGCCTCTATTTTTCTGACATTGCTTTCTCCGTACTGACAATCTACAAGTAACAAAAGTCCTTTCAATTTTTCTGTAACTTCTTCCCGATACGTAACCGGAATATCAAGTTGTTCAACCATCAGTTTCAAATTGGATTTCTGAAGTTTGAACTTACCACTATATAAAAAACTGACATCCTTTCCCTGATCTTTAAAATACCGGTACAATGCATATCCGGATGCCAGCGCATCCGCATCCGGATTGTCATGACATTGGATTGTGATTGGATCATAACTTAGTAAATCTGATAGTTTCACTTTTTCTCTCCCACTTTCGCAACATATTTCTTTTCAAAATCTTCTCTGGGCATCGGTCTGTCAAAATAGAATCCCTGCACCAGCCTGACTTTCATGCCTTCCAATACTTTATATTGCTCTTTTTTTTCAATTCCCTCAACGCAGATACTTACTCCGATTGCTCCGGCCAGTTCTGCCACCATTTTGATAAACGATTTGGAATAATCATCTTCCACCAGTTCCCGTACAAAGGATTGATCCACCTTAATAACATCCAGCGGAATTTCCCGGATATGGTTTAATGAAGAGTATCCCGTTCCGAAATCATCCAATGCAATTCTGACACCAAGCTGGCGAATCTTTGACATGATTGCTTTCATTCTCTCCATATCATTGATTGCAAGACTTTCTGTTACTTCCAGTGTCAAGTTTCTCGGATTGATTCCCGTATCTTTTAATGTCTGCTCAACAATTTCAACAATATTGTTCTGAAGCAGCTGGATAACCGATAAATTGACATTTACTTTATACTCGGGATGTCCGTTTTCATTCCATGATTTACATGTCCTGCAGGCCTCCTGCAACACATGATTGCCAATCGGATTAATCAGCCCAAGGTATTCCGCAAGCGGGATAAAATCCCCCGGTGAAATAAAACCAAGTTCCGCACTGTTCCAACGAATCAGTGCTTCCGCTCCCGTACAGGGAGTTCCCTTTTTCTGAATATCAATGATTGGCTGATAATAAATTTCAAATTCCTGATAACCGTTTGCCGTAGCATCCCGCATGTTTTTTTCCATATCAAGTCGTCTGTTGGAAACGGAGCGATTTTCGTCATTATATCTTGCCACTCGGTTTTTCCCGCTCTTTTTGGCATCATACATGGCAATATCCGCTTTTTTTATCAGTTCCTGAACATTCTCCCCTTCTTCCGGAAACGTGACAACACCCATGCTCATTGTACAATAGTAATCAGCATCTTTTAAAAACCATGGTTTTGCAAAAATAGCTTTGATATCTTCAACAATCCTTGTAAGTTCCACTGCCTTATCAGGCGGAACAATAATAACAAATTCATCTCCGCCCATACGATAACAGGTATCTTCAATCCCTTTTACCCGCTTGAAGGAACTGCTGATTGTTTTTAACAGTACATCTCCATACTGGTGTCCGAGACCGTCATTGATATGTTTGAAGTCATCGAGATCAAGATAGAGCAATGCACCCATTTTCTGGCTTTTCTTTGCTTCATCCACAGTCTTTGCAAGGTCTCTTTCACAGCACATGCGATTATATAACCCGGTCAGAAAGTCTGTATATGCCTGCTGCTCAATCTTCTTCTGATATCTTCTTTTTTCCGTAACATCAAAGATTGAATACAAACTTACCGGTCTGCCATCCACCCAGCTGATGATATTATGATGGATTTCATACCAGATTTCCTTTTTATCATCAAAGTATTCGGTCTCGCCTTCTTTTTGTGCTTCTTGACTAAGTGCATCAATTAATCCTAAGTTTTCATTCTCGTTTTCAAAAAAACCTTTCATCATTTGATTTTCAAAGAGTATTTCCTGTGTCTGCGGATTTTTGACAACAATGGCGCAACCGACGTTTTCTAAAATTTCTTCTAAAGATGCATAAGAACTTGCAAGTGAATTTTTTTGAATTCTTTTCTCTAAAATATTCTGGAGTACTCTGACAGCATCGCTTAAAAACTGTAGTTCTCCAATCTGCCAGACACGCTCCCTTCCCATCTCAAAGAAGCAGGCATACATATTGATGCGCCCCATAATTTCTATCGGCATTGCAACAACCGCATGCACGGAAATATTCTCGAGTTCTTCCTGCAATCTGACATAAAATTCGGAATCTGATGAAACAATAATCGGTTTCGTTCCTTCCAAGAAAGAAAAACGTTTCTGATTATGCATTTTATCAAAAATCGGCATTCCCTTTTCCGCACTCCACTGTGCCAGAATATCAACCGATTCGCGATCTTCTTCATTTGTCTTAATAATATCTGCTGTTCCCACGGAAAGATACTGTCCTGTTGTCCGTAGGAAATCCTGCATAATGCTTTCAATCGTCTTGTCACTGTCAAGATATTTTAAAATCTCCGTCAGTGCTTCCGTCCGCTCCAGGGACTCTGCCATTTCCCGAACGGAATATTGGCTCTTTCTGTTCTCTTCTTCCGTCTCCATGATAGCAAGTTGTGCCTTCATCCGTTCCATTCCGATTTCCCGCATAACATCCATGGTTTTAAAAAAATGGGGAAGTGAAGTCCTACGCTTTAAAAGGCGCGGTTCTTCCACTTCCTCATTATCTTCTTCCAAATCATCCTGAATAACTGCACAGTAAACCAAGACAGCTTTACATCTTCCATCCTGTTTTAACGCACTTGCTGCCACTTTAATCTCCTGCACATATGTATTTTCAATCACTTGATCTTCCAAGCCGTTTCCCGATACCCGTTCAATAATTTCCTGACACAAAGATACCGGAACAGCCTCCCTAATCTTGCGATACTCATCTTCCGCACATGCAAAGTCTGCCACAACCTTTCCGGTTCTGTCATACCATGCGATATATACGCCCGCAACTTCCCCATACGTATTCAGAAAGCGACCAATTTTCTCCGCATTATAGTAATCTGTTTCTTTCTGCATTTTTCATCTCCATGAATACTTTTGTAGTTGATACCACCCATTTATAAACATATCATATTTCAAATTTTATGTAAATTAATTTTCCACTGTAATTTGTCGCCTTTTCCGGGAAAAAGGGACATTCTAAAGATTTTTCACGAATATACCGATAACAATAATATATTATTGACTTTTTGAGGTGGTTCTATGAATATAGTTGCACATAATCTCTCTGCCATGAATGCGCAACGTCAATTTGGAATAAATGTAAAAAGCAAAACGAAATCCGCCGAAAAATTATCCTCCGGATATCGCATTAACAGAGCAGCAGATGATGCTGCCGGATTATCCATTTCAGAAAAAATGCGAAAGCAAATCCGCGGTTTGACACAAGGAATCACAAATACGCAAGACGGCATTTCCCTTTGTCAGGTAGCAGACGGTGCCCTTGCAGAAGTCAATGATATGTTACATCGTATTACAGAACTCTCCGTAAAAGCGGCTAATGGTACAAACAGCGCGCAAGACAGACAATATATTCAAGAGGAAATCCATGAAATCTTACAGGAAATCGACAGAATTGGGGAAACAACAAAATTTAACGAGTTGCACCTGTTTAAGGAAGAAAAAACACCGGTTTCTACTGCTCTTACAGTACCCGTAATCCCGTCGACACCATCAGTTCCCGGAACAGGGCTCACACCGCCCGTCGACCATGAGGGGTTTATTCGTGATTCAATTCATCTAACCGGTGCTTCGGTAAACATTCCAAAAGGAAACTATACAGTACTTGCAACAGAAGCACAGGGAATTTCCATAAACGGCACAACCATTGCCTGGAGTGAAGTCAAAGACACAACCGGTAATGCAATTGATACAAATGCCATAGCAGAAGGGACCTATCATTTTGAATATAACGGCTTAACCTTTTCTTTTGACACAGACGTAAATGCAACCATTAGTGATTTAATCAGTGCCATAGATGGAACTGAATTTCAAATAGGTCAGAAAAATATCAGCCAAAATGCACTTACTGTCTCTTCTATTACCGTAACACCGGGGTCAAAAACAGATGAACTCTTCTCAGGGAATCCTTTGGGCAGTGGAAAAACTCTCTACATCGAGGCTGATAATGACGGTATTTCAATCAAACCCAACTCCTATTCCGCAGCGTATACGAAAATGACCTGGGCGCAAATGGGCATTGATGATTGGAATAATGCCGGTGGAAAAAGTTTTACTTTTTCAGATTCCGTATCCGGTGTCTCCTTTACCGGAAAGATTGCAGATGATTCCAACAAAGATGAAGTAATCAATTCCTTGAATGCCGTCAATTTTAAATGGGACTATATCGACAGAGATACTTCCTCCAATTCTTCTTTGAAATTAAATGGAATAAAAGTCCCCACAGATGGTGGGGTTATTACAAATAAATTGAGCGATGTCAAATTATCCGACATTTCCTATTTTCAGTATGGAGGAACCAATGATTTTTATGCTACAATGGGTTATGATTCTCCTTCGGAAATAATAAGCGGAGTTACTATCAGTTTAAGCCTTGCAGAAAACTCCTCAGGTGATTTGGCATTAAAAATAATATCCGCCAAAGGAAATGAAAATATCATGTCGCTAAATAGTTCCAAAACATCGGAATTAAGCCAGAATGGATATACGCTCTCTGTATTCGGTGCCTTTAACAACGCATCGGAAACCTATCATATTAATACACCGGGGATCACAAATGCAACTGCCAAAAAGAACCAACTGAGAAATTACATTGGACAGGAAATTGCAACTGTAACGCTTCCGAGTCCATATAAATACAGTATCAATCCAAAGCAGGTAACTCGTACCGAATACTTTTTAAGCAGTTATTCGACAAATGAGGGGAAAACTGTAACTCCCTCTCCGACACCACAGCCTCCGGATTCGACACCGGATATTCCCAATCAGCCGGCGCAGGATACCAATTCCTCAAAAAAGCACAGCTTATGGATTCAATCCGGTTGTGAGGCCGGTGATGGTATGTTTCTTGAAATAGATTATATGAATACAACGCTTCTTGGTATTCATGATTTGGATGTGGCGACATCTGATACTGCTACTCTTGCAATGGATGCTGTAAAAGAAGCATTGCAAAAAGTTACCGCAAACAGAAGTAAAATAGGTGCACAGCAAAATCGATTAGAACATACTATTGCAAATGAGGAAAATGTAGTTGAAAACACTTCCGCTGCCGAATCAAGAATCAGAGATACCGACATGGCCAAAGAAATGGTTCAGTATTCCAATATCAATATTTTGGAACAAGTAGGTCATGCAATGATGGCACAGGCAAATCAAAGTAATCAAGGTGTACTTACTTTATTAACTTAACAAAACTATTGGGCACAAAGGTGCCATTGCTCTGGGAGGTCCCATGAAACAGAAAAAATTTAATCTTGACACCCTTCTTACAATTTTTATGCTTCTTACGGCTTTTGTCTGTATGGTTACCTTTGCGTTCATACAGCCCTTTGGTGATGGGCCCGATGAGATTAACCGTTTCAAGGTTGTACAGTTTATCTACACACATGGTGTACTTCCCATCGGCAATGACCCTGAAGTATTAATAGACGGTTACGGAGCATCGTATGCCTTCCAGCCGATTCTGACATATATCATAGACGGATATCTTCTGCGTCTCTTATCCTTTTTACAACCCTCTCTGGAGATGCAGGTTTTTATATCACGTCTTGTCAATGTGGCTTTCGGGCTGATTATGGCAGGATATGTAAAGAAGATTTCCAATCTCATTTTTACCGACAAAAAAGCAGCCTGGGCATTTACCCTTGCTGTTGTGTTCCTTCCCCAAAATCTTTTCCTGCATTCTTATGTAAATACAGATTCTATGGGATTTCTGTCTGTTGCAATGATTCTTTATGCGCTCCTTACCGGTATCAAGGATGATTTTTCGCGTTCTTCTTCCCTGCATCTTTCAGTCGGTATCATTCTGTGTGCGCTTTCCTACTATAATTGTTACGGAATTGTCTTATGTGCCGTTTTTGTCTTTGTCATCCACTTTTTCGATACTGCGGATACTTCCGGCAAAATCAGGAAACTCTCTTTTCGGCTTCGTGATTGTCTCAAAAAAGGGCTTCCTATTGCAGGAATTGTTTTAGCAGGCATCTCATGGTGGTTTATCCGTAATGCTCTTCTTTATAGCGGTGATTTTCTTGCACTTGATGCAAGACAGCTTTGTGCCGCGCAAACCGGACTTGCTGAATACAATCCCCTAACGCGGGATACTTACGCGCGACTGGGAATTCCTGTTCTTACCATGATTTTCGGCACTGATTACTATACGCTTGTCTGGAAAAGTTTTATTGCCATGTTCGGGCCGATGATTATTCCTACCCACCACTATATCTATATGGGTTTCAAATATTGGTTTATTGCTGCGATAACGGGCTTTCTTATTCCAAGAAAAAGTAATGTGCTTTCTGCATATACTAAAAGTCAAAAAATCATAATCAATACGGTAATGGTAACTGCAATCCTGATTCCTTCTTATCTTGCCGTTTACTATTCCTATACATGGGAATTTCAACCGCAAGGACGATATTTTCATCCAATGCTGATTCCTTTCATGTATTTTCTTGCAGTCGGAATCCAAAAACTATTTGACTTTATTGTATTCCTTGTTAGCAAAGTTGTGCTTTCCTTAAAGAAAGAACCAAAAAAGATTCAACATTGGGTATCCTTAGGGCTTTATCATTTCCTCTATGCTTTCTTAGGACTTAGTTTAGTTTACTCTGTGTTTATCGCATTCTTAAATTATTACCAAACAGCAGGGACTTCATTATTTTGATTAAGCACCAAGCACCAACATCCTTATATAAATAAAAGAGACTTCTGCTTCACAATCTATTCTGTAAAGTAAAAGTCTCTTTTTATTACAATATACGTTCTTTAGTTGTCATCCACACTATAGTTCGGTGCTTCTTTCGTAATGTGAATATCATGCGGATGGCTTTCTTTTAAGGATGCAGCCGTAATCTTAACAAATTTGCCGTTCTCCTTTAATTCTTCAATACTTGCAACTCCACAGTATCCCATACCGGAACGAAGACCACCAAGTAACTGGAATACCGTATCTTCTACAGTACCTTTGTAAGCAACTCGTCCTTCTACACCTTCCGGAACAAGTTTTTTCGCATCTGTCTGGAAATAACGATCCTTGCTGCCGTTTTCCATTCCGGCAATTGAACCCATTCCGCGATATACTTTATATTTTCTTCCCTGGAATAACTCAAATGTTCCCGGGCTTTCATCACATCCTGCAAACATGCTTCCCATCATGCAGACATTGCCGCCTGCTGCGATTGCTTTTGTAACATCTCCGGAATACTTGATACCACCGTCAGCAATAATCGGAATTCCATATTCTTTTGCCACTTCATAACTATCCATAATTGCGGATATCTGCGGAACACCGATACCTGCAACAACACGGGTCGTACAAATAGAACCCGGTCCCATACCAACTTTAACCGCATCTGCACCGGCTTCAATCAATGCCTTTGTACCCTCTCCGGTTGCTACATTGCCGGCAATAACCTGAAGTTCCGGGAACTTTTCCTTTATCATCTTAAGGCATCTGATAACGTTTTCGGAATGTCCGTGTGCAGAGTCCAAAACTACAACATCCACTTTCGCATCAACAAGTGCAGAAACACGGTCAAGTACATTGGCTGTGATTCCGACTGCTGCACCACAGAGAAGACGTCCCTGCGCATCTTTAGCTGCTAACGGATACTTAATTGTCTTTTCGATATCCTTAATGGTAATGAGTCCCTTTAAATTAAAATCATCATCTACAATCGGAAGTTTTTCTTTTCTTGCCTTAGCAAGAATCTTCTTTGCTTCTTCCAGTGTAATACCCTCTTTTGCTGTAATCAGTCCTTCAGAGGTCATGGATTCTTTGATTTTTTTTGTAAAATCCGTTTCGAATTTAAGATCACGGTTTGTAATAATACCAACCAGTTTTTTCCCTTCTGTAATCGGCACACCTGAAATTCTGAATTTTCCCATCAAATCATCGGCATCTTTCAGTGTATGTTCCGGCGTTAAAGAAAATGGGTCTGTAATAACACCGTTCTCAGAACGCTTAACCTTGTCCACTTCCTCTGCCTGTGCTTCAATCGACATATTCTTATGAATAATCCCGATTCCACCTTGTCTTGCCATTGCAATTGCCATTCTGTGTTCTGTTACGGTATCCATTCCTGCACTCATAATCGGAATGTTCAATTTAATCTTTTTGGTTAACCAGGTTGATACATCAATCTGATTCGGGATTACATGGGAGTATGCCGGTACCAGCAATACGTCATCAAATGTAATTCCCTCGCGGATTATCTGACCCATTTTTTCTCCTCCTATTTATCTTTATTTATTCTGATGCAAATTCATAAAAACTATAATTTGAAAAATTTTAACAAACTTAGTTCCTGCTGTCAATCACGAAATACTTTGTGCGGTGCTATAAATGCAATTGCATCAACCATTTCTTTTGTCGGTTCAAAAACAATTTTCTTTTCACCGCTGTAATAGAGAACATACATCTTATCCTGTGCATTTTCCTTATGGGAACTATAGTCACATACTTTATATGTCCGGTTCTTGTAATCATCCAGATGAACCGACTTAAGCGGAGCTAAAACTTCCATTTTGGATAAATCAAAAGTTGCCACATGTTTTCTTTTTTCTTTGGAATAAATAACGTCTACATCCAATTCCTTATCCATGTAGGAGTATTCATATTCCACTTCGGAACGAAGTCCGATAAAATATGCTCCCACTCCGCAGGCAACCGCTAAAAGCAGGGAAAGAAATCCCAAAAACAGAAATCCCAATATAAAGATTGCCATCAGTGCATAAAGCACTATCTTAATGATTTTTGCGGACAGAGAAGGCTTGCTCTCAACCAGTACTTCCATAAATGTATCCTGTGCCATATACAATCCTCCTTGGTTTTCTATTAATCATAGTACATATCCGATAAAGTTTCAATAAAAACTGCATATAAAAAACTGCCGCTTGGTATTGCGGCAGTTTTACCAAAATATCTAATACTGTAACGGTAGGTTGGGGCGGAGAATATTGTGTTTTGGCATTTCTGTTTCTTTTAGGTTCTTTTCAAAAATCCGACTGTAATTGTACATAACACATCCCCCTGCTTTGAAAATATACATTTCATCTGTTTCCACACAGGTTGTTTCCTGTTCGTATTTCTCATGCAGTTCCCGTAGATGCTTTATCAGGAATTCACCACTCATTGCTCCGCTTAATTCTTTTGGTGAATCCTCTGTTTCTTTCAGATATCCTGTCAGACTCTTTTCATAGCGAATATGCTGTATAAAACCATCTGTAAAATAAGTATTGTGCGGAAAAGTAAAATAATCTTCTATATAATGAAGAAGATAACCAAGCATCAGGCAAGAACGACGATTCATCTTTCCTGTTTTTTCCAGTTTCATCATCTTTTCTGCGGTCTTATCAAATGTCTTCTCCCAAGTATGTCCTACCAAATAGGTATGTACCAAAATATCAGGCAAAATACTACCAATTTTTAACCACATTCCATATTGCATATTGTTTCTGTTTAAAAGGACTTCTGTCACAAATAAATGTCCCTTCTTATTCATTTCGCGCTCTCCCTTATCTACTCTTTTCCTATTTTGCTTTCGCTTTCAACATATCACTCTCTTGCTTTGTGTACTATCGGCAAAAGGGAAAAAGCAGGTAAAGGTTATGTAAAGCGGTGTTACGACTTTTTCTGTATTCTGCAATAATGTATGATACATTCTTTACATGCATTCTCTTTTATGATACACTATATTCTATCATATGATTCACTTTCTTTCTATTTCTAATATCAAAACATTATCATTTTTAAAGGAGCATATCTATGAGCACATCTATCAATCAAGTCAGCGGTACTTTGCGCTTTACGCTGACAAATGACTATCTGTTTCACATTGTTTTTCAGGAAAATGAAGAGCTCCTGAAAGGACTTTTATGCAGTCTTCTTAATCTGAAGGAAGTAGAAAATTTGATATCAAATATCATAACATTTATAGTGACAAACTTCTTTTGCATGTGCTAGACTTAACTCAGATACATCTGGCAACTAAGGACGATATCAGCTGTGGTCTTAAGTACTGGGCCAGACTTTTCAAAGCCAAAACATGGGAGGAGATTATAATGTTAGCATCTGAATATAAACCTTTTGAAAACGTTGCTGACACGATGCAGCGCGCTTTATCCGACAAAGAAATCCGCTTAAAATGCGAAGCCAGGGAACGTTACGAGCGGGACCGCATCTCCCTCTATGCATCAGGCAAGCGAGAAGGTCATGCCGCCGGGTTGGTCGAAGGTCATGCGTCCGGGTTGGCTGAAGGTCAAAACCTCTTGTCCCAATTAATGTCAAAACTCTTTGCCGACAATAGAATCGAAGATGCCAAACGTGCCACACAAGACCCCGATTTTCGGGAACAGTTGTACCATGAGTATGGTCTATGACCTCTATTCTTTATAAAAATTTTATCTTCTTCCCATTTCCTTTCATTGACAGTACTATTGATTGCTTTTATCATGAAATTATAGTAATTGCCTGTTTAGAAAGGAATTTTGGTATGGCTAACGGTAATTCCATTCGTGATGAAATTAAAGAGCAACAGCAGAAAATGATGCAGGAAAACGGAATTCGCGGTAGGATTTCATACTTTTTTTTCTATTACAAAGTTCATTTGATTATCGCACTGATTCTGATTGCAGTTGTCATCACTACTGTTTTTAATATCTTGACGCAAAAGGATGTTGTCCTGCAGGTAGCCTTTGTGAATGGCTTCCCGAATCAAAGCAGTGAAGAATTCATGGGGAATTTCGAAAAAAGCATTTCCCTTGATACGAAGCATCAAGAGACTTTTATGGATGATTCCTTCTATATTGCATCCGAAAATCCGTCTGTCTATGATGACCAGAACAACCAGAAGTTTCTCATTATGGCCGGTGCTAACCAGATTGATGTCTGTGTTGCCGACAATACGTATTTTGAAAGTATTGCAAATGCAGGTTACTTTACCGATCTTTCAACAATCTTGACTGCTGAACAATTAGCGCGTTACAAGGACAATCTCTATTATTTTGATTCTCCGAATGATGATTATGATGGTGAAGTAATTGCCGGAATCCGCGTAAGTGATGCTGCAAAAATTGTCTCTACTAAAAGTTTTCCGAATACGGACGCTTATTTCGGTATTATCATTAACTCTTCTAATATCGAAAACGCAGTTGCTTTTTTGGAGTATCTGGAAACCCCATAATATTTTAAAATTTCAAATAGACAAAAAAACTCGCAAATACCAAAACTATTTGCGAGTTTTTCTTTTTCATTCTATTGATCCAGATATTCTTTCAAAATTGTTTTTATCATAGAAGGATCTGCTTTTCCCTGCATCGCCTTCATCGTCTGCCCGACAAGTGCACCGATTGCCTTTTCCTTTCCGCCACGATACTCCGCAACGCACTTTTCATTGTTTGCAATCACTTCCTGTATTGCATTTCGAAGTGCTCCTTCGTCACATTCCGTTTTAAGACCGTGTTCTGTCACATAAACAGTCGGATCGCAATCCTCTTTAAACATAACAGCAAACACTTCCTTGGCAATGGAACCGTTAATTTCCTTTTTATCGACCATCTTAATCAAGTCTGCCAGATGTTTTGCAGAAAATTTCAGTTCATCGGTATCGATTCCCGTTTCCTTACTAAGCCGCATGGTCTCACCCATTAACCAGTTAGATGCCTTTTTGGCATCCGCACCAAGAGAAACAGTTTCTTCAAAGAGATCGGCCATCTGCTTTGTTTCTGTCAGAATCTGTGCATCATACTGCGGGAGCCCGAATTCCTCCACATAGCGTTTTTCTTTTTCCTCACGGAATTCCGGCATACTGTTTTTCAATTCCAAAAGCCATTCTTCCTCTACACAAACCGGTGTCAAGTCCGGATCCGGGAAGTAGCGATAGTCCTGCGCATCCTCTTTTGAACGCATCGCATAGGACTCTTCTTTCGTATCATCCCATCTTCTCGTTTCCTGTACTACCTTTTCTCCGGATTCTAATAAGTCAATCTGTCGATTTTTCTCCCCTTCAATGGCACGGGCAATTGCTTTAAAGGAATTCAGGTTTTTCATTTCTGTACGTGTTCCGAATTCTTCTGCTCCAACTTCACGAACGGAAAGGTTTACATCGGCACGCATAGAGCCTTCCTGCAATTTGCAGTCGGATGCACCCAGATACTGAATCAACATACGAAGTTTCTCCAGATACGCAATTACTTCTTCCGCGCTCCTCATATCCGGTTCCGACACAATTTCAATAAGCGGAACCCCGGAGCGGTTATAATCCACTAAAGAAACATCCTCCCAATCATCGTGAATCAGTTTTCCTGCATCCTCTTCCATATGAATTTCATGGATTCCTATCTTTTTACTGCCTTGCGGTGTTTCAATTTCCACATATCCGTTTCGACAGATTGGCAGATATAACTGAGAAATCTGATAGTTCTGCGGATTATCCGGATAGAAATAATTCTTTCTGTCAAATTTGCAGTATTTTGTAATATCACAGTTCGTTGCAAGTCCTACTAAAACGGCATATTCCAATACCTTCTTATTTAATACCGGCAAAGACCCCGGCATTCCGGTACAGACCGGACAGGTATGTGTATTCGGTGCTCCGCCGAATGCCGTGGAACAGCCGCAGAATATTTTGGTTTTCGTGGCAAGTTCTACATGAACTTCCAGACCAATGACGGTTTCATATTGTTTTGCCATATCAATCACCACTTCTTTCCTGTTGTGTGGGTGCTTCAAATTTTCCTCTTATCTTTTCATACGTATAAGCGGCACGAATCAGATTTTTTTCTTTAAAACAGTCTCCTATCATTTGTAAACCGATTGGCAATCCGTTTTTATCCAGACCGCAGGGCAGCGTGATTCCCGGAAGTCCTGCTAAGTTTACCGAAATCGTATAAATGTCTCCGAGATACATCTTCAAAGGATCTGAAAGACTCTCTCCCAGCTTTGGTGCCGTTGTTGGTGCTACCGGTCCCAAAATCAAATCATATTTTGCGAATGCATCATCAAATGCCTTCTTAATCAGTGCCTTTACACGAAGTGCTTTTAAATAATAAGCATCGTAATATCCGGAACTTAATACAAAGGAACCTAACATAATTCTTCTTTTTACCTCCGGTCCGAATCCCTCAGAGCGGCTTTTTTTGTACATATTGTGGAGTCCTTCATATTCTTCCGTGCGGTAGCCGTACTTGATACCATCGAAACGTTCCAGATTAGAACTTGCCTCTGCTGCTGCAATCGTATAGTAAGTCGGAATTGCATATTCAACAAGCCCTAAATCGAATTCTTCAATAACGGCACCTTTTTCCTCTAATGATTTAGCTGCTTTCATGACAGCATCCCTGATATCAGGCTCGAGTCCTTCTTTAAAATAATCCCTGGGAATTCCAATTTTCATGCCGGTCACATCTTCTATCAGTGCCGATGTAAAATCAGTATCCTCACGGGCAACAGAGGTGGAGTCTTTCTTATCATGGCTTGCAATGACTTCCAGAATCGTCGCACAGTCTGTTACATCCTTACAAAGCGGTCCAATCTGGTCCAAAGAAGAACCATACGCAATTAATCCATATCGGGAAACCGTGCCGTAAGTCGGTTTCATTCCGACCACACCACAAAAGCCCGCCGGCTGACGGATAGAACCGCCGGTATCGGAACCGAGTGCAAAAAAGCACTCTTTCGCAGCAACTGCCGCTGCACTGCCTCCCGAGGAACCGCCCGGTACATGATTGGGATTCCATGGATTCTTCGTTGCTCCGAAATAGGAAGTCTCTGTTGTGGAACCCATTGCAAATTCATCCATATTTGTTTTTCCGATAATAACGGCTCCTGCCTTTTCTAAGTTGAGAACCGCTTCAGAAGAAAAAGTCGGTATAAAATTATACAGGATTTTAGAAGAACATGTTGTGAGCATATCCTTCGTACACATATTATCTTTAATGGCAACCGGCACACCGGCAAGAGGAGTATTTAGCCTTCCTTTTTCTATCTCTTCCTGTACCAGTGCGGCACGTTTTAAGGCACCTTCCTCGTCTACCGTCACATAGCAGTTGAGATTCGGTTCCTGCTCCTTGATTGCGGAAAGAACTGCCTGCATTGCCTCAACTGCCGTTACTCTTTTTTCTCTAATGGCTGTAGCAAGTTCTACAGCTGTTAATGATAAAATATCCATAAAGTTTCTTCCTTTATTTATTCAAATGTTTTCGGAACGACAAACATACCGTCTTTTCCCTCCGGAGCATTCTTTAACAGTTCTTCTCTTGTATCACCGTTCGTCACAATATCTTCCCGGAACACATTACGTACCGGAAAAACATGGGACATCGGCTCGACACCCTCTGTATTGAGTTCTCCCAGTTTGTCGATATAGTCGAGCATACTGCCCATATCTTTTTTTGCCTGTTCTTTTTCTGCATCCGATAATTCCAATTTAGACAGGATGCCGACATATTCAATTGTTTCATCGCTGATTACATTTGCCATTTTCTCTAATCCCTTACTTTAATATGAACTTCTCGCAGCTGCTGCTCTGTCACATCATTCGGTGCTCCACACATTAAGTCTCTTGCTTCTCCGCTCATTGGGAATGCAATGACTTCCCGAATGCTCTCTTCATTTCTAAGCAGCATAATCATACGGTCAACCCCCGGTGCCATTCCGGCATGTGGCGGTGCTCCAAACTGAAATGCCTGATAAAGTGCCCCGAATTTGCTTTTCAGAGTTTCCTCATCATATCCGGCAAGTTCAAATGCCTTTACCATAATCTCCATATCATGGTTTCTGACAGCACCCGAAGAAAGTTCCACTCCATTACATACTATATCATACTGGTATGCCAGTATGTCCAGTGGATTTTCTTCCTGTAATGCTTTTAATCCACCCTGCGGCATGGAAAACGGGTTGTGCGTAAATCCAAGTTTCTTTGTTTCCGGGTCAACCTCATACATCGGAAAATCATTGACATAGCAAAAACGGTATGCATTTTTCTCGATTAAATCCAGTTTTTCTCCCAGTTCATTTCGAATCTGTCCCGCAAAGAGGTTTGCGCGTTCTTCCTTATCGGCAATAAAGAAAATCGTATCGCCCGCCTGCAAGTTAGCAAGTGTAAGCAATTCTTTTTTCATCTCTTCCGGAATAAATTTATCAATCGGTCCTTTATAGGACAAATCTTCCATAACTTCCAGATATCCTAATCCACCCATTCCGATGGATGTTGCAAATTGTAACAATTTTTCATGGAAACCTTTGGACATATCCGCATGCACTTTAATCGCACGTACGGTCTTTCCCACAAACGGCTTAAATGTACATCTCTGGAAAAATTCGGTCACATCAATGATTCGTAACGGATTGCGTAAATCCGGTTTATCGGAACCAAACTCTAACATTGCCTGTTTATAACTGATGACAGGATACGGAGCTTTTGTCACTTCATAACCTTCAGGCGCAAATTTTTCAAAGGTTGCTGTTAAAATTTCTTCTCCTGCACGGAAGACATCTTCCTGTGTTGCAAAACTCATCTCAAAATCAAGCTGATAGAATTCTCCCGGAGAACGGTCTGCACGTGCATCTTCATCACGGAAACACGGTGCAATCTGGAAATATTTATCAAAACCGGATACCATCAAAAGTTGTTTATACTGCTGGGGTGCCTGCGGCAGCGCATAAAATTTACCTTTATATTTTCTGGACGGAACAATATAGTCTCTTGCTCCTTCCGGTGAGGAAGCACAAAGAATCGGGGTCTGAATTTCAACAAATCCCATTTCCGTCATCTTTTCACGTAAAAAAGCAATTACTTTGGAACGGAATAAGATATTGTCACGTACTTTTGCATTTCTTAAATCCAGATAGCGATATTTTAACCGGATATCTTCTCTTGTTTCTTTTGATGTCATAATTTCAAAAGGAAGTTGCTTATATACCTTACCAAGTACCGTGATCTCCATTGCCTCCAGTTCAATTGTACCGGTCGGGATTTTCGGATTGTACGTTTCCTCATCTCTTTTTTCGATTGGACCTTCCACCGAAATGCACATTTCTTTTGTAATTCCCTTTAAGAGTTCACTCTTGCGAATTACCACCTGCAAAACACCGTACATATCCCTTAAATCAATAAAGGATACCCCTCCATGGTCTCTGATATTTTCTACCCATCCGGCAACACGGATGGTTTTTCCGATATCCTGCTCGGTAATATCTTTTAAAATTTTCGATCTGTAAATGTTTTCCTGCATAATGGTCTCCTCTCTTCTTCTGCCGTTGTCTGTTCCCTTTTCCCTATAAAATTGAAAACAAAAAACCCCGGAATACAGTTTCCTGTATTCCGGGGCGAATAATTAAGTCTATCCGCGGTACCACCCGCATTAAAACGTCTTCTAAGGCATTTTTTCTCACGTACGATTCTTTCGTACAACATGTAACGTATGTTAACGTATTACCCTACACTTTGTTTAAGTTCGAATAATCTGCTCCGGAGTGTTCCCTTTACCGCTTTCCATGGATAATGCTCTCAGTCGGTGGCATCATGTTCCTGTCATGTTCCCTGGCAAGAGTCTCTTTCTTCGCATTTCGTGGATACGCCTTTGCATCCTAAGTTTTCAATTTGCTATATCAGCATACTATCACAACGTTTTTTTGATTGCAATACTTTTTTTACAATGTCTTAATTCTTTCCATTGCCTCTACCGTATTCTCATAACTTCCGAATGCCGTCAGTCTGAAATAGGTTTCTCCGCATTTGCCGAATCCTGAGCCCGGCGTTCCGACAACGTTTGCTTTTTCCAAAAGATAGTCAAAGAACTCCCAGCTTGTCATGTTGTTCGGTGCTTTCAACCAGATATACGGTGCATTGACACCACCATATACTTCATAGCCATAAGATTTTAAGTGGTCAAAAATATATCTTGCGTTCTTCTGGTAATATGCAACCTGTTCTTTTAACTGCTTTTTGCCTTCTTCTGAATAAACCGCTTCTCCTGCTTTTTGAACGATGTAAGGAGCACCGTTATATTTCGTTCCATGTCTTCTGGCCCAAAGAGAATGCAGCATAACACCATTGCATTTTAAATCTTTCGGCACAACGGTATATCCCAGTCGAAGTCCCGTAAAGCCGGCATTTTTTGAGAAAGAATGCAGTTCAATGGCACATGTTCTTGCCCCTTCACATTCATAGATACTGTGCGGAACATTTTCTTCCGTAATGTATGCTTCATATGCAGCATCATAAATAATAACTGCACCAATCTTATTTGCATAATCAACCCATACCTGAAGCTGCTCTTTCGTAATTGCCGCTCCTGTCGGATTGTTCGGGAAACAAAGGTAAATTATATCCGGATTCTCCTTCGGCATTTCCGGCACAAAATCATTCTCTGCACGACACGGCATATAAATCACGCCTTTATAGTTTTGTGCCGCCTCATCAAATGCTCCTGTTCTTCCTGCCATGACATTAGTATCCAAATATACCGGATATACCGGGTCACAGATTGCCACTACATTATCTTTTGCAAAGATTTCCTGAATATTTCCGGAATCTGATTTTGCTCCGTCTGAAACAAAAATTTCATCCGGTTCAATTTTGCATCCTCTGTCCTGATAATCATTTTTTGCAATGGCATTTCTTAAAAACTCATAGCCAAGGTCCGGTGCATAACCATGAAACGTTTCTGCATTTCCCATTTCATCCACCGCATTGTGAAGAGCGCTGATAATAGCCGGAGCAAGCGGTTTCGTTACATCGCCGATTCCCAGACGGATTACTTTTTTATCCGGGTTCTCCTGTGCAAATGCATTTACTTTTTTCGCAATTGTGGAAAATAAATAACTTCCCTGTAACTTTAAATAGTCTTCATTAATCTTATACATTGATTTCTCCTTCAAAGACCGTTTCTGCCGGTCCTGTCATATAAATTTGATTTTCTTCCCTGTCCCATGTTACCTCAATGACTCCGCCGAGTACTTCTACTTTAGCGCTGCCATCAATCAGTCCGTTTAGAGTTGCCGCAACAACACTCGCGCAGCATCCTGTTCCACAGGCAAGTGTTTCTCCGGTTCCCCGTTCATATACTCTCATTTTCATGTGGGTTCTGTCAACTATTTCAACAAACTCGGTATTTGTCCGGTTTGGGAAGTTCTCATGGTTTTCAAAATAAGGTCCGATGGTTTCCACCGGAAACTGTTTTACATTCTCTACAAAAACAACTGCATGCGGATTTCCCATCGACACACATGTCATCTTAAATTCTTTCCCATTCACGACAATCGGCTCATCGACTACCGTTTCTTTCTTCGAAATAACCGGTATCTGTTCCGGTTCTAAAACAGGCTGTCCCATATTGACCCTAACTGTGGAAACTGCTCCGTTTTCCACTGTCATTGTCAGATATTTCACTTTTCCGGCGCTGACAACACTAATCTCTGTCTTGTCTGTCATTTTATGGTCGTATACATATTTCCCGACACAACGGATACCATTTCCGCACATTTCCGCACGTGTTCCGTCCGCGTTAAACATTTCCATTTCAAAATCGGCATCTTCTGACGGGTTAATAAAAATGGCACCGTCTCCGCCAATTCCAAAATGCCTGTCGCTGATTCTTTTTACAAGTTCCGGTTTCTTTTCCGGCGGGATTTTCTCAGTAAATCCATTGATGTAAATATAGTCGTTCCCACATCCGTGCATCTTGGTAAACTTCATGAGCATCCTCCTTTTTATTTTATTCCTGCATCATGGATAAGACCATCTGTGCGGTTTCCACCATGTTTGTTCCGCTGTCCATGCTGCACTTCTGAATATATCGATGTGCCTCTTCCTCCGTCAGATTGTTTCGTTCCATTAACAGTATCTTGGCATCGAGAATCATTTTTTTCTCTTCCTCGCTTCTGACTGCCGGCTGTTGACGCAATTTTTTCTTCCTACGCACAACCGCCTGTGACATCATGTTAACCGTATTCAAAAGGTCTCGAACCGCAAACGGCATCGGAAGTGTTACAACATCTCCCGGCACATATTCTGTCAGATGATTTCTGGATGCCAGTAAAAGCATATCAAATCCCTGAGGAACACACTCTTTAATTTCCGAATAGAGCATATCCGGAAGTTTATAGGCTGAAAGAACAATCCCGCTGCCGAGACCATCCGCATAATGAATAGCCTGAGAACCGGTGGTACATACTGCAGCAACATCAAATCCGTTTCTGACCAAAAGATTTTTCAGATTCTTTGCATCATCAATCTTTGGAAAAACCACTATGATATTTGTCATTGTACCACCTCCTCGCTTAATCTTTTGTACCGGCTACCGTGTATCAATATTTATCGAGATACTGGTCTATCTCCCATGGTGTAATCTGGCTGGTATAGTGCTGCCATTCATCTTTTTTAATCTCAATATAGCGTTTGGAAAGTTCCTCGCCCAGCACACCTTTGATAAACGAATCTTTTTCCAGTTCCGCAATTGCCTCCTTTAATGTTTGTGGAAGCATTTCAACCGTAACTCGTTTTCTGGATTCCATACTCTTTGGCGGTTCCTGCTTTTCCCGGATTCCCTTAAGTCCTGCCATCAGGCACACAGCCAGTGCCAGATACGGATTGGCCGAAGGATCCGGACTTCTTAACTCGATTCTTGCATTTTCACCCTGTTGTACAGGAATGCGGAATAACGGGCTTTTACTCATGGAACTCCATCCAACATTAACCGGAGCCTCAAATCCCGGTACAAGACGCTTATAAGAATTGATCAGCGGATTGGTAATGGCGGTAATTGCTTTAATGTGTTTCATAATGCCGCCCATAAAATAATATGCTTCTTTACTAAGTCCCAATTCATCCGACGGATCGCTGAATACGTTTTTTCCATCCTTTGAGAGCGACATGTTAATATGCATACCCGAACCGTTTACACCAAATTTGGGTTTCGGCATAAAAGTAGCATGCAGTCCGTGTCTTTTAGCAATCGTTTTAACTGCCAGTTTAAACGTCATAATATTATCTGCCGTTACCAGCGCTTCGTCATATTTAAAGTCCACTTCATGCTGTGCCGGAGCAATTTCATGATGGGAAGATTCGATTACAAAATCCATATCTTCCAGAGTCAGAACAATATCACGTCTTGCATTTTCGCCAAAATCCATCGGTCCGCAATCAAAGTACCCCGCATGCTCGTGTGTCATAGTCGTCGGCAATGTGTTTTCGTCTGTATTGAAAAGGAAAAATTCACATTCCGGTCCTACTTCAAATGTATATCCCATATCAGACGCCTCTTTAATGGCGCGCTTTAATACATAACGGGGGTCTCCTTCAAACGGTGTCCCGTCCGGTTTATAAACATCGCAGAACAGTCGTGCAACTTTTCCCTGTTGCGGTCTCCATGGAAAAATCTCAAATGTATTATAATCAGGATACAAATACATCTGGGACTCTTCTACTCTCACAAATCCCTCAATTCCCGATCCGTCAAACATACATCTGTTCTGTAATGCCTTTTCCAACTGACTGGAGGTAATCGCGATATTCTTCAAATTACCAAACAAATCCGTAAACTGCAGTCTGATAAATTCCACATCTTCTTCTTCGGCAAGCCGAATAATATCTTCTCTTGTATAGCTCTTCATTCCTGACTCCTTCCACCTTCTATTTGCCGTTTCCGGCACCGGTTTTTGTATTTGCGGGACAAATTTTCTATTCCCTATAGTACAAAATTTTGAGATTCTTTTCAATCCGTAAAATGTATTTTTCAAAATGAGCGCATAAAATTTCTTCTTGTCACGTAAACTGTATAAATCTCATCAGCAGGATACCATATGCGTTCGAAAACAAAAATTGTTGTCTTACATCTGAAAGAATTGATTTATACCGGAATTTTTATCGCTCTCGGCATTCTTCTTGTCATTCTTCTCGTAATCATTTTGAAACCCAAAAATGCGACACCTGAAAGAGAAGATGCTTCTGCATATATTCCCGGTGTTTATACCACTTCACTTATTTTCAATGATAGTAAAATTGACGTTGCCGTTACCGTAGATGCAGATTCCATCACTTCCATACAACTACATAACTTGGATGAAACGGTCAGTGTTATGTATCCGTTAATGGAGCCCGCATTAGAGGAACTCTCTTCTCAAATTATCGAAAGTCAATCTCTCGACGGTATTACGTATTCCGATGACAATAAATATACTTCCATGGTACTCCTAAATGCCATTACTTCTTCCTTGGAACAAGCGAAAAATCCTTTAGGGAACACGCCAGCAACCGAATAAAAAAAGGGCAGTTATCTGCCCTTTTTTGGTATCATTCATTCAATTGGTTCATCCATGCTTCCATGGAAGCATCGGAAGGCATACGTAAATCTCCTCGGGGAGAGACTGCAACACTTCCTACTTTTGGTCCGTCCGGAAGACAGGAACGCTTAAATTGTTGTGTGAAGAATCGTCTGTAGAAGGTCTTTAACCATTTCAAAATCACTTCCGGCTCATACTCATCTGCAAAAGCACGTTTGGCAATCCGATAAACTTTCTTCGGTTCAAATCCACACCGCAGCATATAATACAAAAAGAAATCGTGCAATTCATAGGGGCCTACCAGATCTTCCGTTTTTTGAGAAATCACACCATCTACCGGAGGGAGCAGTTCAGGACTTACCGGTGTATCAAGGACATCCTTAAGAACTGTCTGTAATTCCTCTTCTTTACAGGTATCGGCATAATAGCGTACAAGATGTTTTACCAATGTTTTTGGAACCGAAACATTCACACCATACATCGACATATGATCTCCGTTATAAGTTGCCCAACCAAGTGCCAATTCCGACATATCCCCGGTTCCGATTACAAGACCTCCTGTCTGGTTGGCAATATCCATCAGCACCTGAGTCCGTTCTCTTGCCTGACCGTTTTCATAGGTGACATCATGTATCGTTTCATCATGTCCGATATCCGCAAAATGCTGCAGAACTGATTTCTTAATGTCAATCTCCTTTAATGTACATCCGAGTGTCTTGGCAAGACGACATGCATTTTCGTAGGTTCTGTCTGTTGTTCCGAAACATGGCATCGTAACTGCCATAATATTTTTTCTGTCCATTTTCAGCAAATCAAACGTTTTCACCGTAACAAGAAGTGCTAACGTCGAGTCAAGCCCTCCCGATACGCCGATTACCGCACTTTTACATCCGGTATGTTCATACCGTTTCTTTAAACCGTTTGCTTGAATCGCAAGAATTTCCTCACATCTCTCTTCTCTCTTTTTCCTGTCATCCGGCACAAACGGAAATTTTCCAAATTCTCTTGCCAAAACCGTCTCTTCTGCTTCAAATGCAATCGGTATTTTCCAGTAATTCGACCGGACACTGCCCGGAAAAGAATTCATCCTTCTTCGTTCATGACAAATTCTCCTGATATCGATATCTGCATAAATCGTATCATTTTGAAATTTCTTTGCCTCTGCAAGAATCGTACCGTTTTCCGCAATCAAATGATGACCGCCAAACACAATATCCTGTGTCGATTCCCCTTCTCCTGCACTCGCATACAGATAAGCGCAGACCAAGCGGGCACTTGTAGAGCCAATCAGTTGTCTGCGATAAACATCTTTTCCGATAGTCTCATTGGAAGCAGAAAGATTTACGATCATATTTGCACCGGCAAGTGCATGCTCCGTGCCGGGATTTAACGGCACCCAGAGGTCTTCGCAGATTTCACAGCCAATCAGAAGTTTTAAATTCTCATCTTCCAGCAGGATATGCGTGCCAAACGGAACTGTCTCTCCTTCAAGTGAAACAGCAATCGGTTCCGCATGTCCCGGTGTAAAATATCTCAATTCATAGAACTCCGCATAATTCGGCAGATGTGTCTTGGGAATTAGCGCACGTACTTTTCCATCCATAACCGCTGCTGCCACGTTATACAATTTCCCCGCATACTCATACGGAAGTCCGATAAATGCCAGCACATTTTTACCCTTTGTTGCTTTTGCCGCAAGCATAAGACTTTCTTTTGCCTCTTTTAAAAGGCGCTCCTGTAAAAAAAGGTCATTACAGGTGTATCCCGTTAAACAAAGTTCCGGGAAAACCACAATTTTTGCTCCCGCCGCTGCACATTCTTCAATTTTATCAATTACCTGTTTGGCATTATATGCCGGATCTGCTACCTTAATTTTTATTCCGGCAGTTGCACACTTGATAAATCCGTCTTTCATACAATTCCTCCGCCTAGCGTGACGCCTTTTGCAAAAGTTCCTTTAATTCTTCAACTGAAAATGTATAATTCTTATTGCAGAAATGACAATTTACCGTAATCGGTTTCCCTTCTGCAATCATTTCTCCAATATCATTTTTCCCGATACTTATAATGGCTTTTTCCACGCGTTTTTTGTCACAATTGCAGAAAAAGCGGGCAGGAATCCTATCTGTAAAGGAAACCTCCATTCCTGCCAGTACGGTCTGCAAAATCTCTTCCGGAGTTTTTCCCTCTTCTAACATGGTAGTAACAGGTGGCAGTGCTTTCAGATTCTCTTCCAATTTTTCAATGATTGTTTCTTCTGCAAACGGCATCAACTGGATGATAAATCCTCCCGCCTGTCTGACACTTCCATATTCCTTATCCATCAGTACACCGAGTCCGACTCCTGACGGTACCTGTTCGGAAGTTGCAAAATAATACGTTAAGTCTTCCGCAATCTCTCCCGTCTGTAAAGCAGTCTGTCCGCAATACGGTTCCTTTAAGCCCATATCTTTTATGACACGCAGAATACCATTGCCGACTGCGCCTCCGACATCCAATTTTCCGACTGCATTCGGTGGAAGCATCACTTCCGGGTGATTTACATAACCTTTTACATTTCCTTTGGCATCCGCCGTAACCGTGATTTGTCCGATTGGTCCGTCTCCGATAATCTGAAGTGTCAAAAGATCTTCTTCTCCTTTTAACATAGAACCCATCATTGCACCGCCTGTCAAAAGACGTCCCAATGCTGCTGATGCAACCGGACTTAAATCATGCGATGCTCTGGCCGTTTCCACAGTCTCTTTTGTCGTTGCTGCAAATGCACGGATTTGTGCGTTTGCTGCTGTTGCTCTGACTATATAATCTTTCATCATTTTACTACCCTTATCTTCTTTTCATTTTTGACATTCCTGTGCAATGATATACACACGTTCACTTGTTTTTGTCGCCGCTTTATGTGTCGTGGCATCGAGGACTTCTTTGACCAAAAGCCCGGCTTTTTCTACAAATTCCGTCATCTCTTCTATCGTATATCCACGTTGATAATGTGTTTCCTCAAATTTACGGTAAAGAGTTCCCTCCTTAACAAATATGGTCAAATCATATTCATTAATATTCTCTTTTGCATGATAAAAATTATCCCAGATAAAACTACAGTCGTCCCGGTTCTCGGCAATTGTCGTATCGCCAATGATTTCCCGGTATTTATAAACGGTATTAAAATCGAAAACGAAAATACCACCCGGGTCCAAATAGTTATTTACCAAAGAAAATGTCGTAACGACATCTTCATCCTCTAACAAATAATTAATTGAATCACAGACACTGACAACTGCCCTTACTGTTCCGTACAGTTCAAATTCCCGCATATCCTGCAAAAGATACAGTATTTCATGACCGGATATATCTTTCTTTTGTAATGCAATTTGGAGCATCTCCTCGGAATTGTCCACACCAATCATGTCATATCCTTCTTTGGCAAGAAATTCCGTAAGCGTCCCTGTTCCGCATCCCAAATCCAGTACAATTCCATTTTCTATTCCATACTTTTTCAACATTTTGCAAAGATAGTCAGACCATTCCCGATACGGTGTCTGATCCATAAACGTGTCATATACTTGTGCAAAATCGGTATATGCTTCCATTACTCCACGCCTCTTTCTATCCCAGATACCGTTTTAAAAATGCCAGCAATCTGTCCATTTCTTCATCGGTACCGATGGAAATTCTAAGATAATCATCAATTCTTGGCTTATTAAAATAACGGACATAAATTCCTTCCTGTTTTGCCGCTTCAAAAATATTCTTTGCTTTCGCCGTCTTGTGTTTCGCAAAAATAAAATTTGCTTTAGAATCCGGAAATACGAATCCCAATTCGCTCAATTCCTGCTTTACCCGTTCTCTTGTGGCAATAATCTTTTCTACCGTCTCTTGGAAGTAGGTCTTATCTTGCAGGCAGGCACATCCCATTTCAATCGTTGCACTATTCATTGTATAAGAATTAAACGAAAATTTGGCATCATTCAAATACTTAATTAATTTTTGACTTCCAAATGCATATCCGATACGGACACCGGCAAGTGCACGGGACTTGGAAAATGTCCGTACGACTAAGAGATTTTCATATTTATGAATGAGAGGAAGTACACTTTTCCCGCCAAAGTCTATATATGCTTCATCAATAATGACGACAACATCCTGATTTTTTCGGATGATTTCTTCTATCATCTCTACGCTTTCTTCCACACCGGTCGGTGCATTCGGATTCGGGAAAATCACGCCGCCGTTTTCTTCAAAATAGTCTTCTTTGCGAATACGGAATTCTTCATCCAGCGGTTTACACTTGTATGGGATTCTAAAAAGATCGGCCCATACATCATAAAATGAATACGTAATGTCCGGAAACAGAATCTTCTTTCCCGAGTTGAAAAATGTCAAAAATGCCATGGCCAGCACATCATCAGAACCGACACCGACAAACACATTTTCCGGTTCCAGTCCGTAATTATCCGCCAGTGCTGTGACAAGTCGAGTTGCCTGTGGGTCCGGATATCTTCTCAAACTCTCATAAGGAAATGCTTCCATTGCTTTTTGAATCATCGGTGACGGCGGATACGGGCACTCATTCGTATTCAATTTCACAATATCAGCTTTTTTCGGCTGTTCTCCCGGAACATACGGGATTACTTTTCGTACATTCTCTTCCCACTTCATTGCTTTCTCCATTCCAACTAAATTCCTGAACATCTCTGATGTATTAGGGAATAACAGTTTCTGTTATTCCCTTGATTATAATATGAAATTTCCTATTTTACAATAAAACTGTTTCCATCTCTTTTTGCGCCTGCATCGTTACACATTTTTTATCCGGGAATAAAAAGCAGATATCTTCTCCTTTATGGAACCACAAAAACAGATACGATGGGCAGAATTTAAAATGTGTCGTACTGCACTTTTCCAAAAGAGATTCTTTGAAAACAGCCTCATATCGCTCTTCCCTGCGCCGTATCCATACGATGCCCCGGAAAGCAAAAGAATTTGCCTGTGTCCGCACATACACAATAATCATACGGTAGTAAACCGCCAATGCCAAAAGCAGAAGAATAATACAAAGAAGAATACATACCGCAAGCGCAATCCACCATCCGTTTTTCCCGTCCGAAGAGATTGCTTCTGTCTGCTTGGGTTCTTCTTTCGCTGCCAGAACCGGGACTTTTTTAACTGTTGTCTTTTTTATCGTTGCTTTTTTTGTCTCTTTCTTTTCGGATGGTGTATCCTCCGGCTTTTTCCCAATGGATATTTTCTTTTTGTTCCCAAACAGCGTAATCTCTGCTTCCGCCGATGCAATATTTCCTGCCTGATCTCTTACTACCACCGTATACACGCCGTTTTCCTGTATCGGGCAGGTATTCTTATCGGTAAATGTTTTTCCGCCGTCCCAGGAATAAGGTGCTTTATGTAATCCCGATTCCCCATCATATCCTTCCGCAACAAGACAGATCTGCGGTTCTGCCTCATTTCCGTTGTTTACATAACTTAATTTTGCAGAAGGTGCCTTTTTATCGATATTGTTAATCGGAATTTCATAGACAGTCCGATTGCCAAACAAATCCCTGACAAATACCCGAACGCTTCCGTTCTCCGTCATCACCCGCTCTCCTTCTTCCTGCCATGAATTACCATCATCAAAGGAAAAACAATTTGCTGCCAGTCCGACTCCTTCACTTCCGTCAGGCTGTTCGTCTTTTGCAAAAAAGCAGGCCGTAACCGGTTGATTTGTCCAATAATCCGGAACAAGTATGTGCCATACTTTCGGTCCGTTAGAATCAATATTGGTTATGTTTTCACTTGCATATGTAACATTTCCCAATTTATCCCGAACCGCTACCTGTACACTGCCGCTTTGCTTTACCGGATATACACTTTTGGCAGTCCATGTCTTTCCATTATCATAGGAATATGCCTTTTCGTGAAGGCCGACTCCTTCACTTCCGTCTTTCTGCACATCTTTTGCCGTTATCGTAAGTGTTGTCGCCGCAATATTCCTTGCATGGTCATACTCCATACTTTCAATGACAGGTCCTGTGGTATCAATTGAACGAGTCACAACTTCTACGGAAGATTCATTATCCAGACAGTCCCTGACACAAATCTGATATGTCCCATTTTCCCGATAAAGGTGTTTCTCTTCCTTGCACCATGTTTTCCCACCATCGTAAGAATACGGTGTTTCTCCAAGTCCGCTGCCTCCTGTTCCGGACGGCTGCAAATCCGTTACATCTGTAAGAGATACGGTTACTCCATCCTTTGTCCAACCTTGCGGAGACAATTCGTATGCTCCGATTTTGGGTGGTGTCACATCAATGTTTTCTACATTCACTGTAATCGTTGCCTTAGCAGTATCGGAATTTGCATCGGCATTCAGCCGTAGCGTATATTGCCCATTCTGTGTTACCCCAAAAACCGGATTATTACTCTCCTGTCCGTTCCAGATGTACGGATTTTCTTTGACACGCATTCCCTTTGTTACTTCGTAGGAAGCGGTAAGCGTCAACTCTTTCGTCCATTCGTCCGTACTTTTTACAACCGACAGTTTGCCGACTTCCGTTGAAGTACTTTTCCCGCAATCCATTTCTTAATACGTATAACTTCGTGTCTCCTCATACGTTGTCCAACATTCTCTGCCTGACTGGTCTCCGTTATATCCGGCTCCGCACCTGTCACAGCCGGTACTGTCGGTTGCCGGATTGTATACCATCGTTCCTCCGCATGGAACTTCTACCGTTTCTGTTTTGCTGCATCGTTTTCCATAGCAGCCTCCGCCGTTGTTCTTGTCACCGGTATGTTTATGGGTAATACTTTTGCTGATTATCAGGGATTGTTCCTGAGATGTTACGGATTCCTGTGCCCTTACCGGGAAAAAAGGAAGAAGCATCAGAAATAGAACTGCAATTCCCGTACAAATTACGGAATATCTGTTATAAGGTATGTGTTTCTGAAAAAAAGACATAAATTACCTCCTGTGGTTTTTCATTTATGAAATTCACAAAAGGTAGGTGTTCTAAGTGTATATCAAAAGATACTCGTTTGTAAAGAGGGAATTGACAAAATTCGCACCACATGCAATAATCAAAAAGAAACTAACTTTAGAGGGGAGAATTTTATGTTTACAAGAGCAGAACTCAAGCAACAGGCAAAAGAGCAGTTAAAGGGAAACTTAGGAATGTTATTCCTTTGTGGACTGGTAGTTTCATTGATTGGTTTAGGTGTAGGTTTCGCAACAGCCCTTATTCCGATTCCGTTTGTTTCAACTATTGCAAGTTTATTAATCACAGCACCGATTTCCTTAGGATTAATCAAAGTATACCTGAATACTACATACGGTGAGAAACCTCAGGTTGCAACTATTTTCGACGGTTTTAAACAGTTTGGGCCTGCAGTTATCCTGAATATCTTAATTGCAGTATTTACTTTCTTATGGTCTTTATTGCTGGTTATTCCGGGTATTATCAAAGGACTTTCTTATTCCATGTCTTTTTATATCCTGGCAGAAAATCCGGATATGACTGCAAAGGAAGCGTTAAATGAAAGTAAGGCCATCATGGACGGTCACAAAATGGATCTTTTCGTATTACAGTTATCCTTTATTCTTTGGGCTTTATTAGGTGTTGTTACATTCGGTATTGCTTACATTTATGTAATTCCTTATATGCAGTTAACTATTACAAACTTCTATCACAGAATTAAAAATCAGCCTGTTGCAGCTGCACCGGCTGAAGATGTTGTAGTAGACACTGTTGAATAAGACTACAAAAGCAAAGAGGATATCCGACGGATATCCTCTTTTTTATTCTATGCAAATGCTTTTTTCATACGCTCCAATGCTTCTTTTAGTACGCTTCTCGGACAGGCAATATTTACACGTTCATAGCCTGCACCTTCTTTACCGAAAATATTTCCTGCATCCAGCCACAATTTTGCCTCATTTAACATCTTATGATCCAGTTCTTTGGCAGTCAGTCCATAGGCGGTAAAATCCAGCCACACAAGATATGTTCCCTCCGGCTCTATCAGTTTTACTTTGGGCAGGTTTTCCTTTAAGAAATTCCTTACATAGTCAACATTTCCCTGTAAATAAACCAGAAGTTCCTCAAGCCATTCTCCGCCGTTTTCATACGCAGCGCGGCATGCTGTAATAGCAAGCATCCCAACTTCGTCATAAGCAACTGCCTTCATTTCCTCCTTACACTTCCTGCGCACAGATTCGCTTGGTATCACAATATTGGAAATTTGAAGTCCCGCAAGGTTAAACGTTTTGCTGGGAGAGGTACAGATAATGACTTGCTCTAAATAGTCTCCCGCAATTTTCCCGAAGACTGTATGCGGATGTCCCGGGTAGGTAAAATCCGCATGAATTTCATCACTGATAATAAATACACTGTGTTTTTTACAGATTTCCAATACCCGCTTTAGTTCTTCTTCCTTCCAGACACGTCCGACAGGATTATGCGGACTGCAAAGGATAAAGAGCTTTACGTTGTTCTTTACTATTTTTTCTTCCAAATCCGTAAAATCCATTTCGTAATAACCGTTTCGATTCATAAGCGGGCTGTTGACGAGTTTTCTTTTATTATCGACAATCACACTCCGGAACGGATAGTAAACCGGCTGTTGTATCAAAACAGCATCCCCCGGATTGGTAAGCGCACGCAAAGCAACAGCGATTCCAAATACGACTCCCGGTGTCTTTAAAACCCATTCCTTTTGTATGTTAAAATCAAAATGAGTACGATACCATTTTGTAAGAGCATCGTAGTACTCCTCTTTCGGTTCGCTATATCCGAATATTCCGAGATTCAGATTTTCATGCATCGCCTCTATGATGCACGGTGCTGTCTGAAAATCCATATCCGCCACCCACATCGGTAGGGCATCTTTCGGAACACCCCATTCATCCGCAAAATCATATTTTTCCGAGTTTGTATTTGTCCTGTTAATTATTTTGTCAAAATCGTATTTCATAGAAACTCCTCACTTCTTATTACTGTATTTAAAATTGCAAAATGCTTATCTAAGTGTATCCGGCAGTAAAATTTCCGTTCGGGCACGCTTTCGCCCGTAAAAAACGTAACAGTACTAAGGATTTTTCGGCGCGATGCTTGAAAAATCCAAGTGCTGACGTTTTTTACGGGCCCGTTCCAGAAATTTTACTGCCGGACGCACCACCGGGAAAACATTTTACAATTATTGTAAAGCACAATACATGGGCCAGGAAAGTAATCATCCATGTGACCGGATAAGACAGATAAAGCATTTCCGGTGTCCTGTGTCCTGAAAAAATCGTAAATATCCAGAGAATTCTTAGTCCGCACGCTCCCAGTAACGACACAATCATGGGCATAACCGAATATCCCATTCCCCGGATACTGCCTACCATGACGTCCATAACCCCGCAAAGAAAGTAGGTAGAAAAAATAATCTTCATTCTTCTTAATCCAAAAGCGATTACTTCTGTCTCTGTTGCATAAAGAGAAAGCAGCTCTTTTCCGATGAAAAGTCCTCCAAGTCCCATTACCATTCCGGTTACGGTAACACAAATAAGACAGATCATGAGAATTCTCTTTACCCTGTTAATCTGACGTGCCCCCATATTCTGCCCCGTAAAGCTAAGTGCCGTCTGGTGAAATGCATTCATGGAGTTGTACACAAATCCCTCCAGACTCAAGGCTGCCGTGTTCCCCGCAACTGCAACCGAGCCAAAAGAATTAACCGATGACTGAATCAGCACATTGGAAATAGCAAAAATTGCTCCTTGAAATCCTGCCGGAAGCCCCACCTTAAGAATTTTCATTACTTTATCGGGATATAATCGTAATTGTCGAAGTTCCAAATGGCATGTTCCCTTGTCTTTCATCAGACAGTAAAGAATCAGAACAGCCGAAATTGTCTGAGAAAGTATTGTAGCAAGTGCCACTCCCGCTACTCCCATCCGGAGGGCAATGACAAATATCAGGTTTAAAATCAGATTTATAACCCCTGCTGCCAGAAGATAGTACAGCGGACGTTTTGTATCCCCAACTGCCCTCAAAATCGCACTGCCGAAATTGTAGAGCAGTGTAACCGGCATTCCGATAAAATAAATCTTCATATAAATAACCGAATGCGGCAGGATATCATCCGGAGTTCCCATTAATGACAACAGCGGTGAAGCAGACAGATATCCAATAACGCTTAAGAAGATGCCGCAAAGAAGGCTGAGTGCTATTGCGGTATGGACAGTCTGTTGCAAGTCCTCGTCCTGTTTCGCCCCGTAAAAATGAGCGATTGCTACGTTTGCCCCTACAGAAAGGCCGACAAAAACGTTAATCAGCAGGTTGATTAGCGAAGCAGTCGCTCCTACCGCCGCAAGTGCAACACTTCCCGCAAATCTGCCCGCTACAATCATATCTGCAGCATTAAACAGCAATTGAAGGATTCCTGACAACATCAGCGGAATGGAAAAGAGCAATATTTTTTTAAGTAACGGTCCGTTACACATATCCATTTCGTAAGAATGCGCGCTCATCCTTTGTATCCGCTCCTTTTTTCATGGAATGTTTTTATTGTAATACATCGATTTTTTCTGTCAATCCTTTTTAAATTATTGTATAATGGAAACACTAGAGTCTGAAAAAGTAAAAATCCGGAGGAGAACTGCATGAAATTTGATATGCACTGTCATACAAAAGAAGGCTCCATCGATGCCCGTGTCGATTTGGAACATTATATAAAAAAACTGATTGCACAGGGATTTGACGGAATGCTTATCACTGACCATAACTCTTATAAAGGATTTGAAAAGTGGGAAGAAATAAAAGACAGAATAAAAACCTCCAAACCTTTTACCGTTCTGAAAGGAATTGAGTATGATACGATTGACGCCGGTCATTTTATTGCCATTCTTCCTGATGAAGTGAGTTGTCGTCTTTTGGAACTGCGTGGTCTTACCATCAGCGAATTGGAAAAACTCGTGCATTATCTCGGCGGCATTTTAGGTCCTGCACACCCTTACGGCACCGGATTCTTTGCATTGATGCATACAAAAGCAGGAAAGCACTATAAAGAATGGATGGACCGTTTTGATTTTGTAGAAACTTTCAACTCCTGCGTTCATCCGTCTGCAAATGAAAAAGCACGTGCTCTTGCTGAAAAATGGAATCTCCCGCATTTTGCCGGTTCCGATGCCCATCGTTACGATGCAATCGGTACTGCTTTTACGGAATTTTCCCATACCATCCACAGTAATAACGATTTGATTCATCTGATTCGCGATACACGTAAATGTCCACAGTCTCAAAACTGTCCAAACGGTAAATCCTGTGTAAACAGCGATGTACTGACAAATGTTTACCGCCAGGGCAATATCGTTACACGCAATCTGGGTGTTATCGGCTACTATCTTTATAATAAAATAGCAGCCGCCTTCCGGTTTCCCGCAAGACGGCGTACAAAAAAGAATTATCAATATTTAAAGCATTAAACTTCCAGTTTCATATCTCCCTCTTTAATCCAATTCTTTTTTCTCATAAACTCAGAAATAATCAGTGACAAAACAGCCGGAAGTACAATCTGAATCAAAAGAATTTTTATAAGAACAACTTCCGGTGCCACTCCTTCCGTTACCATGGTCTGGAATGTATTAATCTGTCCGACTAATCCGGCAGTTCCCATTCCGGAACCCGTTGCATTATTTGTCATATGGAAAACCATCGTGGATACCGGTCCCAAAATAGCACTTGTAATAATGGCCGGCAACCAGATAATCGGTTTTTTTACAATATTTCCAATCTGAAGCATACTTGTGCCAAGTCCTTGTGCCAAAAGTCCGTTTACTTTGTTCTCACGATAAGATGCAACCGCAAATCCAACCATATTCGCACAGCATCCAACCGTTGCCGCTCCCGCAGCAATTCCGTTTAATCCGAGAATAATTCCAAGTGCTGCAGAACTGATAGGAAGCGTCAGGATGATTCCCATCAAAACCGATACCACAATTCCCATTAAAAACGGAGCCTGTTCCGTTCCCCAATTAATCAAAGAACCAAGCCATGTCATAAATCCCGAAATGGTAGGACCCGCTAAAAGTCCAACTGTTCCACCGGAAAGAATACATACAAACGGTGTAACCAGAATATCGACTTTTGTTTTTCCGGATACCAGTCTTCCTACATAAATACATACGATTGCTGCCAAAAATGCACCCAGCGGTTCTCCCGGCCCTGCAAAATGCATAACACCGTCAACCAAAACCTCACCCGCAATGATTTTAGATGCAAATGCACCTGTCATACCGGCTGTTGCCGCCGATACAATAACTAACGGGCTTCCTTTCAAACGCATTGCGACACCGCATCCGATTCCTGCTCCCGTTAACGCAGAAGCGACCTTTCCCATAATCACAATAAAATTGCCGATTGTACCGGGAATCAGCGCCCCGACCTGACAGATAATCGTACCGATGATCAAGGTTGCAAATAATCCGCTTGCCATACCGCTGAGTCCTTCAATAAAGATTTCTTTCAATATTTTTTTCATAATACTGCCTCTCTGTTTTTTCAGGTGTATGTCACCTGTCTTGTCAGACAACAGATTAGCATAGTTTTTTCCAAAAGGCAACAGAAGAATTCTTAATTACTCTTGCTAAACAGCGTAAAACAGGATATATTTGTATATGAGTCCAGAACTGTTATGATGGAATTCTTTTTTCACTGTCAAGTTGCAGATGGTCTGTAATTGTAGCAATAAATGCGGCATTGGTTGGTTTTTTATCTTTCCCTACGGAATATCCGAACAGGACTTCTTTCATCCTTTTGTTGTCCTGCTTCCAGCCGGTCTGAATCGCATGCCGAATTGCATGTTCCACGCGATTACTATCTACCGAATACCGCTTAGCTATCTCAGGATACAAGCGTTTTGTAACACATTCCAGTTCACTTCGGTCTTTCAGACACAGTTCGACTGCTGTTTTGATGTAAGAATACCCTTTCAGATGGGATGGAATACCGATTCCCGCAAGAATCCCCGTTAATCTTGCTTCCGTGTTCCGGCTGTACTGACTTTCCCCGTCATATGATAATGTCAGTTTTACCCCCTGGCTGTTCTTTAAAAGAAACAACAGTTTTTTCAGATTTGGCTCATTCCATTCTTCAATTTTAATATTGACATCATTCATTTACACAATCCCCCGTTTACTAATAATATGTATTCATTTTATCAGACTAAATCAAATTAAAAATGGCTTTAATGGCACTATTTTTGACATGATTTGCATGTTTTTAGTGCCACCCATGGCACGCTGTATGTTTACGGCATCTTGAAAGCAGAAAGAGGTACCTTTATGAAACTGACATTAACGCCCGGTGAAATTACTTCCATGACGGTTGCGAGTATATGCCGCGAAACGCAAAAACGCGGTTGGTCTTTAATGCGCCTTTCAGAAGAATCCGGTGTGCCCTACGATACTGTAAAAAAACTTGTTACATACCGTATTGAGAATCCACATCTTTGCAATATTCTTCGGATTGCCTATGCGCTTGATATGGACCTAAATACATTGCTGGAACATCCAAAGAATTCACAAGATTCTTTATCATCTTTTGGAACACATTCGCAGCGGATGGTCAATTATCTTGCAAAACTGGAAGAATCTCTTTCCGTATGTGAACCGTACCGGTGTAATGACTATATCCCGGTATTTGTGCCCTTAGGCACACGCATGGTGGATTCTCTTTCTCTCGATTCCTATTCCATCATGACTTTACCTGTTGATGAATACCGGAAGCGGTTCGGTTCCAAGCTCTCCTGCGGTATCCGCATCTCCTCAAATGATTATCACCCCGTTTATTATGCCGGTGATATTCTTTTAATCGGAAGAGACCGAGCACCCGTATCCGGTGAAACAGGACTCTTTATCCGGGACAATTGTCTGTATCTGCGCAAATTCCTTTCCGGATCATTTATCACACTTGCACCGGTCAACAAGTTAGGGACCCCTCTTTACCTGGACTCCCTTGACGGTTTCTTCATT
>JAQXIR010000023.1 GCA_029007885.1 Lachnospiraceae bacterium | reverse complement strand
AACCGGTGCTCCGTTTTCTTCGATTACCGTCGGAATAACAAATTCATCTGTCTTTCCGTCATCATATGATTTCTGGATAGCTTCGGGTGCAGAAGTTCCTTTGTTTCCTTCTCCCTTTGTCAGAGCGTCATATGCCAGTTTGATTCTGTCAAAGTTATTATCTCTGTCCATTGCATAGTATCTTCCGGATACGGATGCAACTTTGCCGACACCGATTTTTTTCATCTCTGCTTCTAACTGCTCAACAAACTCTTTTCCGCTTGCCGGAGGTGTATCACGACCATCTAAGAAGCAATGAACATATACCTTTTTTAGTCCGTTTCTTTTGGCAAGTTCCAGTAATCCATATAAGTGCGTATTGTGGCTGTGTACACCACCGTCTGATAACAGACCGTATAAATGAAGTGCGGAATCATTTGCTTTACAATTGTTTACGGCATCAAGCAATGCCTCATTTTCAAAGAATGTACCATCCTGAATTTCTTTTGTAATTCTGGTAAGTTCCTGATACACAATTCTTCCGGCACCCATATTCAGATGCCCTACTTCGGAGTTACCCATCTGTCCTTCCGGAAGTCCTACTGCCATTCCGCTTGCATTTCCTCTTACATACGGATATTCTGCCATCAATTTATCCATAACAGGAGTCTTTGCTTCTGCTACTGCATTTCCCTTTGTTTCACTGTTCAGTCCGTATCCGTCAAGAATCATTAATACCGTTGTTTTTTTACTCATAATGTTCTCCTATCTTATCTTAACTGCTTTAAGTTATTTCCGTGACAAATTATAACACTACTTTTTCTTTTCATGCAATATATAGATTGTAAAATACAACGAGGTGTCATAAAATATTATTGTTTATTTTTACGGAAAGGACATAAAAGGTCATTAAATATGGTTTCTTTATTTGCAAAACTGTTTATTAAGGATTATCAAAACACAAAATCGCCATCCGTTCGCAAAGCTTACGGCATGTTATGCGGGTTGGTCGGAATCGGACTAAATATTCTTTTATTTATCGGCAAATTTTTAGCCGGAACGTTAAGCCATTCCATTGCCATTACCGCCGATGCCTTCAACAACTTATCCGATGCAGGTTCTTCTTTTATCACGCTTGCCGGATTTAAACTGGCTTCCCAGAAGCCCGACCCCGATCACCCCTACGGGCACGGCAGAATTGAATATCTTTCCGGTCTGTTTGTATCCCTTGCCATCCTTTTAATGGCTCTTGAACTGCTAAAGTCTTCTTTTGAGAAGATTCTTCATCCGCAGGACACTGCAATGAATACTCTCATTCTTGTATTCTTAGTTGTGTCCATTCTCGTGAAATTATATATGTCTTATTACAATCATACTATCGGAAAAAAGATTGACAGTGCCGCATTGCTTGCCACTGCTGCCGACAGCCGCAGCGATACACTTGCCACCCTGCTTGTTGTCCTGTCTTCTCTGATTTCCGAGGCAACAGGGTTTCAGATTGACGGCTACTGTGGCTTAATCGTCGGACTGTTTATCTTCTATTCCGGAATCAATGCCGCAAAAGAGACTATCAATCCTCTGCTTGGTCAGGCTCCCGACAAACAATTTGTTGAAAATGTTGAAGAAATCGTGATGTCACATGATATGATTCTCGGCATCCATGATATGATGGTTCATGACTACGGTCCGGGACGTGTCATGGTCTCCCTTCATGCAGAGGTTCCTGCTTCCGGAGATATTCTGGAAATACATGATTTAATTGATCATATTGAAAATGAAATCAACGAAAAACTGAATTGTGAAGCAACCATTCATATGGACCCGATTATGAATGATGATCCGCAGGTAAATGCAATGAAGGAAATCGTCTCCAGGATTATCCTTGGCATTGACGATTCCCTTCATTTTCATGATTTTCGTATGGTAGTCGGACCGACTCATACCAATCTCATTTTTGATGTTCTGGTTCCGTACAAATTCAAAATGTCTGATTCCGAACTCTTAAAGCGAATCAACGAAGAAGTCAAAAAAGTAAACGAATCCTATTTTATCGTCGCTAAAATCGACCATACATATGTCTAAGGATTCCTTAAGCGGCATACTCCACAATGATAAGGAGTGTGCCGTTTTTTACGCATACACTTGCTTTCTTTCCGATAAACTCCTTGCTGATTCCGATTGGATATGCATTCGTAAGCACTGCATCCGTAAGTGTATATTTCATATTTTTGATTGTAACACCTTCTGCCTTTTCGGCTAAGGAAAATACAGATAAATATCCTTCCAAAGATTCCAGAAAGGAAATCTCTTCATTTTGTGCAAGAAAAACCATCTGATTTCCGTCAATCAGATACCCTGTTGCTCCCTGCTCCTTTAAATACTTAAGGCACTGGATATTGGCAATTGTATGGCTTAGTCTTCCGCCGGACGCCGCATAGATTCGGAACTCCCCAATTCCGATTTCCAGCGCATAACGCAGCGCCGCCATCATGTCTGTATCGTCCTTTTCCCGGGGAAGTGCCATGATTTTTTCTTTCGGAAATTCCGATAGACGTTTTATCGTGTTCTCATCCATTGAGTCAAAATCTCCGATTACAAGATTGGGAGTGATTCCAAGCATTTCACAATAGAGAAGTCCACCGTCTACCGCAATGACATAATCATTTTCCGTAACAGGGATTTTAGATACCGTCAAATCTCCCGCCGCTATGATAACTGCTCTCTTATCAGTCATAGGTGTCTTTATACTCATATTCTCCACCCCAGTCATTGATTACTTCTGTTGTCATGTCGTATTCGGTATAAATTCTTGTTTCAAACCGATAGTTCATCTTTGCGTAGGTGCTAACCGTCAGTGCCTGGTTTTTCACCGTAGACCACCAATACATAATTTCATATTCCTTATATGGATACGGCTGCGTGCCTTCATGAACCGGAACGTAGGAAATCCCGGTGCGCAGTCTTCCGTTATCAACCCAGCAAAATCCCCAGACTTTTATAAATCCGTGCTGTGCGTTCTGCGGTTCCTCTTCCATAAAAGAAAATACCCGCCTGCCGTTTTCCAGCAAAAACATCACTCCGATATCACTAACCGTCTCATATGTCGTATTCTTCCAATATGGCATGCTTCCGTCAATGAACGCATCCCTGATGGCAAGATATTCTGCACTGACAATCAGTTCCTTCGCAACCTCAAAATTTCCTTTTTCAAACTCTCTAAGAATCGGAGCAAAATAATCTCTGATTTCTTC
>JAQXIR010000022.1 GCA_029007885.1 Lachnospiraceae bacterium | reverse complement strand
CCAGAAACTTACACCACAACAGATTTCTTATTCTTATGCGAGTGAAGCAGATTTGCTTAATACTGTACTATTTGGAAAGACTGCAAAAGAGTGGCGTGATAGTAATCCTAATGAAAAAGGTAATATAAGGGATAATGCAACGCTATATCAGTTGTTAGTGCTCGCAAACATGGAAAGTTACAATGCAATATTGATAAAACAGGAAAAATCCCAAGCTGAACGAATGCAGTTGTTATATGAACTAGCCGTACAGCAGATGACAACACTTAGTAGTTTGGAACTGAGTGATCTGCCTGGTATTGAGAAGAAATAGATTTGTGATGTTTGCGCAGACTTATGATATAGAGACTGTCATATTATTGTCCTCAAAATAGGGGTGTAAAAATCTAAAATCACGTGCGCGAATGTTAATGCGAGGTAAAGTTTCAATGCATGTGGAAAGTGTGTGCTTGATGACGAAGAAAATCATGAGCCAAAATGTCACAGTAGAGGAGGAGCGTTTATGAGCAAAGATATGACAGTTCCTTGTGAGAATGGATTCCTTAATCTCCGGGTTGGAGCAATCATTATGAAAAATAATCAGTTGCTTATGATCGGAAATAAAAAAAGACCGGAATACTTATATTCTGTCGGAGGACGAATTCAGTTTGGTGAGACTGCAAAAGAGACTGTAATAAGAGAAGTATATGAAGAGACCGGTGTTTACATGGAAATTGACAGACTTGGATTTGTCCATGAAAATTATTTCTATGGTGATACAGCTACTAATATGGGAAAACTAATTTATGAAATTTCGTTTTATTTTTACATGAAGGAACCTGATGATTTCCCTTTGACATGTAAAAGTATTACTGAGGATGGGCAGGAGGAATATCTACGCTGGATTGACTTGGATACTCCTGTTCGATACTATCCTGAATTTTTTAGAACAGAACTCATTCGCCCGGAAAAAGAAGTTAAGTATTTTGTAACGGATGAGAGATGAATCTACATTTATCAAAATAGAAAAGACTCAGGCTGAAAGGATGCAGTTGTTACATGAATTAGCAGTGCAGCAGATGACAACACTTAGTAGTCTGGAGTCAAGTAATTTGCCTGGAATTGAGCAGAAATAAGAAGTCCGTTGGAATGGTGCAACTTTTAAAGAGGATTTATATACAATAGATGAGCAATCATGTTGTGATTATTGGAAAAAAGAATTGAGGTGAGGCTCTTGACTGATAAAAATTGGGAATTAGAACTAAATGAATATATACGCCAAGGCGAGCCTGATAAGGTAGACAAAAGTAATGCTTGGAAAACGGCTATCGGTCTTCAGGATGTTGATGGCCTTAAGCCTTCTGAATATTTGATTGAAACAGCAAAAGAACATATCGAAGGAAAAATCACGATATCTGAAGCGGATAAACGTATTCACAACTATTATGAAGAACGAAGAGATAGAAGTGAGATAGAGGCTGATACTAAGGAAGCAGACATTGTTTCTGTACGAATTGCAAAGCTCCTTGGAGAGAAAACATTCCAGTTTTCACCGGTAGAATGGCAGAATATTCATCGTAAACTGTTTGAAGGAATATTCAGTCATGCTGGAAAAATACGTGATTACAATATCACGAAAAAAGAGTGGGTATTGAAGGGCAATACAGTAATGTATGCATCATATGACAGTATCAGAGCTACCCTGGATTATGATTTTCAGCAAGAGAAAAACTTTTCATATGAGGGATTATCGATAGAAGAATCGGTTAGGCATATTGCAAAATTTACTTCCGGAATATGGCAGATTCATCCATTTGGAGAAGGTAATACCAGGTCAATAGCGGTATTTATTATTAAGTATCTGAAGACATTTGGATTTTCAGTGAGTAATGAAACCTTTGCAGAGAATTCCTGGTATTTCAGAAATGCTTTAGTTCGCGCTAACTATAATGATTTGCAAAATGGTGTTCATGCTACTACAGAATTTTTGGTATTATTCTTTGAAAATCTTTTGATGAATGCGGGACATGAATTGAAGAATAGATATATGCATATTGATATTGAAAATGAAGGTGCAATCCAAAGTGCCAAGAATAGTATTTCAAAGTGCCAAAATGGCACTTTGAAATTATCACTAGAAGAATTAGCGATATTAAAAATTTTAAAAATCGAACCATCTGCAACTCAAAAAAGAATTGCTGAGTTATCTGGAAAATCAGAGAGAACAATAAAAAGAAGAACTGTTGAGATGCAGGAAAAAGGGTTAATTGTTCGCGAAAATGGAAAGCGGAAAGGAAAATGGAAGGTATTGATTGAAATGTAGTTTTGTTTGTACATACAACAAGATACGAGACTGTCATATTACTATTAGGGTGTAAAAAACAAAATTCGGTGTATGGAGATGCGGTAGTTAGCATATTTCAGCTTATCGGAGACAAGGAAAATGATATAACAAAAAGTATAGCGTGGGCGTTGAATAAATGTCCAGTGTTTATGAAATATTTGGAATTAATGTAGATCCAGACGAGGTTGGCTGCTTCCAGGCGCAGAGCAACTTACTAAGTATTCAATGCGAAGTGATTTTAGGAAGGCAGCAGTTCAAAATAAAGCCATTGTATCTATGTCAGAATGCAGTGTTGAGTATGCAAAGGATAATTTGCCTTTTGTTGAGGTAAATGGGATAACAGTGAAGCATTTGTTAGAAGAACTAAAAGAATATCTTGGAGGGATAATGACTATGCAAATCAAAGATTCAAATTGGGTTTATGTTGTTGTACTAGGCAGCGGGAAACCAGATAATTGTGATTTGACATGGGTTGAAATAGTGAAGAAATATAACAAGTATTTTCATCCTATTGGAGGAAATGGATGGCCAAAGGAACCACCAAATTATATAGCATTTAGATACTGAAATGCCGGATGTTACGGAAGACGGTAACTTTTTTGTATATAAACTTGGTCCTGCAATTGTTCCACCGAAAGAAGTAAAAAACGGAAAGATATATCCAAATGGAAGAGTGTGGGCCATGCTGGACACTTTACTTACATCTGATACTATTTCAGAAGCAAGAGATATATCGAAGGCGAGGTAAGTATGAACGTAGAACAATTATTGAATGAATTTATGGAGCTTGTAGCTATAGGAGATGTTGAAGTATATAACGAGTTTAGCTTGCAGCATGAATTGGGGATTTTTCTACGTACAAAGCTAACAGGATATAAGGTTCAGTTTGAAAGAAATACTAAGTTTTTTGGAATATCGGGTACTGTAAAGCATGAGATCGATATTGTGATTTATTGCGATTATGAAAAGCAAGCTATTGAACTTAAGTATCCTCTTAATGGGCAGTATCCAGAGCAGATGTTTTCTTTTATAAAAGACATAAAGTTTATGGAAGAATTGAAAGAGGCTGGGTTTAACAGTACATATTGCGTGACGTTAGTACAAGATAAAAACTTCTATTCTGGTCAGAGACAGGATGGGGTGTATGCCTATTTTAGGGGGCATGAACCGATTCATGGCGAGATAATAAAACCAACAGGAAAGAAAGATGAAGTTGTGTGTGTGAAAGGAAAATATAATATCGAATGGAAGAGCTGTAAAGATATGAGGTATTTTCTTATAAAAATATAAGTAATTAAGAGAAAGTACAGGGATGACTCGCAAAGAATTTTCAGAACACACGGGCATCCCTGTTCGTACATTAGAAGATTGGGAAGCAGCTAGAAGAACTCCCCCGGAATATATACCGAGACTGATTGCTTATCAGCTCAAGTATGAGGAACTAGTAAGAGAAAAGGGGGAGAATAATGGAGAAGAATTCAGAGGACCCCAGATTTTTTAACCGTGTGCAATTCGAGACGGTTAGAAGTGAAGCGGGATTAAATCGATTTGTTATGACACCTACAAAATGGATTTTTACTGCTACAAATCATTTCATGACAATGAGTTAATTGTATTTGATATAGGATATTATAAAATAATGTGTAAGTGCTCTTTCATTTTTACACATCATAATTTGAAATTATTATTTACAGATTATATTCGTAATAAGATGTATTTAATTCGCGGACAACAAGTAATGCTTGAAAAATGTAATTCGATAAGATTTCCAGAGAATTTCATGTTTCAGCTTGAAGCAAGTGAAATTACAGATTCTTTAAAGTCACAATTTGCAACTTTAAACGTTAGTGAAAATAAACGAGGTATGGGAAGCTGCTTGCACTGTCAAATCATTTGTATGGAGAGGCGGATATTATTTCTTGACAGAATATTTTTTTAATATTATAATGACTAAAATATTATAATTAGTCAAAAAGGAAAAATGAAATGCCAAAAATGTATTCTGATGAAGAAAAGAAACAAATTATTGAGAAGCTTAAGCTGGAAGCAAATGTTCTCATGCAGGAAAAGGGTGTTAAGAAAACTACAGTTGATGAATTGGTCAAAAGAGCAGGTATTCCAAAGGGAACTTTTTATCTGTTTTATCCGTCAAAGGAGATGCTGTTGTTTGATGTGTCGCAGGATTTTCATGAACAGGTAGATCAGTATATAGCAAATGGATTTCAAAAGATTATCATAGACAAAAATATGACAAAGAATAATCTTGATTTTTCTGACTGTGTGAATGAGATTACGGATGTCATTCTTGGAGCAATGGAAATCACGTATAATTCCTGTCTTAAGGTTCTTTTAGAGCCGGAGTCGATGAATCTTATCTTATCAAAGATTCCTGATGAGGTTTTAGAAAAGCACCGGAAAAATGACAGTGATTTTGGAGAGGGATTATTCAAGGAACTTGCCACAAAAAATGGTATGAGTGTGGAAACTTTGGTAGGTTCATTTATGATGATCATCTTTGGAGGAATGTACAAGCGGGAAGTTGGCGAGCAAAACTGGAAAGAAAGCATGCGATTGCTTATAAAAGGCATCGTAATTCAACTTGTCAGTAAATAAATAAGTCGGTAGGGAGAAAACAGATTATGGAAAAGAAGAAAGAAACGGTTATAGAGGTTCGTAACTTATATTTTAGCTATACGAAGCATCCATTTTTGACGGATATCAGTTTTTCTGTAAATCAAGGTGAAATATTTGGATTTTTAGGACCATCCGGAGCCGGAAAAAGTACCCTTCAAAAAGTATTGACAGGCCTCTGCACAAATTATCGGGGGACAGCCAGAATACTTGATACAGACAGCAATAAACATGGCAAAGAATTCTACGAAAACATAGGCGTGGATTTTGAATTTCCCAGCTTATTCGAAAAGTTAACAGCAAGAGAAAATCTTGATTACTTTGCATCTTTATATAGAGGAGACAAAAGGGATATCGACGAACTGCTGAAAGAAGTGGGGCTTTTTGAACACGCAGACAAAAAAGTTTCAGCTTTTTCAAAAGGCATGAAGTCCAGACTTAATTTTATCAAGTCTCTGGTTCATGATCCGCAGATTTTGTTTTTGGATGAGCCTACAAGCGGTCTGGATCCCAATAATGCAAAGATTATGAAAGACATGATTCTAAAGGAGCGCGATAAAGGAAAAACAATCATTATCACGACTCACAACATGCAAGATGCCACAGAACTCTGTGACAGAGTGGTTTTCATTGTGAACGGACAGATGAAGGCAATTGATACGCCACACAATTTCATTATGAAAAAGGGCGCTGCAAAAGTGACGTATACTTTTATGGAACATGGTAAAGAACAGGTGAAAACCACTACGTTAACAGAGATTAGTAGTGATGAGCTGCTTAAGAAACTGATATCTGAGAACAGGATAACATCCATTCATAGTGCAGAACCCACATTAAGTGATATTTTTATTGAACTTACAGGAGCACAGTTAGACTAATGGAGGACCCTGATTATGAGAAAAGTTAATGTAATAAAAGGTGACGTAATATTTCAATGGAAATATGGATTTTACGCTCTTTATTTCTTGGTGCTTATCATTTATCTGGTTATTTTTTCATTTTTTAAGGGTGACGTAAAAAATATGATTATCTCCATTTGCGTATATTCAGATCCGGCTGCAATGGGAATGTTTTTTATGGGAGCGCTTATTCTTCTGGAGAAAAGTCAGAGAATCACCAATTCAATTGCAATTTCTCCGGTGACGCCAGAAGAATACATATTAGGCAAGGTACTGTCAATTGGAATCATTTCTGAAATAGTAGGCGTGCTTTTGATGATGCAAGGCAATACCAAAAATTTTATTCTTTGCAGTGTAGGAATATTTACAGGCTCCATGATTTTTAGCCTTTGCGGAATTATCGTTGGATCAAAAATCGAAAGTTTAAACCAGTATATCGTATGGACAGTCCCCTTTGAAATCGTAGGATTTGTTCCCGTAATCATTTATAGGGGAGGCATTATGTGGAATAACAAACTGGCACTTTTGCATCCAGGGTGCGGCATTATGCAGCTTCTGGAGGGTAATATGGATTTGGCACTGCTCTCGTTACTTAGTATTGCTGTTTGGCTCGCGGTTTTATTTATAATAGCCGATTTATCTGTAAGAAAAATGTTTCAAACATCCGCCGGAACAAAATTGTAATAGGGAGTGAAGCATATGAAAGCAATTAATAAAATGTTTATCTATATGGTAAAACAGATTACCCAAGAAATGATGATGATTATGCTTGCGATTGCGCCCGTTTTAGCGGGAATATTTTTTAGATTGGGAATACCGCTACTGGAAGATAAAGTTTTAATTCATTATGGGTTAGAGGGAATATTGGGCCCTTATTATGAATATTTCAGTTGGCTTCTTGCCATGCTGACAGGAATGCTGTTTGCTTTTGTTGGTGGATTAGTAGTGCTGGGAGAAATAGACGATAATGTAGCAAAGTATATTATAGTAACACCTGTTGGAATGAGAGGATATTTATTTTCAAGAATCCTGATGCCTGCATTAATTTCAGGTGTCGTTACACTGGTATGTGTGCCTATATTTTCTCTTACACAAATTGGTCCGGTTAAACTGATTGTAATGACAATATCTACTATGTTAAGCGGAATTGTTACAGCTATGCTTGTTGTTGCCATTTCCACAAATAAAGTTGAGGGAATGGCAATTGGAAAGTTATCAGGTCTGTTTGGCGTAACCTTTTTTGTGCCGCTGGTAATAAGTGGGATAATCAAGTATGTGTTTTTCCTGTTCCCGATGTTCTGGATAGGAGAGTGGACATTATCCGGCGGATATGTAAAACTTGTAATAGCATTGATTCAATTTGTATTGTGGATAACGATCTTGTTTTGGCGGTTTGAGAAAAAATTTAGATAAGCCTAATTACATTTGCGGCAATTCAGGAAGGAGCTTTTGTAAAAAATATGAATAACTTAGATAAAGACAAAAAATCATCCGCTATTTTGTATATCCATGGAAAGGGCGGAAGCGCGAAAGAAGCAGAGCATTACAACTCTCTTTTTCCATCCTGTGATGTCATTGGGATGGACTATCGTACCTTTACGCCGTGGGAAACAGGAAAAGAAATAGAAGAAGAGGTAAAAACTCTGAAGAACAAATATAGGGAAGTAATTCTGATTGCAAACAGTATCGGTGCTTTCTTTTCCATGAATACAAATATCAATGATAAGATAAGCCATGCATATTTCATTTCTCCCATTGTAAATATGGAAAAACTAATATCCGATATGATGGGTTGGGCCAACGTAACAGAAGCAGATTTACAGGAAAGGGGAATCATACATACTGACTTTGGAGAAGAATTGTCGTGGGATTATCTCTGCTATGTAAAAAGCAATCCGATAAAGTGGAGTGTTCCTACAGATATTCTGTATGGAAGTGAGGATCATCTTACGGATATCAGTACAATTGAAGAATTCACAGAAAAACATAAAGCTTCCCTTACAATTATGCAAGGTGGAGAGCATTGGTTTCATACAGATGAACAGATGAAATTTTTGGATAAATGGATTCAGGGTAAAATTTAGTAAATAGAAGAATAAGGGGAGAACAGATTTATGGAATTCAGAACAGAAAGATTGATACTTCGTCCGTGGAAAGAATCGGATGCCAGAAGTTTATATGAATATGCCAAAGACCCGGAAGTCGGACCGATTGCAGGGTGGCCTGTACATACGAGTGTTGAAAACAGTCTTGAAATTATAAGAAATGTCCTGTCAGCAGAAGAAACATATGCTGTGTGTTTAAAAGAAGATAACAGAGCAATCGGCAGTATAGGGCTGATACCGCCCATGCAGTCGCATACAACTGCTGCCAAAGATGAGATAGAGGTCGGATACTGGATAGGTGTGCCTTTCTGGGGACACGGATACATACCCGAAGCAGTCAGAGAAATGCAAAGACATGCGTTTGAAGATTTAGGATGTAATGCAATGTGGTGCGGATACTATGATGGTAACGAAAAATCAAAACGTTGTCAGGAAAAGTGTGGATTTAAGTATCATCATACTGAAGAAAATAAGCCATGTACCTTGATGAATGATGTAAGAACAGAGCACTTCACTTATCTTACTAAGGACGAGTGGCATAATCATGAGTAAGTATGAACCGTCCTAACGTAATACACATCATATCGCGCTTGATACTTATTCATCAAAAACAAGGAGAAGAAGAATGTATTTAAGAGAGAAAAAAATTAAGAAGCTACAGGTAAAAAATGCACTTCTTGTTTGTCTGGGCTTATTCTATGTTTTTACATGCGGTTATTATATTGTTTCCGAATTTATGTATTATAGGGATGATCTTTACACGGCATGGCATGCAAAATCTATGGTAAGTTCCATTGTACTGTTTATTGTAGGTTCCGTTTTACTAATACACGCACTTACTTCTCGTAATTTGATTGGGAAGGCAACTTTCTTTTCGGGTTATTTTGAAGGAAGCCTGGATGGTCTGGTAAAAAGCAATGATCTTGCAAAGGTAGTAGGACACAAAGATGTTAGTATCAGGAAACAGATGATTTGCTTCCGAAAGCGCTATATGCACAAGTTTGAACTTTTGGAAGAAAAGGGAGAAATGGTTGCGAAACTTTATAGCAAAAAGGTGCTTTGCGAGTGCAGAAACTGTGGAGCAACAATTGAAAAACGTATCTTTTTTACCGGAACATGCCCATATTGTAATGGTTCGGATTTGTTTGCAAAGGTGTTAGCTGATAATCGTTTTTACAGTATTGTGACGGATGCAAAAAGCGGTGAGAAAAATCCGAAATTTTACTTGTCCAAACATTTAATGGTGAAGAAAATTCTTTATCTGATTCTGACGGGATTCGGTATTTTGATTGCGTTTATAGGATTATTAATGGCGATTTCTGAAACTTCATATTACTTTGATAAAGAATATCAGAAGGAGATTTTGCTTTCTGCAAATAATCATCTTTATTCTTATGAATTAATTAAGGCAGATATTCTGGACTCTATATTGTTTGCTATGATGATGGTGGTTGTATTTACGCCGCTTGTAATTATCGGAATAAAGAGAGTCCGCAGTATTATCACAGCAAATATCTGCGCAGAGTTTTTTTCCAAAAGCAGTAAACCGTTTATTCATGCAGATAGCCTGCCTGATATGGGATTGCCATCAAAAAGCATCAAAAAAATGGAACGTGTGAGAAAATCCATACATTATGGAGACCTTAAAAATTGTACCATGGAGGTTCATGAAGGGAAACTGATGGTAGCACTCGCAAAGAAAATAGTAAAAGACCAGTGTCATTCGTGTGGCGGCGCGATTGTTGGTGCTGTAGACGAAATTATGTATGTAAATACTGTGGCAGAAAAATCATGGGCGTTGTTGAAAAAGGGTAGAAAAAATTGATGATACTCGACGTATACATGAACTCTCTGCGGTTACGCTTTGGTTACACTTCATCTGCTAAAATCTTCAGTCGAAAGTAATCAATTGGGATTACGGATTTTGAGGAGCAGATGGAAATGACAAGAAAAAAATGGCAGAGAATGATAGCATGTATGCTTGCAATATTGCTTATGATACAGATGGTGGACGGAAATACATTCATAAGCAGGGCGGAGAATGATCATACAGTTTCTGAAAATGATGGTACGATATCCGAAAATGACAGTGCAATTGAGGAAAACACCGGCACTATATCGGAAAATAGCCTTAACATAAATGAAGTGTACAGTACCTCCAAATCCGGAACGGTATCGATTCAGGGAACAGTCAGATATGAAAACGACAGTGACTGGAAAGCGCTGATAAGACCGGTAACTTTTTCGGGAACGATACAGATGACGGCATTAGATGCAAACGGAAATGAAATCGGAACGTATCAGACGACTACCGATCCCGGAAATGCATTTTATCTTAAGTTTGTTCATGACGGCAACGGAGGCGGTTCCTATGAAATTGTAAACGTGCCCGTAACAGTTGCAACAGATAACGGAAGCGTAGATGTCGACAGTTATCGTGTCAGTATTCCGCAGGGGGCAGGGTATCTGGAATCAGTAAATACTGCCGACGGAATAGCAGGACAGGAAACCCTCTTTGCAGGTGTTGATTTAGTAAGAAAACCGATAACGGGAAAAATACGGGTAACGAAACAAGTGCTGGGAGAAGGAGCGGAATCCACTGCTTCTTTTGAAATGAAGGCTTCCGTATCGGCAAACGGTAAAAGCGCAGAGAAGAAAGTGAATGTATCGGCGGGAAAAACAGTAGATATTTCTGTCCCGGCAGGATACACATATACTCTGAAAGAGACAGGAAAGGAAGGGTATTCTCTCTTATATTACGAATTCACAGAAGGTGACGACAGGAGTAAAATAACCGGCAGCAGTTGTAGTATTCAGGTTACAGATGCAGACGGAGTATACCCTGTAACGGTAGTAAATGCTGCTTGTAACCAGACGAAAGAATGGCTGGTAAAGTGGGTGGATAACCACCGTTTTCAAGGCAGACCGAATCCTGTTTTTAAACTGGAGTTTCTTGTTGAGGGAGACTCGGTGTATCAGCCTGTAGAGGAAAATCTGACTCTTCTGGGCTTGTCAACAGTACCCACAGCAGAGAAAAAGCAGACGGATTTAACAGAACAGGATACGGAACGATACTACTTTACGAAACTTCCGTCAACGACAATTGACGGGAAGGCGGTTACATATCGTGTGACGGTCGATTGGGCAGATGAAACGGAAAGCAATTATTTAATAGAGTGGAATGATGACCAAAGCATCGTAACTTTTACAAATGCTTCGGTCTTTTCTGCTGTCATAAAATGGTCAGATGCTTCCGAAACGGACATGCGCCCCAATCCGGATACAGTAAAATCTCTTTTGAAACTGTATTACTATACAGATGAAAAGTATGAGGAAGTTATTTTAAGTGAAGAGGAAATGACACTTTCCGTTGAGGACGAAAAGAATTGGAAAGTAACCGTTAACAGGGCGTTACCCCAATATACAAAGGACAACGAAAGTCTGACATATGTGCTGGTACAGGGAACCATCGCGGAAGATGGTACAGTGACACAGGCGCCACTTAATCCCTATCAGACAATTTATGATAACGGGACAGGCTCTTTTGCCAATATTACCGACAAGTGCTATAACGGACAGACGATTATTGAAAAATTAACGGGTACGACCACGTTTACGGCAACAAAGGAATGGAAAGACGGAGACGGAAAGGAAAGACCGGCTGCAACGGTAACTCTTTGGCGATACTCGATGAAAAATGAAGATGACACTGAAATTGATATGAGCCGTTGTGCACGCGTGATTGTACAGGGGAAGACGGGAGATATTCTCATGTCATATCAGCTTTCCACGTCAAACACGGGCAATAATGCGGCAGATAGTACGGAAACAATCGATTTCCTAAAACATTTTGAAAGTAGTCTTCAGGACGGTTATGAGTTTCCCAAATATGATGAACTGGGAAGAAAATACTGTTACTTCGTTCAGGAAACGATAGAAGAAAGCGCAAGCAGCCGGTACAATACAACTTATTGGAGCGACGATACACAAACAAGTATCGGAACGTTTGACGGTGGAAGGATTGTCAATACAAAAGTGGACAAACTTGCAATAAGAGTCAATAAACAGTGGAATGCGGCCTCTGCACTGAAGGATTTGGAAGGAAAGAAGATTACATTTGCGCTGATTGGAAAAGACAGTAAGGGAAATATCGAAGAGATTCCTTTACTGGAAGGCAGCGCCCAGGTTTCAGGATTTGGAAAAGAGCAGACAACTGCCTCAACAGAGTTTTTGATCAATCCTTATGATGAATATGGTGTGCTGTATGAAATACTTGGTATTCAGGAAAAGGAAATTGAAGGTATTGAAGAAAACAGCCTTACGGTTGATGCAAATGACCCTACGAAAGTAACTTTTATGATTGGCGACAATCGTTATATCGGAACATGCAGTGATCCGGTCGTCGGAACTTCTGCGCGTTATGATGCTAAACTATATACCTATCAGGTTTCTAACAGCATTGAAAAATATAAAGATTATACAATTGAAAAACGTTGGGAAACGGGCAAAGGTGTCATGACGCAGGATCTGACTTTTTCGCTGAAAGCAGAATCAATTGCTCCGACTGCACCATTTTCCAAGACATATCAGGTAACGTTCCACAAAAATGAGGACCATACGGTTACACTTATAGTGGACGGAGTAGAAAAATCATATACCTATTCGGAGACAGAGTCCGGTGACTGGACAGTATGGACAACTAAAATCACAGATGTTCTGCCGATGTATGATGATAACGGATATCTGATTAATTATCGTGCGGTAGAAAATATTCCGGCAGAAGCAGACAGAACATGGGATTATACCAATCATTCTTATACAGACAGCAAAACTATCGTATCCAATTATGTTACAAAGGGTGAATCCTATTCTGTCTATATAGAAAAAGTTTGGAATGATGATGGGGATGCAGACCACAGGCTTCCGGTTGAGGTACATGTATTTGATGGAAACGGAACGGATGTGGGACAGGCAATATTAAGCCAAAGCAATCTTTGGAGGAGCAGTATTGCAGTTGACAAAGACCCCGCGACTGTCAATTATACCATTAAAGAAGTAAAGGTTGGACAATATGAAGTGCAGGAAGATTCGGTTACAACAGATTCCTGCGCCTATAATATCAAATACAACGGGACACGGATTACCAACACCAGAACCGGAAAGATGGATGTTGTCATCACAAAAACTTGGCTTGACGGAGATAATGTATCCGGAACCAGACCGGATTCGATTTCCTTTAAGATTCGGGGAGGCAGCACGGAGATTCCGGTGACACTGACAGAAGCAGATTTAGTGGCCGGTACGACGAATCAATGGAAAACAGTCGTTACAGATTTACCAAAATACGATGACAATGGCAAATTGTTGTCCTATACGGTGGAAGAAGAGACATCGGAAGCGGCAAATTCAGAAGATTTGTATCAGCAGATTTCAGCTGTTACAACTTATACGGAAGGAAACGGAACGACAAAAGCAGTTCTTCGCTATAGTTGTACCAACAGACTGCAGGCGCAAATTGACTTTACGGTATACAAGCGATGGAATGATTTGGCAACAGAAGGAAAGACCAGACCTGATATTTATCTGACACTTCACAGGATTGATACGCAGAGCAGTACTGATTTGACCTATACGGATTATAATAATCAGACCTGGGAGCCCGGAAGTGGTGCAATTGATAATTATAACTGGAAAATTACCATAGAGAAATTGCCGGCATACAATGAAGCGGGATATCCTTATGAATACTATGTAGTGGAGACCATGAACGATGATGGCTCTTCTAACGGTGTGCAGTATAAAACGTCCTACTGCAAGCCGGCAATCGGCGGCGGTCCCGATCTGGACAATCCGAATGCACTAAACAGGGCTTATAACGGAGATTATATTGTAAATACGATCTCTGATAATATGATTATCGAAGGAGAAAAAATCTGGAAAAACACCCAAAACTTTAAAGTGGATGATTTACCGAACCCGACGATTTACTTATATCGACGTTTAGAATCAGAAGCAGAACCGGAAGAAGCCCTGTTGACACCGGATATGGCGGTTGCAAGCCTTTCTTTGGATGGACAGGGACAGCAGTCGAATGAAAAGAATTACGGGGACACCACCAAGACAAAATTCATTTTTACGGCTGATAAAGATGGGAATCCTTTACCAAAATATTCTTTGGAAGGCGAGCGCTATATTTACTTCTTACGGGAGGATATTCCGTTAAATGAGAATGTCAGTCTTTATACAAAGGAGCATAAAAATAATTCACTTACCAATATATTTGACGTTGAGAAAAACAGCAGAAGTATTTATGTAACAAAATATTGGAACAGAAGCAAAGTGCCTTCTGATTTGCAGGAACAGGAATATCCGGCGGTGACCCTGAATCTGTATCGTTACATAAAACCGGAGGATGGGACAGCAACGCTTACGGCAGACGAGAAAAAAGCAGACGGCATTCTTGCGACCAAAACAATCAATGCTACGGACTTTGAAGCAGCAGAAAAAGCAGGCACAACTGTTACGGCTGCTTTTGAAGATGTGCTGATTTACTCTCCGAACGGAAGTAAGTATTACTACTATATTGAGGAAGAACCGATTAAGGGATATCTGACAGAATACTATATTTCCGAGGATGCAGCACAAGGAACCGAAAGTGAAGGCGGTATCGATATTATTGATACCATGAATCTGACAACTACCGATAAGACAACGAAAGTATCAATTAAAAACACTTATCAGGAATACGAGACAATTGAATTAACGGGAACCAAAATTTGGGATGATTATCATGATGCCTTCGGATACAGACCGGATACGATTACTGTTTTATTATCCCGCTATACCGGTTCTCAGGCAGGACAGCAGAATGCAATCACAACTGTTCCGGTAGAATTGTTAACGGATGAAGAACAGGGAAGAGAACAGGGAAAACCTTATATTGTATGGACAAAGACAGAAAATCCGAGTGGAAACGATACCTGGACGTATACGATTTATAATTTACGTCGTTATGCACCGAATGGGGAGACCTATGTCTACAGACTTGTGGAACAGCAGGATGATAACGGGTACTACGGAACGGGAAACATTACAATCAATCAGAATAAGCAGAATACGGATGGAAACATTACGATGAACAACTGCACAAACAAGTTTGCGGCAAGCTGTTATGTACGCAAAAACTGGATTGACGGTGACAATAAATACGGGTTCCGTCCGACGAGTGTTACCATCGTACTGCAAAGAAGCACGGATGGCATTACCTGGGAGAACATGCCGGATCCAAATCAGGTAGATAGCGATATGCAGGTGGTGCTAACTTCACAAAAAGCAATACCTAATACCAATAACAGTTCCTGGCAGTATACTTTTTTAAACCTTCCCAAGTATAAGAAACTGGAAGGAGATGAAGTAACACCTTTAGAATATCAGTATCGTTGTGTGGAAACCAAGATTGGAACGGTTTCATTTACGGAAGCACCGGATGAAGAAACAGCAACAATTGGTTCCTATACAAGAACATATACATCACAGACAAAGAACAATACGGTCATTGCAAACAGCATGGAATCTACCAGCCTGCAGGTCAAAAAAGTATGGGAAGATGAGGAGAACCTGTATCAGACAAGACCGGAAAGCCTGAATTTCCTGCTGCAGAAGACAACTTCTCAGAATCCCGGTGAAAACGACTGGGTAAATGCAAAGGATGCGGAAGGAAATGATATTGTTATTACCATGACGGCAGATAACAGTACCGATAAAAGCACATGGATAAAAACCTTTGATTCGCTGCCGGTTAGTGAGGAACAGGATAATCAGGTAATGACTCTGTATTATCGTGCGGTAGAGATTACGGAAGAAACTGCGGATGGAAAAAAGAATCCGAAGAGCGGCGAAACGGTTTACAAAAACTATCTTGTAACAGAAGATGGCAGTACGGTTAATGATGCGTCTGTATGGCAATATAATATTGATGCCGGCAGAAACGAAAGCACCATTACCAATAAATTGATTATTTCCGAATCGGTTAATACAGTAACGGTGAAAAAGATTTGGCGTAACGATAATGCGGGTACGCCTGCTTATGATGTAACTTTTGAATTACAGAAAAAAGAAGGTACCGGAGAATTTAAGTCCTTTGATCCGGCGGTGGAAAAAACAATCTTAAAAGCAGACGCGGGAAATGAGGTGACGTTTGATAATCTTCCGGCAATCAATGCAAGCGGAGATGAGATTACATACCGTGTAATTGAGAAAACAACCGACACAAGATACAGCAGCAGTCTTTCAGAACCGGTCGTAACAGACAAGAAAGCAGTGTATACCTGTACCAATGTGCAATTAATGAATTTTACGGTAAATAAAAACTGGGAAAATAATCAGAACGGATTGAAAAACGGACAGCAAAAGTTCCTTTCAAAAGGTGTGCTGCAGCAGAAGATCGGCGATGCTGGAACATGGGAGACGGTAACCGATGCATCCGGAGCAAAAACATTTACCTTAGATGACAGTACGACCAAAAGCGTTACGTTTAAAAATCTGCCCAGATATACGCAGGATGGTATCAGAATTTATTACCGTGGAATCGAAACACAGGTAAACGGCGTTGCAGTTGCGGATGCAACAACCGGGGAACCGGTAGCGGAACCGTCAAAATCGTATCAGGTTACATACAACCATCAGGATACACATAGTGACATTACCAATACGCTGATTACCGTACCGATTCAAATCACAAAGATTTGGGATGATAATGAGAATGCAGGAGAGGTAAGACCGACAGATATTAAGCTGACCTTATATGCTGATTATGACGGTAGCGGAAGTGGCGCTCCGGTAACAGTGGAAACTTCTAAATATACACTCACATGGGATAAAACCGACCCGGATGAATGGAAAGCTTCTGTTACGGGTCTGCCCCGTTATGCAGCAGACGGAACGACAGAAATCATTTATTCTCTGAAAGAAGACACAATCAAGCGGTATTTTGCAAAGATTGATTCGAGTGTACCGGTGGGAGAAAACGGAGAATGGGAATTTACAATAACCAATACACTTGATTTATTAATCACATTACAAAAGTCGGATATAGAGGATCAGTCGCCGCTTGCCGGTACGGTATTTATGCTGTATGAAGCAGAATATGATTCAGCAACGGATACTTACAGCAGAAAAACGGATGTAGCCGGTGTTTCCTATACGACAGATGAAAACGGCAGGATTGCGATTGAAATTCAAAAGACCGGCGCATATGAACTGATAGAAGTGACTCCTACAACAGGATATGAGCTCGGTAGTACACCGTTTGATTATTTCTTTACCGTGGAGGATGCGGATTTCCGCCAGACGCGTACACTGACACTTGACAATGAAAGAAAAACAGGAACGCTCGTGATCTATAAGCAGGATGGCGATACGGACAGGGCACTAAACGATGTGGAATTTACCCTTTATAAGAAAAATGAAGGTGACAATATCTGGCAGAACATATGGAATTTCATAACCGGAAAGAAATATACGGTATTTGCCGTAACGGGTGAGTCCACCACAGATAATAAGACAATCATAGAGGGGCTTACCTGGGGAGAATATAAGCTGGTTGAGACTGCAACATTAGAAGGCTATGGCTTGACGAAGGATGATTATTTCTTTACGGTGAAAGCCGATAATGTAAGCAATCCGATTGAACTGACTTCAACTGCTGACGCAGCTTCACTGCAGGATGGCAACATCATAAAGAATTACAGAAATAAAATACAGTTTATCAAACAGTCAACACAGGATGTTACTTTAAACGGTGGTGTTTACCGGATTTTAAAAGTGACGGATGCGGGAAAAGAAGAGGTTTCTTTTGATACGGCAGCATCGGATACGAGTGCAGCGAAAAACCGGCTGAGCGCAAACGATACGATTTACGGACTGCCCGTGGGAGATTATGAAATCGAAGAACTCTCGGCACCTGCCGGATATCAGAAAAATACAGTGCCTGTGGCATTTACGATTGATCAGTACGGGGAAATTTTTAAAGACAAAGAAAAAACAACACCTTGGACAGATCATCAGGTGATAATGAAAGACGAACCGATTCAACTTGCCATTCGAAAAGTGGATGCGGATAAATTTGATGAGAATAACAATCATCTGCAGCTGACCGGGGCAGAATTTTCGGTTAGCGGAATATTTGGCTCAAACGGAGCAAAGGATAATGCGGCTACCACCATAAACGGATTGACGGTAGATACGTTTACGGAAAGTCTGAAAGGAAAACTGATTGCGTCAACGGGAACTACGGAAGGTGTTGATTTGTTTACCTATCAGATACAGGAGACGACAGCTCCGGAAGGCTATACCTATCTGACAGACCTGATTTACTTTACGGTTACGGAAACGGGAGAAACAAAATTAGTGAATCCGCCAAAAGAAGTTTCTCTGGATGAAAACGAAGAAATTCCTGTGATTGTTGTAGAAAATACGAGTGACTGGTGCTCCTTTGCAGTGACAAAAGTATTTGAGAAAGATGAAGAATGGAAAAACAGCATACGTCCTTTGCAGGTGACTTTGCAACTATATAAACAGCTTGAAGGCAGCAGCGATAAGATTGCCGTAAGGGAACCAATCACATTTACAATTTCGAAGGATACGGATTCTTATTATTATACTTATGAAGACCTTCCAACTCATGACTATCAAAAAGAAGACGGCTCAATTATAGTCAAAAAGTTACTTTATTTTGTCGAAGAGACAGAGGTTTTACCTGCAAATCTGGGAGCATATTACAAGACAGAATATTCTCAGGTTTCGGAAAATGGGAACGCGTTGTCGCAGACGATTACCAATACGGCATCCGAACTTACTCCGGCAGGTACTTTAAAAATCAGCAAGACCAATGTAGGCGGTGCGCAAAATGCTACATTCCGTATTCAGGTGAAACTGACATATAACGGTCAGGAAACCATATTTAAAGATACGTATGATGTGTATGACAAAAATGATGTCCTTCTTTTGGAGGATGTACAGGCATCGGACGGATATGTCAATATCAAAGGCGGAGAATATGCGAAACTGGTATTGCCGAAAGGTGCGACCTATCATCTTGAAGAAGAACTGATAAAACTCGGGGATACTGTGCAATATATTCCTACTTATACGGCACAGGACGGAACGATTATCGAAAATCAGACAATACAGGCAGCTATCCGAAACGATGCTAACATCTATACAGCGATTGAAAATCAGACGGAAAATGACGGTAACAATTATTCGGAAGGCAGTAAACCAAACAATGCCGGCGGTATTGTCGGAATCGGAACAGGAGACGATGCAAGTGAAGCATATGATAAGATAGAGTATCAGAAGGGCGAACTTGCGGTATTCTGGAAACCGGAAAAAGACTGGCAGTTTAAGGATTCCTTTACGATTGTTTACAGAGAATATGACGGCAGTGTGGGAGGCGGAAGCGATCATACCATTACGGTAGAAGGATTCCTAAAGGAAGACGGTACGCCAAAAGATCTTAGCGACAGCTGTTATGATAATTTGAAAGAACGCTATCCAAATATGAGAATCAGCCAAAAAGAAGACGGTTCCGTTCTCTTAATACTTTCCAATATCGTAGACGGTATGCCTTATTTAAGCAAGGTCGATGTATCGTTTAAACCGACAATCGCAGTCATCAACACAACCGAAGAAAATGCCGGAGGTCAGGTAAGAGTAGAAAACGGGCAGTTTAGTGATACTGCGGATAAGCGATATCCGGAAACAAAAGTGTACGCAAAGGCGGACAAAGGATACAGAATTGATCTGTCAAAAATCGAAATCGGAAATGTAGACACAATAGATATGCCGGTTACTGCGGAGTCTATCAATATGCGTGCACAGGCACTCAGCGATAAGAAAACTCTGGTTTTGGATAAAGGAAAGACATTCAGTATCGAACTGCCTTACACCATAGCGGGAAGAGAGGATCAATACACAATTAAGGGAAAAGTTACCGTTCTAAAGAAAGAAATGAGCGGCTATCCTTGTGAAATTGCCATAACATTAGAAGAACTGCCGATTCCGGTAGATATCGGAGTTTTGTTTGTGAAAGCACCTGCTTTGCCTGCACCGGGTTCTGAAAATGAACCGGAAGATGGTGGACCCGGTGAGGGCACTACCGGAAGCAACCGCAATATTCCTGTGATGGCATTACCTGATCTGGGAAAGAAAGATGATGTACCTAAGACGGGTGATGGGGAGGATAAGGAATGATATTCGATCAGAATAAAATTTCAAAAAAACGCCTGATTCCTGCCGCCATTCTCCTATTTGCCCTGCTTCTTTTGACAGGCTGGGTCTTTAAGGAGCGATTGCTAAATCGCCGCATGGAACAGACGGTTACAGCCCAAAATAAAAATCAGCAGAAAGAAGCGGAGGCAAACCCGGATATTATGCTCCCGGAATATCGGGAACTGTATGAACAAAATCACGACCTGATTGGGTGGCTTTCTATTGAAGATACGGTAATTGACTATCCTGTAATGCAGACTCCGGAGGATGAGGAGTATTATTTACACCTTGACTTTTATAAGGAAAAAAATGAGAACGGGAGCCTGATTATGGATACTGATTCACAGGTAGGAATCGGAACGGCAAAAAAGAAATACAGAAACGGAATAAAGCCGTCGACCAATCTGATTATCCATGGTCATAACATGCAATCCGGACAGATGTTTGGAGATTTGGGTAAGTATGAAAGTAAAGAATACGGCATGGCACACAATATTATTCACTTTGATTCTTTGTATGAAAAAAGAGAATATGAATTAATTGCCGTATTCTATTCCAAAGTTTTCTACGAAAAGGAAGATATGTTCAAGTATTATCAGTTTTTTCAGGCAGATACCCGGGAAGAGTTTAAAACATGGTACCGGAACATTAAACAAATGTCCCTATATGATACGGGTGTAACGGCAAAATTCGGAGATGAATTCATTACATTGTCTACCTGCTCCTATCATGTGGAAGACGGAAGATTTGTAGTGATAGGAAAAAGAATCTCCTAAAATATATAAAAGCGAGCAAAAGTATGATACAATGTAAAATACTAAGGGATAAAGGAAAGGATACTTATGAAAAACATTGTAAAAAAATACGCAAACACACCATTGATTCTTAGAATTTTAATCGGCCTTATCATCGGCGTGATTCTTGGCATCTGGGTGCCGCAGGCATCTTTTGTTGCGATACTTGGAGATATCTTTGTAGGCGCATTGAAAGCGATTGCACCGGTTCTTGTATTTATTCTGGTTATCAGTTCTTTAGCAAGCGCCGGAACGGGAATCGGAAAGAGATTCTCTACGGTTATCGTGTTCTATATGCTCAGTACATTTTTTGCTGCAGTTTGTGCAGTTTTTGCCAGTTATTTATTCCCGGTAGTGATTCCGCTGACGGATGCGGTAGAAAAGGCGGCTCCGACAGGACTTGGCGAGGTGTTTAGAACGCTGCTTACCAATATGGTTGCCAATCCGGTTGCTTCCCTGATGAACGCAAATTATGTAGGAATCCTTACATGGGCAGTTGTATTGGGACTGGCAGTCAGAAACTATGCTTCCGATGAAACAAAACTGGTTTTGAAGGATTTGTCAAATGCGGTATCAAAAGTGGTTGGCTGGGTCATCCAACTTGCTCCGTTCGGTATTATGGGTCTGGTATTTACGTTTGTAGATGAATATGGAGTTGAAATCTTTACGACATACGGAAAACTTTTACTGGTATTGGTCGGATGTATGCTTTTGGTGGCATTTGTGGTAGATCCGCTGATTGTAGCAATTTCTTTAAGAAGAAATCCCTACCCGTTGGTATTTAAATGCTTTAAAGAATCGGGAGTGACGGCATTCTTTACAAGGAGTTCCGCTGCCAACATTCCGGTCAATATGAAACTGTGTGAAAAACTTGGATTGGATAAGGAATACTACTCTGTAGCAATTCCTCTGGGAGCAACCATCAATATGGACGGTGCCGCAATCACCATCACGGTTATGTCTCTGGCAGCTGCATTTTCTCAGGGAATCCAGGTTAATATTTTCCTTGCAATTATTTTAAGCTTTGTAGCGACACTTGGTGCTTGTGGAGCTTCCGGTGTTGCCGGTGGTTCCCTTCTTCTGATACCGATGGCATGTTCCCTTCTGGGCGTACCGCAGGATGTTGCAATGCAGATGGTAGGTGTAGGATTTATCATTGGTGTTGTTCAGGATTCTTTGGAGACAGCGATTAATTCTTCCGGTGATGTTATTTTTGCGGCAACGGCAGAATATAGGGAATGGATGAAAGAAGGAAAAGAAGTAAAATTTTAGTGAAAATTCCTTTTGCAATTCGAAGATAAAAACAGTATACTGAAAAAAGAGCGTGTAGCATGACTGCGTAAATCCGGCAGACATGTCTACACGTTATTTTTTGGAAAGGAGTTTATTTTGCGAATAATGTCGATGAGTTCCTGTCAAAATTTGTAATGTTGGTTTGAAAACAGGGTACTTATTCTATATAATGGGTATCATAATAAACGATCTATCATTTTTACAAATGATGACAGGGGAATCAGCATGAAAAAAGAGAGCCGGGAACAAAAGGGAAGAGAAGATTTTTCATCAAATGCGCTGCTGCCGATTGCAGTGTTGGCGGGTATCTGCATTTTTGCAATCCTGTTATTCTATTCTTCTATGGATAAGCGTCTGTATGAGGATCGTAGCTCGCACTTGAATGAAATTACGGAGAAAACGGCACATACCGTGGATCTTGTAATATCAGAGTATCTGAAGTTTTCTAACCAGATTGTTCTTCATATAGATACCACTTCCACGGAATCTGAAGAAACACTTATGGAGCGGCTTACGCAGATACAGACCAATCTTCTTCCGGATGAAGTAGGCACTCTTATTGTGGATGAAGAAGGAAAGTACCTGTGTATGGATGGAAAAACAGGTATTTTAGAAGAATGGAATACAGATTCTAAAAATGAACAGGTTCTTATTAGACAGATTGAAGAGAAAACAAGTATGTTATTTCTGGTACCGTTAAAACAGCCGATTGTGCTTTCGCAAGGAGAAAAGGCGGTTTATATCGGATTGTCAAGAGATATGGAAACCTTTCAGGAAATATTCGGAGAATCTGAATTTACCTCCGAATGTGAAATCTATCTGACAGACAGAGAAGGCAACGCTTTTTATGGTTGGGGACCGGATGACAATGTCAAAACGGAAAATCTCTTGCAAAAGAAACTGGAAGGAAAAAATTTCTTGCATAATGGAACGGCTGAAGAAGTAAGACAGAATCTAAGGGAAGGAATTCCCGGGAGTGTGGAATTTGCAACGGGAGAGAGAAAATATTTTTTGGCGTGTGCACCCGTATATTCGGACAAATGGTCGCTGATGCTGTTTGTTCCGACGGACGTATTGAGTACCAATACAGAGGCTTTGATGAATTTTACCACAATAGCGATGGGACTGATTGCCGTTGCGTTGATTGCACTTTTATCATTTGCCGTAGTTTATTCTAATTCCTTCCATGACAGCAAACAGAAACTGAAGCACCGGGAAGCGGAAAATCTGGTTCTGGAGCAGGCGATTAAAGAAGCGGATGAGGCAAGTGCTGCCAAACGGAGATTTCTGTCGCAGATATCACAGGACATCAGAACTCCGATTAACGGAATTATCGATATGACGGATATCGCATTGAAAAATATGGAGGACCCGGATCGAATTCGGGATTGCCTGGGCAAAGTATCTTCCTCCTGTGCACAGATGCTTGCCTTGATTAACGATGTGATGGCAATCAATCGACTGGAGTCGGGAAAGGGAATCATTACAAAGACGCCGATGGACATACACCGTGTCCTGCAGGATTGTGCAGACTCCGTAAAAGATAAAGTCGAAAAGAAAAAAATGGTGTTTACGGTGCAGGATGAAAATATTCTTCATTCCTATTTGCTGGGGGATAAAGAGAGACTGTGCCGGATTTTAGATAACATTTTAGACAATGCAATTAAGGTTACACCGCAGGAAGGAATTGTTTCCTTCCGTGCAACGGAAATAGAATCGAATGAGAAAATTGCGGTTATTCGTTTTGAAATACAGGATAACGGAATCGGAATAAGTGAAGAATTCCAAAAGTATCTGTTCCATGAATTAGATATGATGGGCGGCGATATCCAGATAGACAGCAAATTACAGAAAGGCACGACTTTTATCGTAACGTTATCATTTGATATTGACAATATAGAAAAGACGGAGGAAACTGATAAGAAGGATTCTGATTTAGCCGGTATGAAAATACTTTTGGCTGAGGATAATGAATTGAATATGGAAATCATACAGTATGAATTGGAAGAATTGGGAGCTTCTGTAGTATGCGCATCACACGGACAGGCGGCAGTCGATATTTTTGCAAAATCCGCAGAGCAAACGTTTGACGCAATTTTGATGGATGTGATGATGCCTGTAATGGATGGTATCCGGGCAGCAGAATTGATTAGAGGATTTGACCGCAAAGATGCTGAAAAAATACCGATTATTGCTATGACGGCAAGTATTTGTACAGAAGATATCAAAGGATTTCAAAAAGCAGGAATTCAAGCATATCTGGAAAAACCGATTGAACCGGCGGCACTATATGAAATTCTTGCACCATACAAAAGAGGGATGGAATATGAGAACTGACCTTAGCTATTTGTTTTATATTCTTCTCGGATATTTATCGGGAAGCATTCTCTTCGGATATGAGATACCGAAAATCTGGAAAGGAATCGATATCAGGGAAGATGCAGAGGATGGCAATCCGGGAACATTTAATGCATTTGTCTGCGGCGGAATCGGCTGTGGCATTTTTACACTGCTTGCAGATTTATTAAAAGGAATCATTCCGGTAGCAATGTGCAGAAATAAACTGGGAATGGCTTCCCTTTGGTTTATGTTTGTGATGGCAGCACCTGTTCTTGGACATGCCTTTTCCGTTTTTCACCATTATCACGGAGGAAAAGCGATAGCGGTTTCGTTTGGCGTATTAATTGGATTACTTCCGTTTTATCGTCCGTTGTTACTTCTAATTATATGCTACCTCTTATTTTCCCTGTTGCTGCCGATAAAATCTCATGCAAAACGGAGCATGATTGCCTATCTGTGTTTTGCAGCGGTGAGTCTGTTTTGGGTGAAAGAGAAGGCGGTGCTCTATGGAATCCTGTTTATTTGTGCAGTGGTTGTCTATAAGCATTATATGGCACAAACAGCAAAGGAACGACAGGAAGAAAGCAGAAGGAAGTGGAGAATGGAATGAAAGCGTTGATTTTGTCCTGTAATACCGGTGGAGGCCATAATTCCGCAGGAAAAGCAATTGCCGAAGAATTGCTGGAACGTGGTGATGAGGCATACGTGCTGGATTATCTTTGCCTTGCGGGGGAAGGTGTTTCCAAACTTGTCGGAGACGGATATGTGCAGATTGTAAAGAAGACACCGGCATTATTCGGGATTATTTACAAAATAGGAATGCTGGTAAGCAGACTGATGAAAAAATCACCGGTCTATTATGTGAATGGAAGAATGGCGAAATATCTGGATACCTATATCAGGGAAAACCCGGTGGACGTCATTATTATGCCGCATCTTTATCCGGCAGAAACTATTACATATATGAAACAAAAAGGAATGCAGCTGCCGCTCACAATTGCGGTCATGACAGACTATACCTGTATTCCATTTTGGGAGGAAACAGAATGCGATTATTATATTCTCCCGCATGCAAAACTGAAAAAATCCTGCGTTAAACGTGGCATACCACAGGAAAAACTGGTTAATCTGGGAATTCCCGTATCACGTGCCTGCAGGCGTACAATCTCCAAGGCGGATGCAAGAAAGAAACTGGGACTGGCAGAAGACGGAAAATATTTCTTGGTAGTCGGCGGAAGCATGGGTGCCGGGGATATGGTTAAGCTGGTAGGAACACTTCTAAAAGAGAGCAACGAGGAACAGATTTTAATTGTTTGCGGAAATAACCGGAAAGTGGAGCGTAATATGCGTAAACGATACGGAAAAAGTGAAAGGATTACCATACTGGGCTTTACGACTCAGATGCCGCTGTACTTAAAAGCATGCGATGTACTCTTTACAAAACCGGGCGGTCTGACTTCTACGGAGGCAGCAGTAGCAGGGATTCCTATCGTACATACCGATCCGATACCGGGTTGTGAAACAGCGAACCGGAAATTTTTCACAAAATTTGGCATGAGCAGGAGTGCCATGACAATCAAAGGACAGATAGAACAGGGGCTTGTGTTAATGCATGACAAAACACTTGCCAATGAAATGATTATGAAACAAAAAGAAAATATTCTGTCTGATTCCGCAAAAAGGATTTGTGATTTTATTGAGAATCAAATATAGACAAAAGAGAATGACTCGGAGGAACAAATGAATAAAGATCTTACAGTGGGGAAAGCAGAGAATGTTCTCTGGAAATTCTGCATTCCTTTATTTGGAAGTGTTATTTTTCAACAGCTATATAATATTGCTGACAGTTTGATTGCCGGAAAACTGATTGGAGAAAACGCATTGGCAGCAGTCGGAAACAGTTATGAGATTACTTTGATTTTTCTGGCTTTTGCAGTCGGATGCAACATCGGCTGCTCCGTTATCGTATCACAGTTATTCGGAGCAAAGAAAATAGAGGAAATGAAAACAGGTGTTTATACAGCTTTGATTGCAAGCGGAGTAACATGTGCAATCCTGATGGTGTCAGGCATCTTGTTTGGAAAAGATTTACTGTATTTGATACGGACTCCGGAGAATATTTTTACAGATTCCGCTTTATATCTTACAATCTATATATGGGGACTTCCGTTCATGTTTTTTTATAACATTGCAACAGGAATCTTTTCAGCACTCGGTGATTCCAAAACACCGTTTATTTTTTTGGCAATTTCTTCGACAGCCAATATTGCGGTCGATATCTTCTTTGTACAGTCTTTACATATGGGTGTGGCAGGTGTTGCGTGGGCGACATTTCTTTGCCAGGGAGTCAGCTGTATACTGGCGATGGTTGTTGTTTTTAAAAGACTGGCAGGAATGCATACCCGGGGGAAATATCCCATCTACTCCTGGACACTTTTTGCAAAATTTGCAAGAGTGGCAGTACCGAGCATTTTACAGCAAAGTTTTATTTCTGTGGGAAATATTGTAATCCAGAGTGTCATTAACGGATTTGGCTCCGGTGTTATTGCGGGATATTCGGCAGCAATTAAATTAAATAATCTTGTCATTACTTCTTTCACGACACTGGCAAACGGAATCTCTAATTTTACGGCACAAAACTTAGGAGCTAATAAGCTGTATCGGATTAAGGAAGGCTTTCGTGCCGGTATCAAAATGGTATGGATGCTTTGCATCCCGCTTGTTTTGCTGTATCTCTTGGCAGGACGTTATCTGGTGCTGCTCTTTATGAATGAACCGACGGATGCTGCAATGGACACAGGAGTAATCTTTTTACGGATTGTGGCACCGTTCTATTTTGTCGTATCCATGAAACTGGTAGCAGACGGAGTACTGCGCGGCTCGGGACTTATGGAACGGTTTATGGCAGCTACTTTTACAGATTTGATTTTAAGGGTAGTGCTTGCAATTGTATTTTCCAAAAGCAGCCTTGGTGCAACCGGAATCTGGCTGGCATGGCCAATCGGCTGGAGTACGGCAACCGTTCTCTCTGTCATGTTTTATCGGAAAGGACCGTGGGCAAACGCACAGAAAGCAAAATATTGTGAATGAATGAGAAAAAACTCCAATATACTGGAATAACAGATATATTGGAGTTTTTTATGGAACAGAGCATGCAAAAAACACCGTTGCGTGTATTTACGGCAATGATTTCGCTGATGATGCTCGGATTTGCAATCGCAAAAGGAGTCAGTTACTATGAAACAATGTCTGCGGGAGCAAAAGCAGCCGAAAACTGGGGACTCGGCTTTTCGGAAGAGGGGAAAGCACCGACGGCTAACAGTACGCCGGAAGAAATGGAGCGATTTCACGCTTATTACATAGGAAATCAGAATAAAAAGACCATTTATCTGACGTTTGACTGTGGTTATGAAAATGGGTATATGGAAAGTATTTTGAACACCTTGAAAGAGTGTAATGTCTCTGCCACGTTCTTTTTAGTGGGAAATTATCTGGAAACAGAACCGGAATTGGTAAAAAGAATGGTAAATGAAGGTCATATGATTGGTAATCATACCTATCATCATCGTGACATGTCATGTATGGGCAAGGAAGAATTTGCAAAAGAACTGACGGACTTTGAAACAAAATTGAAAGAAATTACAGGAAAGGAATCGGAAAAATTTTATCGTCCGCCACAGGGAAAGTACAGTGAAAACAGTCTCAAAATGGCAGATGAGATGGGATATAAAACAATTTTCTGGAGCCTTGCCTATGTTGACTGGTATGACGATAATCAGCCCACAAAAGAGCAGGCATTTGAAAAATTACTTGGAAGAATTCATCCCGGAGCAGTTGTGCTGCTGCATTCCACTTCGAAAACCAATGGTGAGATATTGGGAGAATTAATCGGAAAATGGAGAGAAATGGGGTATTCCTTCGGAACCCTGAAAGAACTATAAAAAAACGGCACAGGCAGATTGCCATTTAGAGGCTGCTGCCTGTGCCGTATTTTTATCCTTAGTGCTTGTGGTATTTCCGATTTTTGGACTCGTACTTCGGTTCACATGTCAGATGCAATCCGAGACGTTTGAAAATCTGCTCATCGACTGAAGAAAGAAGAACGGAAGAATGTGCTTCACAGCCTTTTAACTTCGGAATTTGTGTAAGGGCAGATTCTGCATTTTTATCGGATGCTGCCGAAGTAGAAAGCGCGATTAAAATCTCATCGGTATGAAGACGAGGATTCTGGCTGCCCAGATAATCCGTCTTCAACCGCTGAATCGGCTCGATGGATTTTGGAGATACAAGATGAATTTCGTGGTCAATATTGCCGAGCACTTTTAAGGAATTTAAAAGTGCGGCAGCCGATGCTCCCAAAAGAGGGGTTGTCTTTCCCGTTACCAATGTACCATCAGGAAGTTCTATTGCTACAGCAGGGTGTCCTGTTGCAGCTTCCCGATCTAAAGCAGCATTGACAACACTACGGTCCTCTACGGTGATATAGGCTTGTTTCATTAATAATTCCAATTTATATAAAATGTCTTTTGAACCGCGACCGCGTTTTAAATCACAGAGCGCCTGATAATACCTGCGGATAATTTCCTGTTCGGATGCCTGACGACAGATGTCATCATCGATAATGCAGTTTCCTGCCATATTGACACCCATGTCAGTAGGAGATTTGTATGGACTCTTCCCGAGAATCTGTTCAAACATAGCATTTAAAACGGGGAAAATCTCCACATCGCGGTTATAATTTACGGTCGTTTCACCATATGCTTCCAAATGGAACGGATCAATCAAATTGACATCGTTTAGATCTGCCGGTGCTGCTTCATATGCGATGTTAACCGGATGCTTTAGCGGCAAATTACAAAAGGGGAAGGTTTCAAACTTGGCGTAACCGGCTTTAATTCCCCGCTTGTGTTCATGATATAACTGGGAAAGGCATGTTGCCATCTTACCGCTGCCCGGTCCCGGTGCCGTTATGACAACAAGAGGTCTCTGCGTTTCGATATATTCATTTTTTCCGTATCCCTCATCACTTACAATCCGATTCACATCACTCGGATACCCCGGAATTTTATAATGATTGTAAGAACGGATATTTAAGTCGGCAAGGCGTTTCTTAAATTGGTCTGCAGCTGCCTGACCGGCATATTTTGTGATGCAGACACTTCCTACAAACAGTCCGATTTCCTGAAAGGCATCAATCAGACGAAGGACATCAAGGTCATATGTGATACCGAGATCACCGCGGATTTTGTTTCCTTCGATGTCTTCTGCACTGATAACAATAACGATTTCTGCCTGGTCTTTTAACTGAAGCAGCATCCGAAGTTTGGAATCCGGCATAAATCCCGGAAGTACACGGGATGCGTGATAGTCGTCAAAAAGTTTTCCGCCAAATTCCAGGTAAAGCTTATTGTCAAATTGTGCGATTCGTTCTCTGATATGCTCCGATTGCATTGTCAGATATTTATCATTGTCAAATCCGATTTTCATGAATGGCTCCCATCTGCGTATCATTACGCGTTGTTTCCTATTTTTTTCCCTAATATGAATTCTAGTTTATTATAGCAAAAGAATATTTTTTTTAAAAGATAAGAATACTATAAATGCCACAAAAAGCAAATGCGAAAAAAATGTTTGAAAGGCAGGGAAGAATATGGCATATAAAACAATCAGTTATACTGCTCTGACGATTGCCATTATCGGTGCTTTAAACTGGGGATTAATCGGGATTTTCGGATTTAATCTGGTATCTGTGCTTTTCGGGGAAATGACATGGCTTACAAGAGTGGTATATATTCTGGTCGGAATCTGTGGTATTTATCTGATCACATTTTTCGGACAGATGAATCCGTCAGAACAGGAATAAAGAAAAACGAGGGGATTTCCCCTCGTTTTTCTGCTGTTTAAGAATATTTCTGCTTTAAAGCAGCTTCCACAAAGCCTTTGAATAAAGGATGCGGATGGTTAGGCCGTGATTTTAATTCCGGGTGAGCCTGCGTTGCAAGGAAAAAGGGATGATCAGGAATTTCGCACATTTCAACAATCCTGCCGTCGGGAGAGGTGCCGGAAAGTTTCATGCCGTTTCTTGTTAAAACATCCCGATATTCATTATTTACTTCATAGCGGTGTCTGTGACGTTCATGGATAGTTTCTTCACCGTAAAGAGCATATGCTTTTGTTGTCTTGTCAAGTACGCATGGATAAGAACCGAGACGCAAAGTGCCACCGATATCTTCCACACCGTTTTGGTCCGGCATCAGTGCGATAACGGGATGTGTAGTGTCGGGGTTTAATTCCATACTGTGAGCATCGCGGTATCCGACAACATTTCTGGCATATTCCACAATCGATAACTGCATACCGAGGCAGAGACCAAGAAAAGGAATGCGGTTTTCTCTTGCATAACGAATCGCAAGAATCATACCTTCAATGCCTCTTGTACCGAAACCACCCGGCACAAGGATGCCGTTTACATCGGAAAGAAGCTGCTCAACATTTTCTTCTGTCACGATTTCGGAATCAATCCATTTGATATTTACAGTTGCGTGTTGGGAAATGCCGCCGTGCTTTAAGGATTCCACGACACTGATATAGGCATCGTGCAGCTGGGTATATTTTCCGACTAAAGCAACAGTGACATCATCTGTGGGAGTGCGCAATGCCTGCACCATTTCTTTCCAATCCGTAAGATCCGGTTCTCTGTCTTCAATATGCAGACATTCGCAGACAACCTGCGCAAGGTGTTCTTTTTCCATGGCAAGCGGTGCTTCATATAAATATTCCACATCCAGATTCTGAAGAACATGGCTGCTTGGGACATTACAAAACAATGCAATTTTATCTTTAATACCATCGGTAAGAGGATGCTCACTGCGACATACGATAATATCCGGCCAGATTCCCATTCCCTGCAATTCCTTCACACTCGCCTGTGTAGGCTTCGTCTTCATTTCCTGGGAAGCACTCAGGTAAGGAATCAAAGTTACATGAATCAAAATGGCATTTTCATGTCCGACTTCATGCTGGAACTGACGGATGGCCTCTAAGAAAGGCTGGCTCTCAATATCACCGACCGTGCCGCCGACCTCAATAATCGCAATCCGCATATCGGAATCAGAGTCGTTGCTGTAAAAACGGCTTTTAATTTCATTCGTAATATGGGGAATTACCTGAACCGTACCGCCACCGTAATCGCCACGACGTTCTTTTTGCAAAACAGACCAGTAAACCTTTCCTGTTGTTACATTAGAATTCTTATTTAAGTTTTCATCAATAAAACGCTCATAATGCCCCAAATCCAAATCAGTTTCCGTCCCGTCATCCGTTACAAAAACTTCTCCGTGTTGAATTGGGTTCATAGTTCCCGGGTCAATGTTAATATAGGGGTCAAATTTCTGCATCGTTACCTGATAGCCGCGGGCCTTTAACAATCGTCCTAAAGATGCGGCGGTAATTCCTTTTCCAAGACCGGAAACAACGCCTCCGGTTACAAATACGTATTTTACAGCCATAGTTTTCTCTCCTTTTTCAGCTAAATTGTTACGTGAATATCCCTGTTAGTTAAAATTTGAAATAAAAAAAGAGGGAGTTAGGACATATTATGTCCAAACTCCCTTGTTTCAACTGTGTTATTATACATCGAATCGAACGGAAAATCCATACTTTTTTCACAGAAATTTTGTTGATTTTAAATTCATGCATCACTATAATGGAAGAGACAGCATCTAACGGCACCTGAAAATACTTTTAAGGTGTTTTTACAAAATGATGCGGATAGAGGAGATTTATGGAAAATAATACGAATTTAAACGGAGGTCAGAATCCCGGCGGAAACAACGGACAGGGAGAGAACAGAAACTCCGGGGGAAACAATGAAGGGAACAATAACCAGCCTAAGAAGCAGAGCCTGTTATTCCTGCTGATTGCATCGCTGATTATATTGCTTTGCATGAGTTATCTGATGAAAGTCTTTGATAATGCAACCACAAAAGAGATTCCTTATAACGAATTTGTGGAGATGCTTGAACAGGGCAAGGTGGAGAGCGTTCAGATTTCTTCTGACAGGATTGATATCACGCCAAAGGAAGAAGAGCCCGATAAGGATGTGAACCCTCTTTTTGCACAGAATAAACCACAGATGACTTACTATACCGGAAGAGCGGAGAGCGATGACGCACTATCCGAGCGTCTCCTTGCGGCGGGGGTAGAGTTCAGCCCTGATATACCGGATAGTTCCGGATTGATTTTATCAATTCTGCTGACATATATCTTACCGATTCTGCTTTTGTGGTTTGTGATTAGTTTTGCCTACCGCAAAATGTCAAAAAGCGGTGGCGTCATGGGAGTCGGAAAGAGTACTGCCAAGGTATATGTCCAGAAAGAAACCGGTGTTACATTTAAAGATGTGGCCGGTGAGGATGAAGCAAAAGAATCATTACAGGAAGTGGTGGATTTTCTGCATAATCCGGGGAAATATGTAAAAATCGGTGCCAAACTTCCAAAAGGAGCATTGCTTGTAGGACCGCCCGGAACAGGTAAGACATTACTTGCAAAGGCAGTTGCCGGAGAAGCGCATGTGCCGTTCTTTTCTCTGACAGGTTCTGATTTTATCGAATTATATGTCGGAGTAGGAGCATCCCGTGTGCGTGACCTTTTTAAAGAAGCCAATAAGAACGCACCATGTATTATTTTTATCGACGAAATTGATGCAATCGGACGAAGCAGGGATTCCAAATACGGCGGAGGTAACGAAGAAAGAGAACAGACATTAAACCAGTTACTTTCCGAAATGGATGGTTTCGATTCTTCCAAGGGTATTTTGATTTTGGGAGCGACCAACAGACCTGAAATCTTGGACAAAGCATTACTGCGTCCCGGACGTTTCGACCGTAGAATTATTGTGGATAAGCCGGATTTAAAGGGAAGAGTTGAGATTTTAAAAGTACATGCCAAAGATGTCAAGATGGATGAAAGTGTAGATTTTGATGCAATCGCTCTTGCAACAAGCGGTGCGGTCGGATCGGATCTTGCCAATATGATTAATGAGGCGGCAATCAACGCCGTTAAGGAAAAGAGAGAATTTGTTAATCAAAAAGATTTATTTGATGCGGTAGAACAGGTACTTGTCGGAAAAGAAAAGAAAGATCGTATCATGAGCAAGGAAGAAAGACGGATTGTTTCCTACCATGAAATCGGGCATGCTTTGATTTCCGCATTGCAGAAGAATTCAGAACCGGTACAGAAGATTACGATTGTTCCCAGAACCATGGGCGCCCTCGGCTATGTAATGCAGGTGCCGGAAGAAGAGAAATTCTTAAATACGGAAGCGGAGCTTCGCGATATGTTAGTCAGCATTTTGGGTGGTCGTGCGGCCGAAGAAATTGTATTTGACACAGTCACGACAGGTGCTTCCAATGACATTGAAAAAGCAACCGACATTGCAAAATCCATGGTAACACAGTACGGCATGAGCAAGAAATTCGGACTGATTGGTCTTGCTACGGTAGAGAGTAAATATTTGAACGGAACTGCTACCTTAAACTGTGCCGATGTTACTGCGGCAGCAGTTGACGAAGAAGTTATGAAGATGCTGGCGGAAAGTTATGCAAAAGCCAAAGAACTTCTGAATGAAAACCGTGAAGTAATGGATAAACTGGCAGAGTTTTTGATTGAAAAAGAAACGATTACCGGTAAGGAATTCATGAAGATTTTCCGAGAACTGAAAGGAATTCCTGAACCGGAGGAAGAATCCAAAAAGCAAGAGGAAAATAAGACAGATATGGCTTAAGGTATGAATGAACATTTTGACATAGCCGAAGAATTGAAGAAACTGCCGGCAAAACCGGGCGTATACCTGATGCGGGATGAAGACGATACCATCATTTACGTGGGAAAGGCAATCAGCCTAAGAAACAGGGTACGCTCTTATTTTCGTGCAAATATCGGAAGAGGACCGTGGATTGACAGAATGGTGAGCAAGATAGCCAGGTTTGAATATATTGTTACCGATTCTGAACTGGAAGCATTGGTGCTGGAGAATAATCTGATTAAAGAGCATCGTCCGAAATATAACACCATGCTTGTGGACGATAAGACATATCCCTATATCAAGGTTACAGTGTCTGAAGCGTATCCGAGAGTACTTTTTTCACGGGAAATGAAAAAGGACAAATCGCGGTATTTCGGACCGTATACAAGTGCAGGAGCTGTCAAAGACACGATTGAACTGATTAATAAATTATACAAACTTCGGACATGCAACAAAGTGCTGCCACGGGACTGCGGGCAGGGAAGACCCTGTCTGAATTTCCATATTCATCAGTGTACTGCGCCCTGTCAGGGAAATGTATCGCAGGAAGAGTATCGCAATCGGGTCAATGAGGCGCTTGATTTCTTAAACGGGAACTACGGGAAAATTTTACCTGATCTGGAAAAGAAAATGCAGGAAGCATCGCAGAATCTTAAGTTTGAAGAGGCAGCGCAATACCGGGATCTTTATGCAAGCGTCAAACAGATTGCCCAGAAACAGAAAATAACGGACAGCGAAGAGGAAGATCGTGACATTCTGGCATTCGCGTCAGAAGATCGCGATACGGTTGTACAGGTATTTTTTGTGCGGGGAGGCAAACTGATCGGAAGAGAGCATTTTTATATGAAAACGGCAGGAGAAAGTGAACACAAGGATACCCTGTCAAGCTTTGTAAAACAGTTTTATGCGGGAACGCCTTACATCCCCAGAGAGATTATGCTGCAGGAAGAGATTGAGGATGGGGAAGTGATTGAAAAATGGCTTTCACAAAAAAGAAACGCAAGAGTTTATCTGCGGGTACCTAAAAAAGGAAGTAAGGAAAAACTGGTAGAACTTGCAAGGAAGAATGCACAGCTTATTTTACATCAGGATAAAGAACGGATGAAGCGGGAAGAAGGCAGAACCATCGGAGCTGTTAAAGAAATTGCAGCGCTCCTTCATCTTCCGGGTATCAATCGTATGGAAGCTTTTGATATTTCCAATATCAGCGGATTTGAAAACGTCGGTTCCATGGTTGTTTATGAAAAGGGAAAACCAAAACGGAGCGACTACCGGAAATTCAGAATCAAAACAGTCAGCGGACCGGATGATTATGCCTGCATGAAAGAAGTACTGACAAGAAGATTTGTGCATGGAATGGAGGAGACAAAAGAACTCTCTCAAAAGCAGCTGGAGACGGAGTATGGCAGTTTTACGAAATTTCCGGATCTTCTTCTGATGGATGGCGGAAAGGGGCAGGTCAATATTGCACAGGCCGTACTTGATGAACTGCATCTGTCGATTCCGGTGTGTGGAATGGTTAAGGATGATAACCACCGCACGAGAGGACTTTATTATCACAATGAAGAGATTCCCATCGACCGGAATTCGGAAGGGTTTAAACTTGTTACCAGAATTCAGGATGAGGCGCACAGATTTGCAATTGAATATCATCGTTCTTTAAGAAGCAAAAGCCAGGTTCATTCGGTTCTGGATGAAATACCGGGTATCGGACCAAGCAGAAGAAAAGCATTGATGAGACATTTTGGAAGTATCGAAGAGATAAAAAATGCAGATGTGGAGACTTTTCTTTCCGTGGAAGGAATTCCGCGGAATATTGCAGAAGAAATCTATTCTTTTTTTCATGGTTCTGTGGTAGAATGACGTAAAGACATCGGAATGGAGGGGAAAAGATGGCAAGTGTCAGCCTTTTACGAGTAATTGAAAAAATGCAATTGGAGAATCTGACTCCTGAAATTGATATCAAAACGATTAAGATTAATCAGCCGGATATCAACAGACCGGCGTTGCAGCTGGCGGGATACTTTGAACACTATGAAGCATCACGACTGCAGATTATCGGATTTGTGGAATATACTTATATGGAGGGGCTTTCCCCGAAGAGAAAGGAAGAGATTTACGAAAAACTTCTTTCCTATCCGATTCCGGGAATTGTATTCTGCAGAGAGCTGCATCCGGACAAGTATTTTCTGAAAAAAGCGATTGAAAAAGGGGTTCCCCTCTTAATGACAAAAAAAGCAACATCTGCTTTTACGGCAGAGATTATCCGCTGGCTGAATGTAAAACTTGCTCCATGTATTTCTGTTCATGGTGTGCTTGTCGATGTTTACGGTGAAGGTGTCCTGATTACGGGAGAAAGCGGCATCGGTAAGTCGGAAGCAGCACTTGAACTGGTAAAACGTGGACATCGTCTTGTTACGGACGATGTTGTGGAAATTCGTAAAGTCAGTGATGATACGCTGATTGGTTCAGCACCGGACATTACGAAACATTTTATTGAATTGCGCGGTATCGGAATTATTGATGTAAAGACCTTGTACGGTGTATCCAGCGTTAAAGATACACAGTCGATTGATTTGGTAATCCGTCTTGAAGACTGGGATAAAGATAAAGAATATGACCGACTCGGACTGGAAGAAGAATATACGGAGTATCTTGGCAATAAGGTAGTCTGCCATAATATCCCGATAAGACCGGGACGTAACTTGGCAATTATTTGTGAATCGGCAGCAGTTAACCATCGTCAGAAGAAGATGGGTTATAACGCAGCACAGGCATTGTACCAGAGAGTACAGGCTTCTCTTTCCAAAAAACGTGATGATGAAGAATAAATAAAAAAATCGGAGGATTAGGGCATGAGCAAATATGTATTTGGTGTAGATGTAGGAGGAACAACAGTAAAACTCGGATATTTCGATATGGAAGGAGATCTTAAGGATAAATGGGAGATTCCGACAAGAACGGAAAACAAGGGAGAGAGTATTATTCCGGATATTGCAGGAAGCATTTTAGTTAAGATGAAACAGGAAGGAATCGCTAAAAAAGATATCGCAGGCGTAGGACTTGGTGTTCCGGGTCCTGTAACGGATGACGGAACGGTTTTAATGGCAGCCAATTTAGGATGGAATATGTATAATCCAAATAAAGAACTGGGAGAACTCTTAGGCGTTCCCGTAAAAACCGGTAACGATGCAAACGTAGCGGCTCTCGGTGAAATGTGGAAAGGCGGCGGTCAGGGACATGCCAATATGGTAGCGGTAACGCTTGGTACCGGCGTCGGCGGCGGCATTATTTTAAACGGACAGATTATCTGCGGTTCCAACGGAGCGGGCGGTGAAATCGGACATATTCATCTGAATGATGAAGAAACGGAATCCTGCGGATGTGGAAATACAGGATGTTTAGAGCAGTACGCATCAGCTACCGGTATTGTAAGACTTGCGAAAAAGAAACTGGCTGACAGCAGCAAGGAAAGTGTATTGCGCAACGAAGAAGTAACAGCAAAGAGCGTATGGGATGCTGTAAAGGCGGGCGATGAACTGGCAAAAGAGATTGCTGAAATGTATGGAAAGTACCTTGGAAAAGGACTTGCCAATGTTGCAAGCGTCGTAAATCCCGAAATCTTTGTAATCGGCGGAGGTGTTTCCAAAGCCGGAGAAGTGGTAATTGATTATATGAAACCTTACTTTGATAAATATGCATTTCCGGGAGCAAAAAATGCAAAATTTGCCTTAGCAACACTTGGAAATGATGCCGGAATCTATGGTTCCGCAAAACTTGTTATCGGCTAAAGGATTTTCTTTTGTAAAGTATGAATAAACAAAGAAGAAGTATCATACAGTAAAAGGAAAATACCGATAGGAATTTGGACAGGAAATAAAGTATGACAGACACAACTTGGACAGAAGAACTGAAAACCATTCTTCCCAAAGGCACAGTGCTTACAGAGGAACCTATGAGCAGGCATACGACGTTTCGTGTCGGGGGAAATGCAGATGCGTATGTAGTGGTGCAAAATATAGAGCAGCTGCGTAATACAATTGCCTTCTTGCGGGAAAAATCCATTTCCTATTTTGTCATCGGGAACGGAAGTAACCTTCTTGTTTCCGATAACGGTTATCGCGGCGCGGTGTTGGAAATCGGGAGAGAAATGTCGAAGATTTCCATAGAAGAGGATTGCGTGTGTGCACAGGCAGGGGCATTGCTTGCTGTAGTGGCAAAAGAGGCAATGAAAGCAGAATTATCGGGGATGGAATTTGCATCCGGAATTCCGGGAAGCATCGGTGGAGCCATCGTCATGAATGCCGGGGCATATGACGGAGAAATGAAGCAGATTGTCCGGGAAGTAACGCTTCTGACAGCAGAAGGAGAGATAAGGACGCTCACCGATGAAGAAATGGAATTTGGTTATCGGACAAGCATCTTAAAAAGAGAAGCGGGTATCGTTCTTTCGGTAAAACTGCAATTAATACCGGGTGACCAAGATGGTATTACAGCTAAAATGGCAGATTTTGCTGCCAGGAGAAGAGAAAAGCAGCCGCTTGAATATCCGAGTGCGGGTTCTACTTTTAAGCGGCCGGCAGGGAATTTCGCAGGAAAACTGATTATGGAAGCCGGTCTTAGCGGAGCTATGGTCGGTGGTGCACAGGTTTCCGAAAAACATTGTGGTTTTGTGATAAATCGGGATAACGCAACAGCAACGGATATTTATTGTCTGATGCAGAAAATACAGAGGCAGGTAAAAGAGACTTCCGGAATCAACCTGGAACCGGAAGTTATCTTTTTGGGAGAATTTGAATGAGATTTGTCATTGTGACAGGAATGAGCGGCGGCGGAAAAAGAACGGCATTAAAATTATTGGAAGATACCGGTTTTTACTGTGTAGATAATCTTCCGGTTCCGCTCATCGGAAAATTTGTAGAACTGATTGCAACTCCGAATGCGGAACTTCAGAAAGTCGCACTCGGTTTAGACGTCCGTGCCGACCAGAATTTCGGAGATGCGCAGAAAAGTCTCGAGACTTTACGGGAAAAAGGATATTTCTTTGAAATTCTGTTTATGGATGCAAATGACGAAACGTTAATCAGACGTTACAAAGAAAGCAGAAGAATGCATCCGCTCTCCAATACACCGAACGGTAGAATTGAAGACGGAATCAAAAGAGAACGTAAGATTTTGCAGGGGATTAAGGAAAAATCCGACTATATTATCGATACTTCCAAACTCCTGACAAGAGAATTGAAAGAAGAACTGGATAAAATCTTTGTAAATAACGAAGAATATAACAGCCTGATGATTAATATTGTATCATTTGGGTATAAGAACGGAATTCCGGCAGATGCTGACCTTGTATTTGACGTGCGATTTCTGCCGAATCCATTTTATATCGAAGAATTAAAACCGATGACCGGAAATGATAAACCGGTTCAGGATTATGTTATGAATTTCCCGCAGGCAGAGGAATTTCTTGCAAAACTTGCAGATTTTCTGGAATTTCTGTTACCGGGATATGTAAAAGAAGGAAAATACCAACTTGTTATTGCGATTGGATGTACGGGAGGACAACACCGGTCTGTGACTTTGGCAAATGAATTGTACCGGCGTATGAAAGACAAAGGAAACTATGGTCTGAATATCAGTCACCGTGATATCAGGTAGTAACCGGGAGGTGATTGGATGTCTTTTTCATCGGATGTAAAGGAAGAACTGGCAAAACACATAAGCCCCGCAAGGCATTGCCAAATTGCAGAATTTGCTGCCATCTTACATTTTTGTGGCAGAATTAAAAGACAAAATGACGGAAGCAATGTTTTACTGCTGGAAACCGAAAATGAGGCTGTCTTAAGAAAGTGCTTTACTTTATTAAGGAAAACATTTAATATAGAGGCTGTAGGTTCGGAAGGGAATGACAGCATTCTTCAAATTACCGATCGCGAAGATGTATGGAATATTTTTAAAACAACCCGATTGATTGGAGATGACGGTACTTTTCATGGATTCACGGAACCGGTCAGCCCGATTTTGATTAAGAACGCATGTTGTAAACGTTCTTTTTTAAGAGGTGTGTTTTTGTGTGCGGGCTCTATGAGTGATCCGGCAAAAGGGTATCATCTGGAACTGGTAACCGGAACGGAAAAGCAGGCAGGACAGATTCAACAGATTCTGTGGGATTTTGAATTGGATGCCAAAGTGATTCCAAGAAAGAAGTATTTTGTTGTATATTTAAAAGAAGGTTCTAATATTGTTGACTTTCTTAATATCTGTGAAGCGCATGTTTCACTGATGAATTTTGAAAATCTCCGTATTGTAAAGGAAATGCGCAATTCCATTAATCGACGTGTGAATTGTGAAGCCGCTAACATTACAAAGACAGTGAACGCAGCGGCTAAACAGATAGCGGATATTACCATGCTGCAGAAAACTTACGGATTTGAAAATCTTCCCGAAAATTTGAGGGAAATGGCAGAAGTGCGTCTGGAGCATCCGGATGCTACTTTAAAAGAATTGGGACAATATTTAAATCCGCCGGTTGGAAAAAGCGGTGTAAATCATAGACTCAGAAAACTTAGTGAGATTGCAGAGGAGTTTAAAAAATAAGGAGGAGACATTATGATTAGCAGGGAAATTGAAATCCGTCTGGAAAATGGACTTGAGCCCAGACCGGTAGCTTTACTGATTAATATTGCCAATCGTTTTGAAAGCAATATTTATTTGGAATCAGGAAACAAAAAAGTAAATGCGAAGAGTATTATGGGAATGATGAGTTTAGGGCTTGATACCGGAGAAAAAGTAACTGCTTTCGTAGAGGGAAAAGACGAAGAAGAAGCAATAGAAGAAATTGAAAAGTATTTAAGCGGCAAGTAAGAATGACAGAATTGAAAGGTTGTTAAAAACGGAATGGAGGCGTTTTTGGCAGCCTTTTTCATATCAGGACAGTAGGGTGATGGATATGGACAGAAAGAAATTATTGTTTATTTACAATCCAAAAGCAGGAAAAGAACAGATTCGGATGCGTTTATCAGACATCTTGAATACTTTTGCAAAGAACGGGTATGAAATCACGGTATATCCGACACAATATGCGGGAGATGCTATAGAGGCGGCAGAAAAGATGCAGGAAAGGTATGACCTTGTTGTATGCAGCGGAGGAGACGGGACACTTGATGAAGTGGTTACCGGTATCATGCATTGTGAAAACAGGACAACAATCGGTTATATACCGGCAGGCTCTACAAATGACTTTGCAAACAGTCTTCATATTCCGAAGAGTATGGTCAAAGCAGCTAATGTGGCAGTAAACGGAAAAGAGTTTCTGTGTGATGTCGGAGCGTTTAATAAAGATTTTTTTGTGTACATTGCAGCGTTTGGACTATTTACGGATGTATCATATGAGACAAATCAACAGATGAAGAACATTCTGGGACATATGGCATATCTTCTGGAAGGAATGAAACGATTGCCGGTTACAAAAGCGTTTCATTTTAAAGTAACCTATGATGGCAATACCATAGAAGATGATTTTATTTTCGGTATGGTTACAAATTCTGTTTCGGTTGGTGGATTTAAAAGGATAACCGGGAAATATGTGGAACTGGATGACGGTGTGTTTGAAGTGACATTAATTAAAATACCAAAAAATCCGGTTGAGTTAAATACGATTATGGCGGCACTGTTAGTAGGGGATATTGATACCGAATTGATGTATTGCTTTAAAACAAAAAAGGTGATTTTTGAATCGGATGAAAAAATACCCTGGACACTTGACGGGGAATTTGGCGGTGAGCAGAAGAAAGTTACGATTAAAAACAGAAAACAGGCTATTAGGATTATGATTCCGACGGAAATGAAAAAAGACTGATGTATAGGAAATAAAATTCGCATTTTCTGTTTCTTTTTTGGCATACTTAGGTTATAATAGGTACGAAAAAATTTATACAGAAATAATGGAGGAAAAAAACATGTTAGTATCAGCAACAGAAATGCTTAAAAAAGCAAAAGCTGGCCATTATGCAGTTGGACAGTTCAACATTAACAACTTAGAGTGGACAAAAGCTATTTTACTTACAGCTCAGGAATGCAACTCTCCTGTAATCTTAGGTGTATCCGAAGGCGCAGGAAAATACATGGGCGGATATGATGTTGTTATGGGAATGGTTAACGGTCTTATCAAAGATCAGAACATTACTGTTCCGGTTGCAGTACATCTTGACCATGGTTCTTATGATCACTGCTACAAATGTATCGAAGCAGGATTCCCGTCAATCATGTTCGACGGTTCTAAATATTCTATCGAAGAGAATGTTGAGAAAACAAAAGAAATCGTAGCAGCAGCTCACGCAAAAGGAATCTCTGTTGAAGCAGAAGTTGGTTCCATCGGCGGAGAAGAAGATGGTGTTGTAGGAATGGGCGAATGTGCAGACCCTGAAGAATGCAAGAAAATTGCTGATTTAGGCGTAGATTTCTTAGCAGCAGGTATCGGTAACATCCATGGAAAATATCCTGAAAACTGGGCAGGATTACAGTTCGACGTATTAGACGCTGTTCAGCAGAAGACAGGTGACTTACCGTTAGTTCTTCACGGTGGTACAGGTATTCCGGATGAAATGATTAAAAAAGCAATTTCTCTTGGTGTTGCAAAAATCAATGTAAATACAGAGTGTCAGTTAGTATTTGCTGAAGCTACACGTAAATATATTGAAGCAGGCAAAGATCAGGAAGGAAAAGGATTCGATCCTCGTAAACTCTTAGCACCGGGATTTGATGCTATCAAAGCAAAAGTAAAAGAAAAAATGGAAATCTTCGGTTCTATCGACAAAGCTTGAGAATAGCCGTAATAGAAAAAAACAGGCTGTGGCAAATGCCACAGCCTGTTTCTGTTTTTCTTTCTGTTTTACAGTTCTTCACCCTCTTCGGTTTCTTTTCCGGATTTAACACGTGCAATGTAATCTTTTGTCATCTTAACGACTTCACCGGATAAGAGTGTAATTGCAATTAAGTTCGGAAGAGCCATGAAACCGTTTAAGGTATCGGCGATATCCCAAACAAGGTTTAAAGATGCTGTACATCCCAAATAGATAGCACAAATAAATACAATTTTATATGGGAGAATTGCTTTGATTCCAAACAAATATTCAATCGCGCGTTCTCCGTAATAGGACCAGCCGAGGACAGTCGAGAATGCAAAGAGCATGATGCTGATTGCAACAAATTTATCACCGAACGGAATGACCGAAGAAAAGGCTGCACTGGTCAGAGCCGTTCCGGAAACAACTTCTTCTCCTGCGGCAATTGCCGTAAGGTATGTATCCATATCGTAAACACCGCTTGTTAAAATGGTAAGGGCTGTAATTGTGCAGACAATCAATGTGTCGGCAAATACTTCGAAGATACCCCACATACCCTGAATAACAGGTTCTTTTACATCGGATGCGGAATGTACCATAACGGAAGAACCAAGACCGGCTTCATTACTGAATACACCTCTTGAAATACCTTTTCTCATGGCAAGCATAACACCGTATCCCAAAACACCGCCGCCCATTGCCTTGAAATTGAAGGCTTCGGTAAAAATTAAACGGAAAGCGGCAGGCACGGCTGTGATGTTGCAGCAGATAATAACAAGACCTCCGATAATATAAAGGAAAGCCATGAAAGGAACAATTTTTTCCGTAACACTGGCAATTCGCTTGATACCGCCGATGATTACAAGAGCTACAAAAATCATCAGAATCACAGCGGTGATACGCGGATCAATATGGAAAGAACTGCTCAGACCGTTTGCAATGGAGTTAACCTGTGTCATGTTACCGATACCGAAAGATGCAAGTCCGCAGAAGATTGCAAAGAGTACGGCAAGCCATTTCCAACTTTTACCGAGTCCTCTTTCGATATAGACAAAAGCACCTCCAATCCAGTCTCCTTTTTCATTCTTATAGCGATATTTGATACCCAGTGTATTTTCTGCGTAGTTTGTCATCATACCTAAGAAAGCAGATAACCACATCCAGAATACGGCACCCGGACCACCTGCGGCAATTGCTGTTGCAACTCCGGCAATATTACCGGTTCCGATTGTTGCGGCAAGAGCTGTACAAAGTGATTGAAACTGAGAAATGGAATGCTTATCATCCGTTTTTAAGACTTTATGTTTGTCTTTACGGAATAATTGTAAAAATGTGACATTAATCCATGACTTGAAGTGACTAATCTGAAAAACACCCGTTCTTACGGTAAACATGAAGCCGACAAGTAAAAATGCGGCAAGCATGTAGGGGCCCCAGATAAAATTGTTTAAAACACCGTTTACTTTGGCAACGGTTTCGGCGAAATGTTCCATAGTATTTCTCCCCTCGTATTAATATAGAAAAAGACGTAACATAAGATATGCTACGCCCTTTGTAACGCATTCATTGTATACCAGCATACAATAGTTGTCAATAAAAAAGATTCTGTATTATGAAATCACAGAACCTTTAGAGAAAGGGAGGATGCCAAGCAAAGGCTTTTTGCTTGGCATTTATTATGAAAAAGTTATTATAAGCACTTTGTGACTGTCTTGTAGATTTATCTTATACTTGAAGTATAACGGGTAAAAATGGATAAAAAATGTTATGTAAATTAAGTTTTTTTAAATTAAATATGAACAAAAAATGAACACCGCCGGAATAGATTTGTCCGTGCGGTGCTCTGTAATCACTATATTTTTTCCGGTTCCGGATAAGAAATGCCGAACGTTTCGACAGTTACTGACTTGATGCGTTGATCTTCCACCGGTCTGTCATCATAATAAGTTGTTTTGACACTTGCCAGTTTATCTACGATGTCAAGTCCGTCTGTTACTTTTCCGAATGCGGCATATGAGCCGTCAAGATGCGGCGCATTCTCATGCATGATAAAGAACTGGGAACCTGCGGAGTCCGGATGCATGGCTCTTGCCATGGAAAGAACACCTTTCGTATGTTTTAAATCATTTGTAAAACCGTTCTGAGAGAATTCTCCTTTAATCGAATATCCGGGACCGCCCATGCCGGTTCCGTCCGGACATCCGCCCTGAATCATAAAGCCTTTGATAATGCGGTGAAAGATAAGTCCGTCATAAAAATTTTTCTGAATCAGGGAAATAAAATTATTAACGGTGTTTGGAGCAATCTCCGGATACAGTTCTGCTTTCATGACATCACCGTTTTCCAGAGTAATTGTAACAATCGGATTTTGTGCCATTGTACTTGGTCCTTCCTTTCTGATATGATATGAATAAGTAATTGCTTTTTATTTTACCTTAATATAGAAGAAACGTAAAGATTCGGAGAGGATATTTATGCTGCATGCGATTTATGATTGCTGTGATGAACCTAAGACAACACAAGAACTTGCTAATCGATTGAAAAAGGACGGAATCGGATGGAAACAAATTTTGCCTTTAGAGATAGAAAAGATGACAGAAATACGGCATGGACAACAAGAAGCACTCGTTCTTTGTGACAAAAGGAAGACGGCAGAACGTCTACGGCAAAGCGGTTGGTTTGTAATAGTGGTATGCCATGAAAAAAATAGAGAAGAAGATTTTTTTGGATTTCCATATGCGGTAGAGGAAGTGGATGAACTGGAAACGGATTTCTTTATTAAAGTGTGGCAGCGTTTTACAAAAAGGCCATGGCATATTGTAGATACATCCCGTTGTGAAATCCGCGAAATGACAGAAGAGGATCTGGATGACCTTTATCAAATTTATCAAGATCCGGAAGTTACCCGTTATATGGAAGGACTGTTTGAAGACAGGGAAATGGAACGGGATTACATCCGCAATTATATTAGAAACATCTATATGTATTTTGGTTTCGGAACATGGATGATTATTCGTAAAAGTGACGGAAAACTGATTGGACGGGCGGGTCTTAATTATCGAGTAGGGTTTGAAGAACCTGAACTGGGATTTATGCTGGGAAAAGAGTATCAGAAACAGGGATATGCATATGAGGTATGCAGCTGCATTCTTACGTTAGCCAAAGAAGCGTACGGATTTGAAAAAATTCAGGCGCTTGCAGAACCGGAAAACATATCATCGATAAAATTACTAAAAAAATTAGGATTTGTTTATACCGAAGAGGTAACGCTGGAACAGCGAAAATATCAGCGTTTTTTGTATGATGAAACTAAGAGGCAAGAAAAAAGTTTATAAAATTTTCGAAAAAAGTGTTGACACCTAAAAAATTAAGTGATAGACTCCAAAACATACAAAGCAAAGGTGCTAAGGAAAATTTCCCTAGCACTTTTCTTTTTATTTCCGATTGGTACATAATTTTGTGACAGTATTAGGGATAGTCGGAAAAATAAAAATATAAAAAAGACAGAGCAAAGGTGCTCGGAACTGATTTCCGAATTCTTGCTCTGCTTTTTTTATGTGAGGAGGAGATTGAAATGACAGAAGAAATTTTAAGCGCAGTTGATGGGCAAGTCTTTGCTGTCTGGTTTTTGATCGGTGCAGCATTGGTGTTCTGGATGCAGGCAGGCTTCGCTATGGTAGAGGCAGGTTTCACCAGAGCAAAGAACACAGGAAACATTTTGATGAAGAACCTTATGGATTTCTGTATCGGTACGGTTGTATTCATCCTGATTGGTTTCAGTTTGTTACTTGGTGAAGATATGATCGGTCTGATTGGTAAACCGGGATTTGATATCTTCACAGCATATGAAAATTTTGATTTTTCAAATTTTGTATTTAACCTTGTATTCTGTGCCACAACGGCAACAATTGTTTCCGGTGCGATGGCAGAGAGAACAAAATTCTTATCCTATTGTATTTATTCCGGTATTATTTCGGCATTGATTTATCCGATTGAAGCACACTGGATCTGGGGTGGCGGCTGGTTAGCACAGATTGGCTTCCATGATTTTGCAGGTTCCTGTGCCATCCATATGGTAGGTGGTATCGCAGCATTGGTTGGTGCCGCAATACTTGGTCCCCGTATCGGAAAATTTGCAAAAGATAAAAACGGAAAAGTAACAAAAGTAAATGCTTTCCCGGGACATAACCTTCCGCTTGGCTGCCTTGGTGTTTTCATCCTGTGGCTTGGCTGGTACGGATTTAACGGTGCAGCTGCAACAAGCGTTGATCAGTTAGGTTCCATTTTCTTAACAACGACAATTGCTCCGGCAGTTGCAACCGTTGTATGTATGATTTTCACTTGGATTAAATATGGCAAACCGGATATCTCCATGTGTCTGAATGCATCTTTGGCAGGTCTTGTCGGCATCACCGCTCCCTGTGATGTAACAGATGCTCTCGGTGCAAGTATCATCGGTATTGTTTCCGGATTACTGGTTGTATTCGGTGTTTGGCTCCTTGATTACAAGTTACACATCGATGACCCTGTAGGTGCCGTTGCAGTTCACTGCTTAAACGGTATCTGGGGTACTATCGCAGTCGGTCTTTTTGCAACAACTTCTGCACCGGGAAATGACAGTGTCGTAGGTTTATTCTACGGTGGCGGATTCGGTCAGTTGGGAATTCAGCTGATTGGTTTTGCGGCTGTTGCAGCATGGACGGCAGTTACAATTACGATTGCATTCCTTGTTATCAAGAAAACAGTTGGATTACGTGTTACAGAGGAAGAAGAAATCGTTGGTCTTGACAGTTGTGAGCATGGTCTTGCATCTGCATACTCAGGATTCAGCATCATGGATGTATCTAACACAATGACAATGGAAGTAAATGAAAATACAGATCTTGGTGAATCCGATTATGATGCGGCTTCAGAAACTAAGAAAGATGCTGCAGTTCCGGTTGTTCAGAGCATAGAACCGGCAACAGGAATTTCAAAAGTTGTAATCGTATCCAGACTTTCCAGATACGATCATCTGAAGAAAGCGATGAACGAACTTGGTGTAACAGGTATGACCGTTACACAGGTTATGGGATGTGGTGTTCAGAAGGGCGCCGGCGAGAAATATCGTGGTGTTGAAGTGGATGCAACCTTAATCCCGAAAGTAAAAGTTGAAGTAGTAGTAAGCAAGATACCGGTTGAAGATGTTATTGAAGCTGCTAAGAAAGCACTTTATACAGGTCATATCGGAGATGGTAAGATCTTCGTATACAACGTACAGAGAGTTGTAAAAGTACGTACCGGTGAAGAAGACTATTTGGCATTACAGGATGTTGAATAGTTCTGACTAAGTGGTTCCCACTGCCTATGGCAGTTGTTACCTATATCCCTAATAGTTTAGTTTTTGTGAAGGAAATCCCTGGGTGCTTCCACCGCCCAGGGGTTTCTTTTTCGTATGGGATTGAATTGTTTTTTGTTTCGGCTTATAATCATCAATGAAACCGTTAACGCATGGAGTTATGAGTGAATGGGTCAGAATAAAAAAGGCGGATTCATCATGCAGGCGGGGATTCTTGCCGCTGCCGGAATTATCGTCCGAATCATTGGAATTTTATATAGAAGTCCGCTGGTAGCAATTATCGGGGATGAAGGGAATGGCTATTATAATACGGCTTATAATATCTATACGATTATTCTCCTGATTTCTTCCTATAGTATTCCTGCGGCAATTTCCAAGGTGATTGCCGCGCGACTTGCCGTACACGAATATAAAAATGCACACAGAATATTTCTATGCTCATTTATTTACGTCATAATTGTCGGAGGAATCGGAAGCCTGGTCTGCTTTTTCGGAGCAGGGTGGCTTGTCGGAGTAAGTTCGGCAATGGTGCTGCGTGTATTTGCCCCGACAATTTTTCTGTCGGGACTTTTAGGAGTACTGCGGGGATATTTTCAGGCGCATAAGACAATGCTGCAGACTTCCTTTTCTCAGATTATTGAACAGATTTTAAATGCTGTGGTCAGCATTCTGGCTGCATATCTTTTGATGCAGATGGTGGTAGGAAAAGATGCGACAACACAGGCAATATACGGCGCAATCGGAAGTGCTCTCGGTACAGGCAGCGGAGTACTGATTGCCCTGATATTCATGTGGATGATTTATTTATTAAATAGACCGATTTTTCAAAAAAGATTACAATCGGATCAATCAACATCTTTATTATCATACGGTGAAATTTTCAAAATCATTATTCTTATGGTTACACCGGTTGTACTCAGTACATTTATCTACAATCTGAATACGGCTTCCAACTTAAAAATATATCAGGAAGTGATGCAGATTTTTAAAAACTATACAGAAGAGCAGGCAACAACAGGTTATGGTCTGTTTTCGGGAAAGGCAATGCAGATTATTAATATTCCGATTGCTCTGGCTTCTGCGATGTCGGCAGCAGTAATTCCGACGATTGCAAGTACGTTTGAAATGCAGGCGTATGGAGAGACAAACAGAAAAATCGCACAGGCGATTAAAGTGACAATGCTAATTTCCATACCATCCGCAGTCGGTTTGTTTGTGCTTGCAAAGCCGGTAGTGATGCTGCTGTATCCGCAACGGGCAACGGTAGATATGGTTGCTTCTTTAATCAGAGTTTTAAGTGTGACGGTTGTATTCTACGGGTTATCAACGCTTACCAATGCCGTTTTACAGGGAATCGGAAAAGTAAATCTGCCGGTTGTGCATGCAGCGGTTTCGTGGCTGTTGCAATCTGCGGTATTACTGGTTCTTTTATTTTTTACCGATTTTAATCTGTATTCATTATGTATTGCGACAGTGGTATATTCTTTTTTGATGTGCCTGTTAAACGGAATTTCGGTGCGAAAACATTTGGGTTATCATCAGGAGATGATGAGAACATTCCTTTTGCCGGTGGTTTCTTCTTTCTGGATGGGGCTTGCTGCCTTTGGAGTATACTGGGGGCTGGCTTATCTGATTAGGCTGATTGATAAAGATCCGCAGATGGAAATTGCGGGAATAAACAATGTTTTATGTCTTGTACCGGCAATTGCAATTGCAGCAATTTTTTATTTTGTTATGATTTTAAAAATGGGAGTTGTTACAAAAAAAGAACTGAAAAAAATGCCAAAAGGTACCACTTTATTACGGGTTGCGGTTAAATTGCGTGTTCTTAAATAAAAATTAAGTGGATTTTTTACGTATCTGGATGTAAAATAATATGATGTAATAATATTCATGCAGGGGAGAATAGGTATGCATAAGAGATTTCTAGGTGTGACAGTGCTTATTTGGGCACTTGCTTTGACAGCATGTGGTAATATGAAAAGTACGGCACCGGAAGAAAGTACGGCAGAAGAAGAGGAAACTGTGGCAGAAGAAGATTTAACTGCCAGAAGTTATCTGACCGGACTGCCGGTTACGCAGGAAGCGTTACAAAAACGACCTCTTGCGGTAATGCTGAATAATATAAAAGAAGGATGCCCGCAATCGGGGACAGAAGATGCTGCAATCATTTATGAAGCTCCTGTCGAAGGAAGAATTACCAGATTGATGGGAATTTTTGAAGATTATACAAAAGTCGAGAAAATCGGTTCTATTCGCAGCAGCAGAGATTATTTTGTCTATTTTGCGCTGGAATATGATGCTTTGTATGCGCACTTCGGACAGGCTACCGCATATGTCGGGGACCTTTTGAACTCGGATCGTGTGGATAATTTAAGCGGTGCTGTATCGGGAATTGAGAAACCGGCTGCAAATTCATTTTTCCGTTCATCGGACAGAAAACCGCCGCATAACGTATATTTGGACATGAAGGGTGTCACAAAAGACATTGAGAAATTTGGTTACCGCACAGAATATCAGGAAGGATTCACACCGAAGTTTACTTTTGCGACGGAAGGAACAGATGAAGAATATGCATCACTAAAGGATGCGTCTGTTTTGTATCCGGGAGGAAAGAGCTCCGATGCAGCAAACGGATATTCCCATGTGCAGGCCAGATTTGAATACAATCCTGAGGATCAGTTATATTATCGATTCCAATACGGAGACAAGCACATCGATGAGACAACCGGCAACCAGCTTGCGGTTACAAATGTTATTTTCCAATATTGTCACGGAGAAGTCCGTGATGAAAATGATTATCTCGCATTTGGCTGTCATGGTGATAACGGTTATAAAGTTCAGGTGTTTACCGGTGGCAAAATGGTAGAAGGAACCTGGAAACGTGAGAGTGATAATACACCGGCACAGTATCTTGACAAAAACGGAAATCCGATAAAATTGAATCCGGGCAAAACATGGGTCTGCATTATCTGGGACGAATATGGCCAGGATGTAGTAATCGAATAAGAGATTACTCCGGAAAGGAACAGTATGAAAAAAATATGGAATAGTTTTCTGATGGCATTTTCAATGTACTCCATCAGTCCGAAAACTCAGATGGAACGGAATCGGGAAAATACATCATGGATATTGATTTTTATTCCCTGGATTGGAGCGGTTATCGGATTTGTGATAAACAGATGGGCAATCGGTTACCCGTACCTTTGCAGTTATGCGGTACTTCCGGCAGTTGTAGGAGCTGTTATCCCCAGTATTCTATCGGGAGGCTCACATCTGGATGGCTTTTTCCGTACAGTAGATGCGCTGTGTTCACACCAGACAAGGGAACGAAAACTGCAGATTCTGGAAGACTCTCATGGCGGATATTTTGCAATTATTGTATGTGTCTGCTATTTTATGCTGGCCATCGGTATTTGGAGTGAAATGCCGATAGACGGTTTATTTATTCTTGCATTTGGGTTTGTAATCTCCCGTGCATTATATGGATTTTCCATTTTGACATTAAAGCATGCAAAAGAAAGCAAATGCACTCTTTATATTCCGGAAGGTGTAGCTAAGTATGTTCAGATTTTGATTCAGATTGCATATATTGTCATTTGTGCATTCTTTATGCTGCGTCTGAATGCACATGTAGCAACCGCATGTCTGATTGGGGCAGGTCTTTCTTTCCTCTATTACTGGGTAATCAGTTACAAACATTTTGGGGGTATTACGGAAGACAGTGCCGGATTTTTTGTGCAGGTTTGTGAAGTCGCAATTCCGCTTGCAGCACTGATTGCCTATAAGCAGTGGTGGTAGAATAAAGCCATGATATTCCCTTGGGTTATAACAGAAATAACTAATCCGTATAGGTGTATCGTTGACAAAAACAAATGAAAATAGTATTGTAAGAGAAAGATTAAAGAAGGTCTACAGATATAGGTAGACTTTTTTTATTTATATTTAAGGAGGAGAGTATTATGAAAAAAATAGCAAGTTTATTTTTAGCAACTGCAATGGTTGCCTCTTTACTGGTTGGATGCGGTAATACGGCAACAACAAGTGACAGTGCAGCAGAATCTACCACAACAGCAGATGGTGCAGCTTTTAAAATCGGCGGTATCGGACCGATTACAGGTGGTGCGGCAGTATACGGAACAGCTGTTAAGAATGCAGCACAGATTGCAGTAGATGAGATTAATGAAGCAGGCGGTATCAACGGAACACCGATTGAATATCGTTTTGAAGATGATGAACATGATGCAGAGAAATCAGTAAATGCTTATAACACATTGAAAGACTGGAATATGCAGATTTTAATGGGTACTGTAACTTCTACACCGAGTATTGCGGTTTCCGAAAAGACAAAAGAAGACAATATGTTCCAGTTAACACCTTCAGGTTCTGCAGTAGCATGTGTACAGTATGATAACGCATTCCGCGTATGCTTCTCAGACCCGAACCAGGGTACGAAGAGTGCACAGTATATCGGTGAAAACAAACTGGCTACAAAAGTTGCAGTTATTTTCGACAGTTCAGATGTTTATTCTTCCGGTATTAAAGATACATTCGTAGCAGAAGCTCCGAATCAGGGAATTGAAGTAGTTGCAGAAGGAAGTTTCACAGCTGATAATAAGACAGACTTTACAACGCAGTTATTACAGGCAAAAGATGCAGGCGCTGAACTTGTATTCCTGCCGATTTACTATCAGGAAGCAACTTTGATTTTATCTCAGGCAAATTCCATGGGATATGCTCCGCTGTTCTTCGGATGTGACGGACTTGATGGTATTCTTGCAGTTGAAAACTTTGATAAGTCTCTTGCAGAAGGCGTTATGCTGTTAACTCCTTTCGCAGCAGATTCAGCTGATGAGGCAACACAGGCATTTGTAGCAAAATATCAGGAAAAATACGGTGAAATCCCGAATCAGTTCGCAGCAGATGCTTATGATGCAATCTATGCAATTAAAGCAGCAATCGAACAGAGCGGTGCAACAGCAGATATGAGTGTATCGGACCTTTGCGAAGCATTAAAGAAAGGTATTACGGAAATTGAACTGAACGGCCTGACAGGTGAAGGTATGACCTGGACAGCTGACGGTGAAGTAAACAAAGCACCGAAAGCAGTTAAAATTGTAGATGGTGTCTACACAGCAATGTAATGATACAACTCAAAAAAGGGTTGCCGTGGGCAGCCCTTTTTTCTATAATATGTAAATAGAGATTGAGCCGGAAACGGAAAACGGAGGAAACAAATTATGAGTTTTATTACCTATTTAATTAATGGTATTAGTTTGGGAAGTGTATATGCAATCATTGCACTTGGATATACCATGGTATACGGAATTGCCAAAATGCTGAATTTTGCGCATGGAGATGTTATTATGGTGGGCGGATTTGTAGCATTTACCGCAATTACAACACTTGGTATCTCTCCGCTTCTTTCTGTGCTCATTTCCATCGTAATCTGTACGGCACTTGGTATTGCAATAGAAAAAATTGCTTACAAACCGTTGCGTAAGGCAACTCCTTTGGCGGTTTTGATTACGGCGATTGGGGTCAGCTATTTCTTACAGAATGTAGCACTGCTGGTATTCGGAAGCGATACAAAATTATTCAGTTCTGTAGTTAATGTCCCGGATTTAAGTCTTGCTGAAGGCCAAATCCTGATTACGGGCGAGACAATCGTTACGATTCTTGCCTGCATTGTAATCATGATTGTGCTTTCATTGTTCATTAAAAAGACAAAGTCCGGTCAGGCAATGCTTGCTGTATCGGAAGATAAAGGTGCGGCAGAACTGATGGGTGTAAATGTCAATAAGACAATTTCCCTCACGTTTGCAATCGGTTCCGGACTTGCGGCAATTGCAGGAGTTTTGTTATGCTCCGCATATCCGACACTGAATCCCTATACGGGAGCAATGCCCGGTATTAAGGCATTTGTTGCGGCAGTATTCGGAGGAATCGGTTCCATTCCGGGTGCATTCATCGGCGGCATTCTGTTGGGCGTAATCGAAAACTTAAGCAAAGCCTATATTTCTTCCCAATTATCAGATGCAATCGTATTTTCTGTTCTGATTATCGTACTGCTTGTAAAACCTACCGGTATCCTCGGAAAGAAAATAAGCGAGAAAGTATAAGTGACAGAAAACAGGATTAAAAGTAGGAGATTGCAGTTATGAAAATGAAAAAAACAACGAAAAGTAATTTAATTACATATGGAATTGTAATTGTATTTTATATTGTCATGCAGATTATGGCAGGAACCGGTTCTCTGTCCAGCTTATTAAAAGGACTTTTGGTTCCTTTGTGTATCTATTCCATTATGGCAGTATCACTAAATCTGACAGTCGGCATTCTGGGAGAACTGAGTCTTGGCCATGCCGGATTTATGTGTGTAGGTGCTTTTGCTTCCGCATTCTTTTCCATGTGTACCAAAGAGACAATTACAAACGGAGCGATTCGCTTTGTGATTGCCATTTTAATCGGTGCACTGGTGGCAGCTATATTTGGAATCTTAATCGGTATTCCGGTACTTCGCCTTAGAGGTGACTACCTCGCAATCGTTACGCTGGCATTCGGTGAAATTATTAAAAATATCATGAACGTTTTATATGTCGGAGTAGACGGAAGCGGATTACATGTTTCTATAAAAAGTGCATCACAGCTTCAGATGGATGAAACCGGAAAGCTAATTATAAATGGAGCGCAGGGAATCACGGGAACTCCGAACAATTCTACATTTACGGCAGGAATTATCATCCTGTTAATCACGTTATTTATTATTTTAAATTTTGTAAATTCCAGAGCAGGACGTGCAGTTATGGCAATCAGAGATAACCGGATTGCGGCAGAGTCGGTCGGAATCAATATTTCCGCCTATAAGCTGCTGGCCTTTGCTATTTCTGCTTCTATGGCGGGAGCGGCAGGTGCACTTTATGCACACAACCTGTCGACGCTTACGGCACTTCCGAAAAACTTCGGTTACAATATGTCCATTATGATTCTGGTATACGTTGTACTTGGCGGAATCGGAAATATCAGGGGTTCGATTATTGCAGCCATGTTGCTTACGGCACTTCCGGAACTCCTTCGAAGCTTTGCGGATTACAGAATGTTAATTTATTCCATTGTTTTGATTGCAGTTATGCTCTTTAACTGGAGCCCGAAAGCAAGGGAACTCAGAGATAAATATTCTTTAAAAAATTAGATTGCGAAAAAGAAAACCGGAAAGGAGGATGCGTAAGATGGCTTTACTGGATGTAACAAATTTAGGCATTTCCTTTGGGGGATTACGTGCGGTGGATTCTTTTGAAGTCCACATAGAGAAAGGACAGTTATACGGACTGATCGGACCAAACGGTGCCGGAAAGACAACCGTATTTAATATGTTGACGGGCGTTTATAAACCGACGGATGGGAAAATTGTTCTGGACGGTAAAAATATTACCGGACAGAAGACGATTCAGATTAATCGCGAAGGAATCGCAAGAACGTTTCAAAATATCCGCCTTTTTAAAGAATTGACGGTTCTTGATAATGTAAAGGCCGGCCTTCACAATGATTATCCGTATTCTGTGATGACAGGAATTTTACGCCTGCCTAAATATTATAAAACGGAAAAAGCAATGGATGAACGTGCGATGGAGTTGCTTGAAGTATTCGGACTGGAAAATGAAGCAACGTATCTTGCATCCAATCTGCCGTACGGCAAACAAAGAAAACTGGAGATTGCAAGGGCACTTGCCACGAATCCGAAACTTTTGTTGTTAGATGAGCCGGCGGCCGGCATGAATCCGAATGAAACGAAAGAACTGATGGACACAATTCGCTTAATTCGGGATAAATTCGATATGACCATTCTCTTGATTGAGCATGATATGAAACTTGTCTCCGGTATTTGTGAAGAACTGACTGTACTGAATTTTGGTCAGGTCCTTGCACAGGGAAAAACGAGTGACGTATTGAATGATCCGCAGGTAATCAAAGCATATTTGGGCGAATAGCAGGCAGGAGGATGAGAAAATGTCAATGCTGGAAGTAAAAGACTTGGAAGTTCATTATGGCGTGATTAAAGCGATAAAAGGTGTTTCTTTTGAGGTAAATGAAGGAGAAGTCATCGCATTAATCGGTGCCAATGGTGCCGGAAAGACCACGATTCTTCACACAATCAGCGGACTGTTAAGCCCGAGCCGGGGAACGGTTTTGTTTGAAGGAAAGGATATTACAAAAGTACCGGCTTGTAAAATTGTGTCGTTAGGAATGGCACATGTACCGGAAGGAAGACGTGTATTTTCCCAATTGTCGGTATATGAAAATCTAAAACTGGGTGCTTACACCAGAAATGATAAAAATGAAATAGAAGAGACATTGAATATGGTATATGAGCGTTTTCCGCGTTTGAAAGAACGTAAAAACCAGACGGCGGGAACACTCTCGGGCGGTGAACAACAGATGCTGGCAATGGGACGTGCGTTGATGTCACATCCGAAAATTGTGTTAATGGATGAACCGTCAATGGGACTTTCCCCAATTCTTGTTGAGGAAATATTTAAGATTATTCGTGATATTTCGGCATCCGGAACAACGGTGCTTTTGGTAGAGCAGAATGCGAAAAAGGCACTTTCTATTGCAAATCGTGCTTATGTACTGGAGACCGGAAATATTACATTGTCGGGAGATGCAAAAGAACTGATGAACGATGAATCGGTGAAAAAGGCATATCTCGGAGAATAAAAAGCGTTTATGCGTTAGATGGGAGAATGGATATGGGGAAAATGGTGATTACAATTGCAAGAAGTTACGGAAGCGGCGGAAGAACCATGGGAAAGATGCTGGCAAAAGAACTTGGCATCAAGTATTATGACCGGGAACTTCTGCGGCTTGCATCTGACAAGAGCGGAATTAACGAAAGCTTATTTGGAGAGGCGGATGAAAAATTAAAATCGACTTCTCTTTTCAGGATTGCCAAAAAAGCATATGACGGAGAACCGATTTCCGCAGACAGCGATGACTTTGTTTCCAATGATAATCTTTTCCGCTTTCAGGCGAAAGTGATTAAAGAACTGGCAGAGGAAGAAGACTGTGTGATTATCGGGCGATGCGCGGATTATGTACTGAAAGATCATCCGAATGTAATTCGTTTGTACTGTTATGCACCTTTGACAGATTGTATTGAGAGGGAACGAAAACTAAGCGGACTGAGTGAAAAAGAGATTATTAAAAAAATTCAGCGCATTGATAAACACCGTGCGGACTACTATAAATACTATACCGGAAATGAATGGAATGATGCGCGCAATTACGATCTATGCCTGAATACGACTTCCATGAGCTACGAAGAACTGATTAAAGTTGTAAAAGCATATATTGCAGTATTCAAGAAAGAAGGAGAATAACATGTTAGTGCAGA
>JAQXIR010000021.1 GCA_029007885.1 Lachnospiraceae bacterium | reverse complement strand
ATTCATGCTCCTTCTTGTCCGCAGTAGGTGGATTCAGGTATTGCTGCAAAATGCGGTTAAGCCCCTCCACGCCCAGTCTGCCTTTGCGCATCGGTGTCAAAACCTGTATCTGCATCGGCGACGCCTCAACATATTTCGGAAGTTTTTCCAAAATCAGGATAATGATATGCTTAAAAATAACATCTGCATTATCCCGTCGAAGGAAAAAGAAATCTCTGCTTTTATTATCTAAGAGAAGGTGTTCTCCGCGATTGATTTTATGGGCATTCAGTACAATATCGCTCTCTGTTGCCTGACGAAAGATCTTTTGTAAAATAACAAGCGGATATGCTTTTGATTCAATCAGATCCCGCAGTACCTGCCCGGGTCCTACACTCGGCAGCTGATTCATATCGCCGACCAAAATCAATCTTGCACCGTAAGGGACCGCCTTTAGTAATGCATAGAACAGATGAATATCGACCATGGACATTTCATCTATAATTATAACGTCTGCTTCCAAAGGATTATCTTCATTTTTTTCAAACCTTGCCCGCCTGCCGTCTTCCAAAAAGGAGCCGTTTAATTCTAACAGCCGATGAATGGTCTTTGCTTCAAACCCTGTTGCTTCTGTCATTCTCTTTGCAGCCCGTCCCGTTGGTGCCGCAAGCATAATATCCTCTCCTTCTCTTTCAAAATAACGGATAATCATGTTGATGGTGGTGGTTTTACCTGTTCCCGGTCCTCCGGAAAGAATAAAAAATCCATTCGCCGCCGCCTCCGTAACAGCCTCTTTCTGCAAATCATCCAATTCAATGTCCAGTTCTCTTTCCAAAATAGGAATCTGCTTTTTGGCATACTCCTTCTTTTCCTGCTGCATCCCGGCCGTATTTAAATCATGAAGCATTTTAGCACAGGAAAGTTCTTCGTAATACGATTGTGCCTGATAGCAGGAAGTCCCGCCGTTCTCTTGTTTCATTACAATTTTTTTATCCATTGCAAGATTAGGAAGAATCTCCTGCAAAATTGCCGGTTCTACTTCCAAAATCATTGCCGCACGTGTTAATAGGACTTCTTTAGGAAGATAAATATGACCTTGTGCCGCTGCCTGGGCAAGTGTATAACAGATTCCACTTTTTAAGCGGTATTCGGAATCTACGCGAATTCCGACCTTTTTCGCAATTTCATCCGCTTTCTTAAAGCCCACACCATCCAGTTCTTCTGCAAGTTGATAGGGATTTTCCTGTAAGATATGATAAAGACGTACTCCGTATGTGTCGTAGATCTTCATTGACAATGTGTTACTGATACCGTATTTCTGAAGAAAAAGCATCGCTTCCCGCATTTCCTTGCGGTTTTCCATCTGGGAAGCAATTTCAACTGCCATTCGTTCACTGATTCCTTTAATTTCCGCCAATCGTTCCGGTTCTTCTTCCATAATACGAAATGTATCATTTTTAAATTTTTTCACAATTCGTTTCGCAAGCGACGGTCCGATTCCTTTGATTGCTCCGGAAGAAAGATACCGTTCCATGTCCGCTGCTCCCTCAGGTTTGATGACCGTTACCTGTTCCGCTTTTAACTGCCTTCCGTAAACAGCGTGTTCCACATATTGTCCCTTGATTTCAACCGACTCGCCCTGTTCAATCCCCGGGAAAGTGCCCACGCAGATAATGTCCTCCTCATCCATGTGAAGTTCCAAAACTGCATATCCATTCATCTCATTCCGAAAAATGAAATGGTCAATATATCCTTGAACCGTATCCATACAGTACTCCTTGTGTTAGTAAATAAAGCCATCCGTTTTCACGGATGGCTTTTATAAATTGCCTCGTTATCATTCATAATTCCGTTTCATCTGCTCATACAACATTTGCGCCAGTCCCAAAGAATTTGTTTCTGTCGACTGTGTTGCCAGTTCCTGCAATGCATTGTCTTTAAAGAAATCTACAAGATTGGATGTCGGCGCATCGGAACTTTCTGATTTCATCACCGTTTTCCCCATTTCTTTAAACATCTGCTCAAGGAAATAAGCCTCGAACTGTTTACAGGCATCCATCAATTCTTCATCTGTTGCATTTGTATAATCTCCGGATACCGAATTTTTCAACTTGTCAGACTGAATCTGCTCTGCCTGTGCTGCGAGTATGTCGGAATATGTCGAACTTAATCCGCTGATATCAATACTACTCATATGTACACCTCACGATTACCGTTTCAGATTGTTTGCCTGCTGCATCATTTCATCTGATGTTGTAATGGCTTTCGAGTTCATTTCGTAAGCACGCTGTGCAACAATCATATTGACCATCTCATCAACAACCTGAACACCCGAGCCTTCCAGATATCCCTGTATCACACTGCTTTTCTCCAGATTGTTATTGGTTGCCTCATTTAATGCCGCACCGCTTGCCGCGGTAGGACTGTATAACGTATCGTTTGTCTTTTCAAGCCCCGCAGGATTGGAGAATTGGAAAACGCCGATTGTAATTCCGATTGGCTGCGGGTTGTTTGATGCATCCGGGTAACAAAGTTGTCCGTCAGCGGAAACCGTTATTTTGCTGGCAACATAATTGGAATTGAGCGTAATGGCTCTTCCTCTTGTATCTAATACCGGCAGTCCGTCCGAAGTAGACAGAACCAGTCCGTTATTAGTTCCCATATTAAAATTAAAATTACCGTTACGCGTATAATAGGTTTTTCCGTCTTCGCCTCTGACTGCGAAGAAGCCTTTTCCCTGAATTGCAAATGCTGTATCACTGGAAGAAGCTAACATCGGTCCCTGTTTGAAAACCGATGTGATGGAAGAATTGCGTACACCAAGTCCTACCTGCGCACTAATCGGCTTGTTCTCGCCGTTGGCAGAGGTGGTCTTTGTCTGCATCGTCTGATAAAGCAGAGATTTGAATTCCGCTATCTCCGTTTTATATCCTGTCGTATTCACATTTGCAAGATTATTTGCAATTGTATCTACATTTGTCTGTTGTGCTATCATTCCGCTCGCTGCGGACCATAACGATCTAACCATGCGCTATATCACCTATACCCTTCCAAGTTGGTTTGCTGCAATTTCCAGTGTGGAATCAAAGGTCTGAATCATTTTCTGATTTGACTCATATGCTCTGGAAACGGAAATCATCTCTACCATTTCCTGTACTACCTGAACATTGGAAGTCTCCAGATAGCCGGAGTAGACGAGTGCATCAGCCGCCTTCGGTGTTGCTCCCTCAACAGGTTGATAATAGTTTTCTCCGTAATGTTCCAGATAATTATAATCAGCAAAATCAGTCACTCTGATTCTGGCAACTGTCCTTCCGTCTTGTGCGATATTCCCCAGTGAATCAATGCTTGTTGACTTAAGCGGGTCCAACTTGATTCTGCCGTTTGTCCCCATGACATAGTCACCGTCTTTTGTCACCAGATATCCTTCCTTGTTTAAAGTAAAGGAACCGTCGCGGGTATATTTGGTGCTTGTTTCACCTGCCTTATTTGTAAACTGGATGTTGAAAAATCCGTTGCCCGATAAGGCAATATCGAATGTATTGTCTGTTACTTTAAAAGCTCCTTGGGAATAATCCGTATAGTTTTCTCCGACCTTAACGCCCAGATTCATATTGCCGATTCTTCTTGCAAGATTCGGCGACTCGGATGTGTCTTTAATCTTGTAGGCAAGGACATCATTAAATGCCTGACTCGTAGCACCTTCCTTTTTATATCCGTTAGTTGCGGAATTGGCAAGGTTATTTGTCAGTACATCCATTCTGTTTTGTTCATTAATCAGCCCCGAATATGCGGTATAGAGTCCTTTTACCATATACAATTCTCCCAAAGCGTGCTGTGGACGCTTCTTTTGTAACAAGATTTTCTATCGTTTAAAGATGATTATGAGTTCTCATCTCTGTATCCTGATAAAAATTCAACATATTTACCGGTTCCGATTGCAACTGCTGTCATCGGTTCTTCGGCTGTCATCGTATTGATGCCGGTCTTGGAACAAATCAATTCTTCCAATCCTCGAAGAAGACTTCCGCCGCCGGTAAGTACGATTCCTCTGTCTGCAATATCGGCTGCCAGTTCCGGCGGTGTTTTTTCCAGTACGCCATGAATGGCTTCCACAATCTGAGAAGTCGTATCTTTTAATGCTTCTTCGGTATCTTCCGAAGAAACGCGGATGGTACGCGGAAGACCCGTTACCAGGTTACGTCCCCTGACATCCATAAAATCCGGTTCTGTTCTCTTATAGGCAGATCCAATCTTAATCTTGATATCTTCGGCAGTTCTTTCACCAATCAGTAAATTATGTTTCTTTCTCATGTAACGAACGATTGCTTCGTCGAAATCATCACCTGCAATCTTAATGGATGCACTGACTACCGTGCCTCCCAAGGAAATAACAGCGATATCCGTTGTGCCGCCTCCGATATCAACAATCATGTTACCGCATGGTTTGGAAATATCAATTCCTGCTCCGATTGCAGCTGCAATCGGTTCTTCGATAATTGCTACTTCTCTTGCTCCTGCCTGGTAAGTAGCATCTTCTACCGCTTTTTTCTCAACTTCCGTAACACCACTCGGTACACAGACTGCAATTTTCGGTTTGCGCAGGCTTTTGTGTCCGATTGCTTTCTGGATGAAGTATTTCATCATCTTTTCCGTAACGGTATAGTCACTGATAACGCCCTGGCGCAGCGGTCTTACCGCAATAATATTGCCCGGCGTTCTTCCTAACATCAATCTGGCATCTTCTCCGATTGCTTTTATCTTATTCGTATCTCTGTCAAAAGCGACAACGGAGGGTTCTTTTAATACAACCCCTTTGCCTCTTATATATACCAGTATACTTGCTGTACCTAAATCAATTCCAATATCTGTGCACTGCATCCTGTTACCCCTTTCTAGGTCATCTCAAACAAATATCACATTAGATTATTCCCGCATAATTATGGATTATTATAACTGATTTCACTATATTTTAAAAGGGGTTTCATAAAAACTTAATAAAAAGCGCACGAAAATAGAATGGAATCCTTCCGTCTCCTGCTTCCGTGCGTCTTATTTTTTATATCGGATGAGGTTGCTAAAAACTTTAGCCTCTTTCCTTATCTTTTTTTAACATTTTATCAATGAAATATCCGGTATAAGAATTCTTGCATTTTGCAACCTCTTCCGGTGTGCCTTTGGCAATTACGGTACCACCCCGGTCACCACCTTCGGGGCCAATGTCAATAATATAGTCTGCCGTTTTGATAACATCAAGATTGTGTTCGATTACAATCACCGTATTCCCGGCTTCAGAAAGTTTTCTTAAAATTTCAACCAGTTTTGCCACGTCTGCGAAATGAAGCCCCGTTGTTGGTTCATCCAGAATGTAAACCGTCTTTCCGGTTCCCCGTTTACTCAGTTCCGTCGCCAGCTTAATACGCTGTGCCTCTCCTCCCGAAAGTGTTGTGGAAGGCTGTCCCAATTTAATGTAGCCGAGTCCGACATCATAGA
>JAQXIR010000020.1 GCA_029007885.1 Lachnospiraceae bacterium | reverse complement strand
GCAATCATACGGAGCAGTGTTGTTTTTCCACATCCCGAGGGACCCAGCAGCGTGAAAAACTCTCCGTTTTTAATATTCATTGACATTCCCGGGATAATTGTGACATCATCATATTTTTTTACAACATTTTCTACATTAATCGCTACACTCATGTTTATTCCTTCCTTATGATTGGTTTTAATAAAGCCCACAACGAAGTTGTGAGCTTTATGTTCTGCTAAATTAGAAACTGGTGAAGATATCGTTGAATTTTGTAAGCCATTCTTCTTTCTTTTCAACTACAAGTTCCGGATCATCATAGATGATGTTGATATCTTCCTTCGGTGTCAAGTAACTCGGAGCCGGTACGTCTTTTCTAACGGAACGACGATTCAACTGTGTTGTGATAATGGTCTGAGCATCTTTGCTTGTTATAAAGTCAATAAATGCTTTTGCATTGTCCATGTTCTTTGCATCTTTGATGATGTAAACACCGTCAGGTTTGGAAATAACGCCTTCTTCCATATATACAACTTTAACCGGTGCTCCGTCAGCAACATATTTTGCAGCGCCTTCTTCGAAAGTAAGACCTACTACATATTCGCCGTCTGCAACTCCCTTGTATACAGCTGAAGAACCGCTGAGAAGTTTTCCGTCAAGGTTTTCACAGAATTTTTCTACATAATCCCATCCATCATCCGGATTGCCATTGCCCATTGCATAAAGCATGTTAATCAGATGCTCATAGGAAGAGGAAGATTTGGAAGGATCGCAGTGAGCGATTTTTCCTTTTAATTCCGGATTCAATAAGTCTTCATATCCGTTTACTTCGATATCGCCGATTAAATCAGTGTTTACCATGATAACACTCGGGATATCTGTAAATCTTGTAAGAGGTCCTTCTACGTTTTTCATATCATCCTGAACGAATTCTTCGTTAACGGACTGATAGTTTTCAAATAAATCCATCTGCGGTTTCATTGTTGATAAGGAACCACCCCAGAAAATATCACCTAAAGGATTGCCCTGTTCGGATTCTACTCTCTTTAATAACTCACCTGTTCCTGCTGCTACAACTTCAACTTTTACGCCTGACTGATTCTCGAATTCATTTACAAGCGGTTCAATAAACTCAAGTGGATGCGGGCAATAGATAACGAGATCTCCGGAAAGCTGAGCTGTTTCTGTTCCTGCTGCTTCACTCTCTGCAGGTGCTTCGCTTTCTGCTGCAACTGTTTCCTTTACTTCTTCTGCCGGCGCTTCCGCAGCCTTACTTCCACAAGCAACTAACCCCAAAACCATTGATGCCGCCAATACTACGGCTGCAATTTTCTTTTTCATTTTGTATCCTCCTTTTAACTTTGTGTTTTTTGCTTTGTAACCATATCATAATATAAATATTTACCTTCAAAAACCTAAAATCCCGTAATAATATCCTAAAAAATGAACTAAAAAGTGAACAAAAAAATGAACCCACCTTACTGCTTCCTATATGGAAACAATAAAATGGGTTATCCTTTTAGTAGCTTCGAATCCTGTCATTTGCATCATCTGTTGTCTTTTCAATCTTTTGAATTGTCACAAAATAACTGTACGTATCGTTTACCTTAACCTCTACACGGTCACCCTCTTTATGCTTCATCAATGCTTTCCCGAGTGGTGATTCAATGCTGATTAAGTTATGCAGGGAATCTCCGCGCACGGTTGTGACAATCTTATAAGTCTCCGTCGTCCCGTCTTCTTCAAATAATACGGTGACTGTGTTATTCATCCCGACTTCATCCTCTTTCGAAGTATCTTCAATCACCTGTGCTGTCTTAATCATTCTTTCCAGATAACGGATTCTGCTTTCATTTTGATTTTTTGCTTTTTTGGCAGCATGATATTCAAAATTTTCACTTAAATCACCGTGTGCCCTGGTCTCCTTTACATCTTCCAACAGCGTCTTGCGCAATTCCAGTTTGCGGTAATCAATCTCTTCCTGCATTTTATCAATATCGGACTGTGTCAATCTGTCATGCATGTTGTTGCCTTCTTTCTATAATCATTTATCTAACTGCTATAATGATTTTTGCAGGATGCTATTATTATATTTCCATCTTTCTCCCGATAGACAATCCTGTTTACTTCATCAATTCGTCTGCTCCACCAACCACTTAACTCATTCTTAAGCGGTTCTGGTTTTCCCAATCCTTCATAACAATTTCTCTGTATATCTTTAATTAGAATGTTAATTCTCTTTAGTGTTTTTTTATCCTGAGACTGCCAGGCACAATATTCCTCCCATGCCTGTTCTTCCCATAATAATTTCATAAATTAGTCCTCTATCAAATCCCGTTCAACTAATATCGCCTTTCCGGATTCGATATTATCAATAATTCTTTTTAAATGATTCATATTGCTGTCTGAATAAAAAGGATCAATTGACACATCAAATGGGATTCTTCTTTCTCTTGTCATTTTTTTTGCAAAAATTGTAAATGCTGTGGTCATAGTTAATCCCAAATCTCTGCAGGTCTCTTCCATATCCTTCTTCAATTCTTCATCCATTCGAAAATTAATCATTGTTTGTGCCACAATAATCACCTCTTCCCTTAAAAACACAATACCACATTTTTTATACATTGTAAAGATATATCTTTACAATGTATTTACAAGATGAGGGCAATAAAACTACGCCAACCATTCCCGATACACCCGCAAAACATTATCTTTTAAAATCTTATCACAGTCACTTTCCGTAAATCCCGCTTTTTTCATTGTGTCATAAAGAAATTCCATTCCGGAAGCATCTTTCCATTCCACCGCATTTTCAATTCCGTCAAAATCACTTCCAAGACCGATACACTCTATTCCTCCGATGTTGTAAATATGCTTCATGTGACGGACAATATCCTGTGCGTAGCAGATTCTGTCGTTGCTGCTTTTTGCAGATACAAAATCAGCGCAGAAGTTCATTCCCATCACGCCACCGCGCTTAGCCAGTTCCTTAATCATTTCATCCGATAAGTTGCGGGGATGATTATAAACTGCCCTGGCATTGGAATGACTTGCAACAAATGGTTTTTTCGTATACCGGCACACATCGTAAAATAGGGCATCCGAACCGTGTGAGACATCCGGAATGATATGCAGTCGCTCCATCTCCTGCAAAATCTCTATTCCTTTATTTGTAAGCCCGCTTTTTATATCCGTCCCTTTATTCGGAAATCCGAGTTCATTTGGAAAATTCCAGGTTAAGGTTAGCATTCTTACACCAAGTTCATAAAAATGATGAAGGTTATCCACACTTCCTTCCAGAATTTCTCCGCCTTCCAACGTCAGGAGCGCACTCATTTTTCCTGCCCGCATATTGTTTTGAATTTCATCATAAGTCGTAACCGGGGAAATGATGTCTTTGTTTTTTTCCATTTCTTCTATATAAAAAGAAATTCTAAGAAGTGCTTCCTGATATAAATTCTTTACTTTTTCTTTTGATAAAAATATGGCAAAATTTTGAAGCGCATATCCTGCTTTTTGCATGCCATCTAAATTTAGCTGTAAGGAATTATGAAAAAGAGTCTCCTTTCTTAGAGACTCTTTTTCCTGCTCCTGCCTTTTTTGATATAACGTTGTAATCGTGTCGCAATGCATATCGGCAAATTGATTTTTCATCACAATAATCCTTATTCCGTTCTGCTATTTATTGCTATATTCTATTACGGCAAAAGTAAAATATTTATAAATTATTTTATTGCTAATGCCAATCCAATCAGGTACGCGTAGTTTTACCTTATCCGGGAATAGTTCCTTGAACTCTGTGAACAGACGGTTGTCTTCCCCAAAGGCGGTAGGAATTTCATGGAGTTGATGACCTTGGGACAGTCTTGAATCTCATCAAAGATAATGAGGGTCTTTTCCGGTACAATTTTTTAACCGCTGGCCAGCATCAGATTTTGCCTACCTGACGTACTCCTTTCAAAATCAATCGTTCCATCGACACACCCCTTCACACTTTTATTAATAATTTCGTGTTTAAAAATCACATTTTTATTATATCCGGAAGAAGAAAAAATACAAATTTCTAGCAAAATGAAGCTGCCGCTTCACGAATTTTCATTCGTTAAAGCGACAGCTCCTGATTCTCCTTCTAACTTCTTTGGCTCAGTTTATAGGTTTTTCCACCATTCCAATTTCTTTCCGACAATCTTAAAGGTGGCCTTCTTTACGCCGCCATATTCTCCTTCTCCATAGATATACACGGTAGCGGTGCCTTTCTGAATGTTTTTACTGTACTTCAATGAATAATCCACGCCTTCCGTCAACGGAGTGTAGGTATATGTATTGCCTGTTTTTACCTTGAGTCTTACCGTCGGCTTCGGTGTAATCGCATTGCCTGTATAATCCTGGTTAGGAATAGGATCTACCACAATCGAACTGGTGTTGATGCTCTTGGGGTAGATGTAATAGAAATCCGTCAGGCTTCCACTGTAATTTCCTTTTCCGGTAACAGTCACATCAATCCGGATTCTGTCCTCCGAAGCAGGCACCTTGTCCTTCCCTTTCGGATCCAGGGTAACGTAAGTTCCCTTGTCATTATCGAAGTACTTGTAGGTGATGGTACTTTCGTAGTCCGTTCCTTTTTCCAGTTTTTTCCCGCTGTTTTTATCTATTACGGAAATGGTATTCAGATAATTGCCATTCTTATCCTTGTAAAGAACATCTTCTGCCATGATAGCGGCATTGAAATCGATATCTGCTTTATTGATCGTAAAGGTATAGGAGTCCTTTTTCGCTTTTGTGTTTCCGGTGAAACCACCCTTGCCGGTGATGTAGAAATACGGTGCATTTTTGGAAGTACCTTCGGCAGGTTTTTTGTTATTTACGCAGGTAACCGTATAATCCACCCCTTCCTTTAACGTCATTAACGTATTTCCGTCATATGTTACCTGTGGATGAATCACAGTCCCACCCTTCATGTAATCCTGGGTATCACTGTAATCGATATACAGTTTTCCATTTTCCAGTGCAGAAACAAGGGATACTTTATTGATGGTCCAGGTCTTTGTAACGGAACCGCTATATTCGCCGATTCCGGTAAAGGTCACCTTAAATTTCCCCGGTTGTGTATAACTTTTTTCCGTTCCGGGATAGGAAACCACATAATCTAAGCCTTGCTCCAAGATTTTCTCGCCGTCCATGACTTTGTAATCACCGGGATCTTCCTCATCCCAGTAAGAATACAGATGCCCTAACCAGCTATAGCCCGTATAATCAACGGATTTCGTAATCTGGGTTACCATTTTCGATGTCAGTTTTGTCCCGGTAATCTGGAAGGTTTTTGTCTTGACACCGTAATATCCTTTGCTGCTTTTTCCGGTGATAATGATTGTACCGGTTCCTATCTTGTCGTTATTCAGGTATTTAATCGTATAACAACTTGGGTCAATTTCTGTCTTTCCGTTTAGAACCGTAATTTCCGGGCAAACCAAACCATATTCATTACATTCCTTGCGTTCATAGGATTTTTTGTCTGTCTGAATGGTCATCAGGTTGATTAAATTTTTTGCAGGTACAATTCTCTCCGTCGTATCTGTAGAACCCGTAAAATTCTGACCTTTTCCTTTTACGGTAATGGTATACTCGCCCTCGTTCTGATAAGCGCCTGTGGATGTATCAGGATAAACCAGTGTATAACATTGCGAGGACAGGGTTTTCCCACGGAATTTGATTACCGGTTTCCCCTTGATTGCCTTTCCGGTATGTTTTGTATAAACAGGTTCAATGGTCAGAAGGCTCTGCAGCCCGGAGTCACTCTCCAGTTTTGTCAAATCAATCGGCGCAATGGTAAAGGTTCTTGTCACCGTTCCGGTGTAATTGCCCTTTCCGGTGACAGTTACCGTGGGAGCGATACTTTTTCCTTTTTTATCCACCGCATCATAGGTTTGCGCATTGACATTGTTCTTATAGGAAATGGTATAGTCCTTCCCCGGAGTAAGTTTTTTTGCTCCTGAATAAACCTCCACCGCAGGCTTGATGGCACTTCCGGTATAGAGTTGTTCGCCGATGGCACCAATCCACATACCTTCCTTTTCCTCAACACCTTTTATTTTCAATGTAACCGTTATCTTCTCGTTTCTTCCACAATCATAGGTATAGCGGACTTCTCCGACACCATCGCGGACGGTCAGCTTCCCGTCTGATACGGTTGCGCCGTCCCAGCCGCTTGCTTTATCCAGTTCAAAACCGGGAAGCATGCTTAAATCAAACTGTCCGTTTTCATCCAATTCAATCTCATAGGCCGGAAGCTCCACGCTGTCCCCATAATTATCGGTCTGCAACCTCATTTCATACAGATACGGTAAATCTCCCAGTTTCAAGGATACAAAGGGATTTCTAAAGCAGTACAGATACCACAGATTCTGACAGCCGCTCAGGTCCAGGGTGGTAAGCTGATTAGAATTACAAAACAGATATCTCAGTTTGCTACAGTTTTCCAGTTCCAGACTGGTCAGAGAGTTTTCCTGTAATTCTAAACGATGAAGCGATTCCAGGTTTGTCAGCTTCAATGTTTCCACCCGGCAGTAGCTTCCATATAGTTGCAAATTCGTCAATTCGGTAAAATAATTGATTCCCGTCA
>JAQXIR010000019.1 GCA_029007885.1 Lachnospiraceae bacterium | reverse complement strand
TTAGTCTGTTGAAAAACGGCTTTTTTCCATCCCTGCATAAGATTATAAAAGAATATGATATTATTCAGGTACATGAGTATGACCAAATTACCAGCTGGCTTTATTATGCATGGAGTAAGAAACCGGTTGTGATTTATCACGGACCGTATGAACATCCATTTAATAAGGGATACAATCTCAAATGTAAAATTTTTGACCGTACATTCCTGAAAATCAAACAGAATAAAGAAACGATGTGCCTGACCAAAAGTCATGCCGCGGCAGAGTTCCTTAAAAATAGGAAATTTTTGAATGTAACGGCAGTCGGAGTCGGATTAGATGCAGAGAATTTTACAAAAGCCGGTTTGGCAGAAGACTTGTCTATCCCGATTTCGGAAGAAAAATTCAATCTTATTTATGTGGGAAAAATCGAAGAACGACGTAACCCGGATTTTTTATTGGAAATTTTTGAAAAAGTCTGTGCCATAAATGATAGAATTAATACGATTATCATTGGCAACGGTGAGCGGGAATATACAAAATGTTTTTTACAAAAGGCACAAAAACTGATAAGGAGCGGGAAACTTCAATACTATCCAAAAGCATCACAAGCACAACTTGCCGATGTATACCGAAAATCACAACTTATGGTATTTCCAACTAACTATGATATTTTCGGCATGGTTTTACTTGAGGCATTCTACTATGACCTTCCGGTGATCAGCAGTCAAAACGGAGGGGCCGATATGTTACTCAGCAATGGGAAAAACGGAATCTTCATGGAAGATTTTTCAAGTGAAAATTGGGTAGGAACTATTGATGAACTTAGCAGAAACCGTACCAAGTATCAGGAGATGAAACAATATCTGGCAAACCGGGGAAAGGAATATCTTCTTTGGGATGCAAAAGCAGAGGACTTTGTCAGGATATATGAAAAAGCAATACAATTGAAAAACTAGGAGAGAAATCGGAAATGGAAACCATTCGTCAGTTACGATATATTTTTTCGAGAAAGCAGAAAATCAGATTGTTATTTTTATCTGTTATGATTGTCATCGGGGCATTATTCGAGTTGCTTGGTATAACGGCTATTTTGCCGTTTATCAACGTGGCAATGGACCCGGACAGCATACAAAAGAAATGGTATCTTGCATGGCTGTATGAACGCCTGGGAATTGATTCGGCAAATACCTTTATGGCAGTTCTGGCATTTGCATTAATAGGAATCTACCTGATAAAAAATATCTATCTGACAGTCATGAATTATTGCATCTTCCGCTTTACCTACAGCAATCAGCGTGCACTTGCGTATCGATTGCTCAGTTGTTACTTGAAACAGCCGTATACATTTTTCTTGAAAAATAATAGTGCCGATTTGATCCGCAATGTTAAGGATGACACTTCCATGCTGTTTGATACTGTACTTTCCATTATGCAGCTGGCGGTAGAATTCATTGTCTGCGGATTGCTGGTAGCATATCTGATGATTATGGATAAAACAATAACAATCGGTGTTGGAATCGTTCTGGTAGTTGTTCTTGTTCTATTTATGAAAATGTTAAAGAAAAACATTGGCATAAGAGGACAGATTGTGCGTGAGAGTCGTGCCGGAATGAGTAAATGGCTGCTTCAGACATTCGGTGGAATTAAAGAAACAAAGATTATGGAAAGAGAGCCGTTCTTTTTAAGAAAGGTGGACAGCCAGTATGAATCTTTTGCAGAAAGTCACTGTATCTACCAGACACTTTCCTATCTTCCGAAGCCTTTTATGGAGACGGCATGTATCTGTAGTTTACTATTGGTAGTTGCCATTAAACTGCTTCGTGGTGTAGCATCGGCATATTTCATCACAACCTTGTCCGTGTTTGCGGTTGCGGCATTTCGACTTCTTCCTGCGTTTAACAGGATTACGGGTTATATCAGCAGAATTCTTTTTAATAAAGCAGGAGTGTATGCCGTATATCATGATTTGAAAGAAGTGGAAGACCTTGAAAGACAGATTCAGGAAAGCAGTGAAGAGAAGGAACCATTATCTTTTGAAAAGGATATTCAGATTAGAAATTTATCTTTCCGCTATCCGAATGTGAATGAATATGTTTTGCAAAAGGTTAATCTTGAAATTCCCAAAAACAAATCGGTTGCCTTTATCGGACCGTCCGGTGCAGGGAAGACAACACTGGCAGATATTATTTTGGGCGTATTAAAGCAAGAATCAGGAGAAATTTTGATTGACGGCAAGGACATTCACAAACGAATTCCGCAATGGCATGCCAAATTAGGATATATCCCACAGAGTATTTATTTGATGGATGACACAATCCGTAATAATATTGCTTTTGCGATTGATGAAAAAGAGATTAATGATGACAGGATTAGAGAAGTAGTTGCAGAAGCACAGCTAAAAGATTTTATTGATGGTCTGGAAGATGGCTTAGATACTGTAATCGGAGAACAGGGAATAAGACTGTCCGGAGGACAACGTCAGAGAATCGGAATTGCCAGAGCCTTGTATGCCAATCCGGAAGTGCTGATTTTGGATGAAGCCACTTCGGCACTTGATAATGATACGGAATCGGCTGTTATGGACGCAATCAACAGTCTGGCAGGGCGCAAGACACTTATCATTATTGCACATCGTCTTACAACGATTGAAAATTGTGATATTGTGTATGAAGTCAGAGATATGCAGGTTGTTAAAAAAGAACGTAAAGGAAAAGACAGATGAAAATAAATGTAAATCTAAATATTTTAAAGAAAAAGCAGCCGATTACGTCTCCTTCCAGAATCGAATGGGGATTTGCCGTTTTGATGTCGGTATTGTTCTTCCTTACTATGTTCTATGTAGATAATTTTGGAATGTTTCTGACCTATTTTTGGACAAATGAAGGATTAATCGACGGGAGAACTTTTAATGCATTAGGGTATCAGGGACTTCCGTATGGTATTCTTCATCAATGGCTTTGTGAAATCTGGGTTATTCCGGTTAACATTATTTATCATATTACCGGAACAGGATTTGACGGGACAGCAGCACTTTTGTGGTATAAGTTCTTTGTGACATTTTTCTTCATTCTCTGTATGGCAGAGACCGGGAAGATTGCAAAGACGCTGGAAATAGATGACGAGCAGATTAAATGGATGCAGTTCTTTATTCTGACCTCACTTTTAGTGGCTCTCCCGGCTTTTCACATTGCACAGACGGATGTAACTTATTTGCTGCTGATGTTGATGGGATTTCATGCTTATATTAAGGATGACTATAAGAGATTCATTATCTGTTTTGCACTGGCGATTCCGCTTAAAATTATAGCAATATTTGCATTTATTCCTCTGATCCTTTTAAAGGAAAAGAGAATTTTCTATGTAATCCGTGATTTGATCTTAGGATGTATCATTGTTCCGGCAGAACAAATCTTGTATCGTTTGGTTGATTTTTTAAACAGAACGTTTATTTCTGCTTCACAGACGGCAGTACAGCAACAAACAGTAGTACAGGAGACAGAAAAAACTACCGAGGAAGTAAAACTTGGATTTATGCAGCACTTTTACTATAAATCACTTTACTTTGAGTTCCCGGCAGTCAGAAAGGGGCTTATGGCATCCCTTTTGATTTTTGTGTTTGTTTTGCTTTGCATCTGGTGTTATATGCAGAAAAGAGGAACCATTCGGGAATGGAAAAAGACATCACTATATGCAGTGACGGCATCCTTGTCCGTTTTCTTTGTTATGGCATCACCGTCACCATACTGGATTATCATCTTGTATCCGTTCCTATTCCTGTTA
>JAQXIR010000018.1 GCA_029007885.1 Lachnospiraceae bacterium | reverse complement strand
AGTATGGAGCAGAATATCTTTCTGTCGGAGAAGAAACAAAAAAGAGTAATAAGAAGATTCAGGACGCACACGAAGCAATTCGTCCGACCGATATCACCAGAACTCCGTTTTCGATTAAGGAGTCTTTAAGCCGTGATCAGTTCAGACTTTATCAATTGATTTGGAAGCGGTTTACGGCAAGCCGTATGGCTCCGGCTGTCTATGAGACAGTTTCTGTCAAAATTGATTGCAATCAATATAAATTTACGGCAGCGGCAAGCAAAATAAAGTTCGATGGATTTATGAGTGTATATGTGGAAGAGGAAGAAGATAAAAAGGAAAACAGTTCATTTTTAAAACAGATTGAACCGGGGACCGGACTTTTGCTGGATGAATTTGAGGAAAAGCAGCATTTCACACAACCGGCGCCACATTATACAGAGGCATCTTTAGTACGGGCGCTGGAAGAACTCGGTATCGGAAGACCGAGCACATACGCGCCGACAATCACTACCATTCTGGCAAGACGTTATGTGGTGAAAGAAAACAAGAATCTGTATGTGACCGAACTTGGCGAAATAGTTAACCATATTATGAAGGAAGCATTCCCGACAATCGTAGATGTCAATTTTACGGCAAACCTGGAAACTCTGCTGGACGGGATAGAAGATGGAAACGTAAATTGGAAAGCGGTTGTATCCAATTTCTATCCGGATCTTGACGAAGCTGTGAAACTTGCTGAGAAAGAACTGGAAGAAGTGGAAGTGCGGGATGAAGTATCGGAAGAAACATGTGAAATCTGCGGAAAACCGATGCTAATCAAATACGGACCGCATGGAAGATTCTTAGCCTGCAGCGGATTCCCGGAATGCAGAAATACAAAACCATATTATGAGAAAATTGGTGTTGCATGTCCGAAATGCGGTAAGGATATTGTCCTGAAAAAGACAAAGAAGGGTAGAAAATACTATGGCTGTATTGATAACCCTGAATGTGATTTCATGGTATGGCAGAAACCATCCGGACAGAATTGTCCGAAATGTGGTGCGGTACTTCTGGAAAAAGGAAACAAACTGGTTTGTATGGATGAACAGTGTGGCTTTGTGACTGCAAAACAGAATGAAACGACAAATGCAAATTGAACAAATATTCTGAAAACTCATTGAATTCTTGCAATAGTCAGACAAAAATGATAAAATGAGACTATTAATGGAGGAATGTAAGATGAGCAGCGTTCAATTGTTGGATAAGACAAGGAAAATCGGTAAATTATTGCATAATAATAATTCCAGTAAAGTTGTTTTTAATGATATTTGTGCTGTGATGCAGGAGATTCTTGAAAGCAATGTCTTAGTAATCAGTAAGAAAGGAAAAGTACTTGGAATTGATAATTTTCCTTCCGGAGAAGTTATCCATGAATTGATTAAAGATAATGTTGGCGGCTTTATTGATGCCATGTTAAATGAACGAATGCTCTCCGTACTTTCCACAAAAGAGAATGTAAATTTAGAGACACTCGGCTTCGAGAACACGGATGTCAAAAAGTTTTCTGCAATTATTGCACCGATTGAGATTGCCGGTGAACGTTTGGGAACACTTTTTGTATATAAATCCGGTGAACTGTATGATATTGATGATATTATCCTGTGTGAGTATGGTTCGACGGTAGTCGGACTTGAGATGCTTCGGGCGGTCAATGAAGAGAGTGCAGAAGAGTCCAGAAAGATTGCGGTTGTAAAATCGGCAATTTCCACACTTTCCTTTTCGGAGATGGAAGCGATTGTTCATATTTTTGATGAACTTGACGGAATGGAAGGGATTCTTGTTGCAAGCAAGATTGCAGATCGTGTAGGGATTACCAGAAGCGTAATTGTCAATGCACTGCGTAAATTTGAAAGCGCCGGAGTCATAGAATCCCGTTCCTCAGGAATGAAAGGAACTTACATAAAAGTATTGAACGATGTAGTCTTTGATGAAATCGATAAACTCCGAAAAGAGACGATGAGACATTGACTACGGTAACAGAATAAAAACGGATTTGATAAGATTAAAAGGATTTATTGGAATGGCAATAAGTCCTTTTTTGTTTGATAGAAAAGAGAAAATTCGAACATCTTGTATGAATGTTACGAAAAATCTACAAGATAAAGTGTTTTTTTGGCGAAAAATCTTGTATTTTTTTCATATTACTTTATAATAGAAATAGTGTATATAGTGAGGATACTGTCACATACCGGCGAAAGGAGAAGAATTATGATTCAGTCAAATGTATTCGATTATGTTAATGTGCTTGATAAAGCAGCTGATGCATCTTGGAAAAGGCAGGAACTGATTTCCAACAATATCGCGAACCAGGACACGCCGGGATATAAACGGCAGGACGTTGAATTTGAGACGCTGCTTCGCCAGCAGCTGCGCAATTCCAAATATCAGACGATTGATGACAAAGTGGGAAATGTGGACTTAAGCCGGCTGAATGCAAGACAGTACACGGATTACGGAGATTTCTCTTATCGTCTGGATGAAAACAACGTTGATCCGGAACAGGAACAGGTAAAACTGGCAGCGAACCAGATGAAATATGAAGGCTTGATGAACAGTCTGACACAGGAATTCCAGAATCTGCAGAGTGTCATGAAATAAGGAGGGATAGAGTATGGGAATGTTTGATACCTTTGATGTGAGTGCATCGGGACTTACCGCGCAGCGTTATCGTATGGATGTCATTGCGCAGAATGTAGCAAATGCCAATACAACCAGAACAGAAGACGGCACTCCGTATGTGCGCAAGGTGGTTACCTTTTCTGAGAAAACGCAGGACAATGCAGATTTTTCCACAATCTTTGGAAGGACATCCAACCGTTTCCGCGCAAACGGCGTTAAAGTAAGCGGTACATATGATGATACAACGACGGAAGGAAATAAAGTGTACGATCCTTCTCATCCCGATGCGGATGAAGACGGTTATGTTACCTATCCGAACGTCAATATCATTACGGAGATGACTAATCTGATTGATGCCAGCAGAAGTTATGAAGCAAACGCAACAGCCTTTGATGCCTCAAAGTCCATGGCACTTAAAGGACTTGAGATGGGCAAATAGGATAAGAGAGGAATAAACAATGGATATTACATCGTTATATAATGTTTCTTCCGGTGCAATTAAAGCAGCAGCCAATCAGTCTGTTGCAGAGAGTGATAAGACATATCGTGCAGACAATGCAGAGTTTGGTTCTTTCTTGAATACAGCAATCGACAATCTGAATACGACCAACGCATATCTTTCGGATGCCGAAAACGAGGAATTGAAACTGGCAATGGGAGAGACGGAGAATACACACGATTTAACAATAGCACTTTATAAAGCATCTACGGCACTACAGTATACGGTTGCCATAAGAGACCGCTTTTTGGAAGCATACAGGGAGATTATGCAGATTCAGATTTAAACCGGAAGGGTAAAAGAGCAGGAAACAGGGGATTAGGTCATGGTTGACAAACTGAAAGAAATACCAAAGAAAATACTGGAATGGTGGAATAAATTCACATCCAAGCAAAAGACCATTATTATCTCGGTAGCAGCAGGGGTAATTGTGGCTTTTGCCATATTGATTACCCTTCTGACAAGGCCACAGTATGAATTGTTGGTTACATGTGAATCTACGAAGGAATCGTCGGAAATTATCGACCTTTTGGAAGGTGCGTCACCGGCATATACTTATAAGACTTCAAATGACGGGTATCAGATTTATGTATTAAAGGACGATATTTCCCAGGCAAGAATTCTGCTTGGTGCCAATAACATTCCATCGGATGCATATGATTTAAGCAATGTCACAAGCGGAGGATTTTCCACAACGGAATCCGATAAGCAGAAGATGTATAAACTCTATCTCGAGAGCCAGATGGAGACTGACTTGAAACGGTTGGAAAATGTCAAGAACGCAACGGTGCAGTTTACAATTCCGCAGGATGACGGAACATTGATTTCCCAAAAGGAAGATTCTTCGGCTGCGATTATGATTGAGCCGGAAGGAGAATTTACGCAGGATAATGCGGCAACAGTTGCACAGTTTGTCAGAACGGCACTTGGCAATGAAGAGATTAAGAATATTACAATTATCGACAGTTCCGGCACACTGCTGTTTTCGGGAGACGAGAGCTATTCCATCACGGGCTCGGCAACGAGTCAGCTAAGCGTCAAACAACAGACGGAAAGCATTCTGCAGGGAGAAGTTAAAAAAGTACTTCTTGGAACTAACGAATTTGATTTGATTGAAGTATCGAGTAATTTATCCCTTGATTTTTCTACAACAAAGAAGGTGCAGCATGATTATACGCCGGCAGAGAATCAGACACAGGGTGTTTTAAGCCATGAAGATATTTACAGTGCGGAATCCACAGGCGGTACAACAGGAGTTCCGGGGACGGATTCAAACGGAGAAAACGGTACGACCTATGTGATTCAGAATGGCGAAAATTCCAGTTCGACGGTAACGGAGGAAAGCAGGGATTATCTTCCGAATGAGACCATTACCGAAACGAGCATTCCGGCAGGATTAATTAAATATGACGAATCTTCCCTTTCCGTAGCAGCGATTAAACTGCGGGTAATCCGTCAGGAAGAAGCAAAGGAACAGGGACTTTTAGATGGAGTTTCCTGGGAGGAATATAAAGCAGCAAACTCCGAACGGACAAAGATAGAAGCAGACGAAGACCTTGTCGATATGGTTGCAAAAGCTTCCGGAATTTCGGCAGAAAACATTTCGTTTGTCGCATACGAAGAGCCGATGTTTATTGATAAAGAGTCCGTAAATATCGAAGCGGCAGATATCATCCAGATTCTTTTGATTGTTGTTATTTTAGGACTGCTTGCATTTGTAATTATCCGCGGCATGCGAAGTGAAAAAGCACAGGAAGTTGAAGAAGAACTGTCAGTGGAAAGTCTGCTGCAGTCTACTCCTGAGACAGAACTTGAAAATATTGAATTGGAAACAAAATCAGAGACGCGTAAGTTAATTGAAAAATTTGTGGATGATAATCCGGAGGCGGCAGCTTCCCTTTTGCGTAACTGGTTGAATGAAGATTGGGGGTAAGCGTTTATGATCAGATCACAGGAAGAAAAATTGACAGGTCTGCAAAAATCCGCCATTCTTCTGATTGCACTCGGCCCGGAAAAATCCGCGCAAATTTTTAAGCATTTGAAAGAAGAAGAAATCGAAGAACTGACGTTGGAAATTGCTAACACCAGGAGCGTTACGCCTCAAATAAAAGAAGAAGTAGTTGATGAATTTTATCAGGTCTGCCTTGCTCAGCAGTATATTGCAGAAGGTGGTATCGGATATGCAAAAGAATTACTGGAAAAAGCACTTGGTGAAGAAAAAGCAGTGAATGTTATCAGTAAACTGACAGCATCCCTACAGGTAAAACCGTTCGAATTTGTCAGAAAGACAGATGCTTCTCAGTTGCTTAACTTTATACAGGATGAACACCCGCAGACGATAGCACTTATTTTGTCTTATCTTTCTCCGGGACAGGCATCTGCCATTATTTCGTCGCTTCCGCAGGACAGACAGGCAGATGTTGCAAAGAGAGTGGCAATGATGGATCGTACAAGCCCGGATGTTATCAAAGAAGTGGAGAAAATATTGGAGTCCAAACTGGCATCCCTTGTCAACCAGGATTACACAATTATTGGTGGTGTCGATCAGGTTGTTGAAATTTTAAATGCGGTAGACCGAGGAACAGAAAAACATATTATGGAGACACTCGAAATCGAAGAACCGGAACTTGCCGACGAAATCCGCAAGAAGATGTTTGTATTCGAAGACATCTTGCTTCTGGACGACAGAGCAATTCAGAGAGTGCTGCGTGATGTGGACAACAACGATCTTGCACTTGCGTTAAAAGGTAGCAACGAACAGGTACAGAATGCAATCTTTAACAATCTTTCCAAGCGTCTGGCTACCATGATTAAAGAAGACATGGAATTCATGGGTCCGGTACGTATGAAAGATGTTGAGGAAGCGCAACAGAAGATTGTAAATATTATCAGAAAACTGGAGGATTCCGCAGAAATTGTAATTTCCAGAGGCGGAGGAGACGAGATCATTGTCTAGTAATCTTATTAAAGCATACAGTACGGCCAGGGAAACGTCCGATACACGTATGATACATACCAATGACTTAATTGAACAGAAACTGGAACGAATCCGCATGGTAATGCCGGAGGTGGTTACCGGGATAACACCCGCAGTGCAGGAAGAAGGGTTTACGGATGGAATTCACGCAAAAGAGATAGCCCTGCTGACTGCCGATTACAATAGTGACGAAATGCAGGAAAGTGCATTGCCTATGGAGGCACAGGAACCGGTTTACAGCGGACCGTCACCGGAAGAGATGATTGCCGAAGCACAGGAAGAGATTGCGACAATGAGAGCGGCTGCAGAACAGGAAATCGAACGGGAAAAGCAGCTGGCTTACGAAGAGGCGCAAAACCGCGGGTATCAGGAAGGACTGCAAAAAGCGCGGGAGGAATCTGCGCTTTTACGGCAGGAATTACAGCAGGAGAAGAAACGTCAGGAAGAAGAATACGAGCGTAGGATAGACGAATTGGAACCGTTGTTTGTCAAAACATTGACGGGAATCTATGAAAAAGTATTTGAAGTGGATTTGTCGGAGGATAAAGAGATTATCCTGACTTTACTGCGCAATTCCATGAAGAAGCTGGATGGATGTAAAAATTTTCTGGTGCATGTTGCCAGAGAGGATTTTTCTTATGTCAATACCCATAAAGAAGAATTGCTCTCATCATCTTCACAGGAAGGAACGGTAATTGATGTAATAGAAGACGGGACAATCCGTCAAAATGAGTGCACGATAGAGACCGTAAACGGCATTTTTGACTGTGGACTCGGTACACAGATGGAAGAATTAAAAAAACGTCTGATTCTTCTGTCATATGAAGAACATAAGGAAAGTTAGGTGAAAGACTTGGATGCATATGGAATTCATTTTGAAAAATATGAGAAAATTGCAGAAGAGTCTTTTTTTACGAGAAAAGGGAAAATTGTCAATGTCGTAGGACTGACAATTGAATCTGCAGGACCGGATGCAAAATTGGGAGATATCTGCTATATCTATCCGGAGGATAAATCCGCAAAACCGATTATGGCGGAAGTAGTGGGCTTTAAGGAAGGCAAAACACAACTGATGCCGTATGATGTTACGGATGGAATCGGAATCGGCAATATTGTGGAAAATACCGGAGAACCGTTAATGGTCCAGGTGAGCGATGCACTTCTGGGCAAAACTTTGGACGGTCTTGGAAGACCGACTGACGGAACGGTAATTACCGATGGCCAGCCGTATTCTGTAGAAGCAGCACCACCCGACCCAATGAGCAGAAAAATTATTGATGAGGTACTCTCGCTTGGTGTCAAGGCGGTAGATGGTCTGCTTACCGTAGGAAAAGGACAGCGTATTGGGATTTTTGCGGGTTCCGGTGTCGGGAAATCGACGCTTATGGGTATGTTTGCGCGTAATACAAAAGCAGATATCAATGTGATTGCGCTGATTGGTGAACGAGGCAGAGAGGTACGCGAATTTATTGAACGAGACCTCGGAGAAGAAGGTATGAAACGCTCGGTTGTAGTTGTGGCAACTTCGGACAGACCGGCGTTGGAGCGAAACAAGGCGGCAAAAACCGCAACTGCCGTGGCGGAATATTTTCGCGATCAGGGAAGAGATGTTCTGCTAATGATGGACTCTTTAACACGTTTTTCCATGGCACAGAGGGAAATCGGACTGGCAGGTGGAGAACCGCCGGTGTCAAGAGGATATCCGCCGAGTGTTTACTCGGAGATGCCCAAACTATTGGAACGTGCCGGAAGAGCGGCAAGCGGTTCGATTACGGGACTTTATACGGTCCTTGTAGACGGTGATGATTTTAACGAGCCGATTACGGATACGGCAAGAAGTATTTTAGATGGCCACATTATGCTTAGCAGAAAACTGGGACATAAAAATCATTATCCTGCAATCGATGTGTTACAGAGTATTTCCAGATGCATGAGCCAGATTGTGAGTAAAGAGCACAAGGCGGCAGCGGGGAGACTGAAGAATGTTCTGGCAACGTACAATGAATCAGAAGACTTGATTAATATCGGCGCCTACAAAAAGGGCAGTAACAAGAATATCGATTATGCAATTGAAAAAATTGACGCAGTTAATGATTTCCTGAAACAGGATGTGGACGCAAAATTTGATTATGAAACAACGCTTTCCCAGATGGAGGCGCTGTTTACACAATCGTAACAGGGATTAACAGATGGCAAAGTTTAAGTACAGGATGCAAAATGTTCTGGATATCAAATGGAAGTTGGAAGATGCCGCCAAAATGGAATTTGCGGAGGCAACTTCCAGAGTATACAAAGAAGAAGAAAAATTAAAAATTGTCATTAAACGGAAAGAAATGTATGAAGCAGAAGGTAAAAAATTACGCTGTGATACCTTAAACGTTGCACGGTTAAAAGAGAATACACGTGCAGTCAGTATTCTGGATGAAGAGAGAAAAGAGCAGGAAAAGCAACTTGAAATGGCTAGAAAGGTGCAGGAACTGGCAAGGGAAAAACTACAGAACGCAATGCAGGAGCGTAAGACACAGGAGAAACTTTACGAAAATGCATTTGAAGACTTTAAAAAAGAAGTCAATGCAAAAGAAAGTAAAGAAGTGGACGAACTGACAAGTTATACCTATGGAAAAAACAGAAGGCAGGAATCAGGTGAATAAGAATGGCAGACAGAGATAAGTTATTGGATGGGTCGCAGGATGCGGCACGTTTGAAAGAAGAAAAGAAAAAATTAAAAGAAGAACAAAAACGCCAGAAAGAAGAAATGAAAAAGCAGAAAAAAGAGGCGAAAAAGAAAGCGAAGGAAATTGCGGAAGAAGAGTCTCGCCTTGCCGATGATGAGGGCAGCAATTTCCCGGTTATTGTGACAACGCTTGTTATCGTGCTCGTCTGGATTGCCATTTTGTGTGCACTTGTAAAACTTGATATCGGTGGATTCGGCTCCGGCGTACTGGCTCCTGTTTTGAAGAATGTCCCGGTTGTCAATAAAATTCTGCCGGATTCGGAACAGGAAACATCCGAAGACGGAGAAGAGTCTATAGATGTGGATACAGCGGGTTATTCTTCTTTGAAAGAAGCCGTAAAACAAATTAAGGAACTGGAAACTCAACTGCAGGAGTATCAGACCGAAATTTCCGAAAGAGATGAACAGATTGCGGCATTGCAGGAAGAAATCGCAAGACTTCAGACTTTCGAAGATGCACAGGTTGACTTCGAAAGAATTAAAAATGAATTTTACAATGAAGTTGTATATGCCGATAACGGACCGGGAGCAGAAGAATATCAGAAATATTATGAATCCATGGACCCGGCGACGGCAGAAGTACTATATAAGCAGGTTGTTGCCCAGTTACAGGAAGATAAGGAAATTCAGGATTATGCACAGGCATATTCGGAAATGAAACCGAAAGAGGCAGCCGGAATTTTTGAAAAAATGACGGATAATCTCGAACTTGCCGCACGAATTTTGGCGCAGATGGAGCCGGATGACAGAGGAAAAATTCTGGGTGTCATGAATCCGGAAGTGGCAGCCAAACTGACAAAAATCATGGAGCCGGATTCTTAAAAACGAAACGGATTTTTTTGCCGGAAATGTTAAGAAATACGGACGTCGTGCCGATAATAATATTGGTAACAGAACCTTGAAAAGTTAAGAAAGGAGGATTATTGGATGACCGCATCAACGGTAACGCAGGTAAAATCGTACTTTGACGGCACAACTTCTGCGTCCGCTGCAAAAGGAAACGCAACAGATGAGTTTGCCAAAGTCTT
>JAQXIR010000017.1 GCA_029007885.1 Lachnospiraceae bacterium | reverse complement strand
ATACGACGACTGCTGCAAGAAGTCCTCCTGCTACCGATGCCGCATAGCAGGTCGCATGTCTTCTCAAATCCTTTTTTATAATCATAAAAAGGAAAGTTGCCGTTGCTGCAAAAAATAAAAATACGGCAAAATAATAATGCGTCAGAAATCCTAAAAACGTAACGATAAGAATCGGAATATAATATTGTAAAAAATTCCTCTTATCATAATGAATTGCTCTGATATGGATATACAAAAGCAAAAAGCAAAGACATGTCAGCATCATATACATACGGATAAACGTAATTCCGCTGAAAACTGCAGGGGAAAAGCCGAAGCATGCGCAGACAGCAAATATTACTCTTTTCCTGTGATTGCTCGTCAAGTCTGTAATTGCTGCCAATAAAATCCATGAAAGTACAAAGAAAAAAAGGTTTACGGAAAGTCCCTGCCACTTAGAGAATACTCCCGGAGTCAGTGAGCATACCGTATGGAGGACAAGATAATAGAGAGGCGGATGCACATCATATGTCTGCATCAAAGAAACCAGTCCGTAACGAAATCTTTCCCCCAAAAGCACCATAAATTCGCTTTTAATTTCTTCTGTGTCTTTCCATTCCATATCGGTAGGTACAAGTCCGTAAGTGATATTGGAAGAATAATAGGAGTAATACTCATCATAGTGGAATCCCTTTTTCTGGGTACAGAAAAAGACCGCAGTACTTATCTGCAGAATCAGTAACACTATCATCGCAATATAAAATCGTCTGTTTTTGCCACGTTCTTTTTCCATCACTTTACTCCGCCACATTATGCTAAATCTTTCAGATACTTTTCAATCGCATCATGCCAATCTGCAAACAGATGCCCGTTTGTCATCTTAAACATATAGTTTTCCAAAACGGAATGTGCCGGTCTGTCTGCGGGAGCACCATATTCCTCCGTTGTAATCGGTAAAACCTTCGTATCTTTCCCGGAAAGTTTAAATATTTCTGCAGCGAAATCGGCCCAGCTGCACGCACCTTCGCAGGTAGCATGAAACAATCCGTAGTTTTCCGTGAATAAAAGGGAGTCAATTCCTTTTGCCAGTTCCAATGCGCTGGTCGGTGTTCCGAACTGATCGCCTACTACTTTTACCGTATCGTTACTCTCCGAAAGACGCAGCATCGTTTTGACGAAATTCTTACCGTCCCCGTAAAGCCATGCTGTTCTTAAAATAAAGTAGCGGTTTGCAAAACGTTCCACCATTTTCTCCGCTTCCGCTTTCGTTGCCCCATATACACTGTGCGGACACACTGCATCCGTTTCGTAATACGGAGTCTCCTTTTTCCCGTCAAACACATAATCCGTCGAAACATGAACAAGTTTTGCGCCGGTTTCGGTTGCTGCAATCGCAAGGTTACGCGGTCCCAAAACATTTACCTTAAACGCAAGATCCCGATTGGTTTCGCAGGCGTCTACCGCTGTGTAGGCGGCGCAATTAATAATCGCATAAGGATTCACTTCCCTTGCGAGTTTCATAACCGAATCAATACTCGTAATATCCAGTTCATCCACATCCGTATTGATAAATTCCAGTTCCCCGTTATCAGCATAAAATCTGTTTATCTCTCTTCCAAGTTGTCCGTTGCAACCTGTCACAATGATCTTTTTCATAGTTACCTCCGTTCCCTGTTTGATACTAATTGTATCATTAACTGAAAAATTTGTGAACTGCCATATCAAACTCTTTAAACTTTCTTAATTTTGTATTTTCCCGATGACGAAACCTCCCATCTATGCTATAATTGTCAACAAACTTATTGTTTTTAGCGCAATTTGTATATAAGCATATAGGCGCTTGTGAAATTCTGCTACAGGAATCGTCTGTCCGGACATTTTCTGTGGCAGGTCTTTGAAAAACAGTCAGCATAGTACTGTTACGTTTTTTCACAGAGCGAAAGCGTACCTGAAAAGGAAATGTCCGGGCAGACGATTTGGTAGCAGAATTTCACAAGCGCCTATATGCAATTTATTGAAAAGAGAGGTCTATCCATGAAAAAAGTAAGTTTACTTGCTCTTCTTGCTTTATCCGCCTCACTGTTTCTGTTCGGATGCGGAAAAAAGGAAGAAGAAAATATCGTTGAAGCAGAAACCTTGGAAACGGTAGATGAAGCAAATCCTACAGTAGATGAAGTTACGGACACTTCCGATGATGAAGTTCCTCCGGAAGACGGAATGGTAAGAAGCAAACTGACAAACGAATGGGTAAGTGCAGATGTCGGAAATTTACGTCCGTTAGCAGTCATGATTCCGAATGACAAATCAGCACTTCCTCAATATAATATTTCCAACGCGGATGTTCTTTATGAATGTCTTGTCGAAGGAGAAATCACCCGTCTTATGGCAATCTATGGCGATTGGACAGGTTTAGAACGTGTCGGAAACATCCGCAGTTGCCGTGATTACTATGTATACTGGGCCTTTGAATGGGATGCCATTTACTGCCATGCCGGCGGTCCTTTCTATATTGATGAAGTAATCAGTAGAAAAGACACCAACAATATCAACGCTTTAACAGCTCCTTCCGGTGTCTTCTATCGTACAACAGACCGTTCCGCTCCTCAGAATCTGTATCTGGACGGTGCTGACATCGTGAAAGAAGCAAACCGGCTCGGCTATGACTTAGAACCGCGTGATAATTATGCGGATGATATTCATTATCAATTTACCAGCAAATCCAAACCCAACAATCTGGATGAATACGGAAGCGATGCGGTTACTGCCAGCAAGATTGACTTATCTTCTGCTTATCCGGTAACACAGACCTACTTCGAATACAATGCTGATGACGGTCTCTATTACCGCTATCAGAAACCTTCCGGTGGTGCCCATATGGATGCGGCAACCAATACACAGCTAGCATTCAAAAATGTCCTGATTCAGTTTACTTATCACGAAGTACGAGATGCCAAAGGATATCTTGCATTCCAGTGTAATGATACAACAAGAGATGGCTGGTTCTTTACAAACGGTAAAGGAATTCATGTTAATTGGAAAAAGACTTCCGACTACGGTGCTACCAGATATTATGATGATAATGGTAATGAAATTGTCTTAAATACCGGTAAAACTATGGTATGTATTGTAGAAGATGGTGATACCTTCTCTTATACAAAATAACCGTGGAGATTTGATATGAAAAAATTGGATTGGAAAACCTGTTTTCGAATCGGCGTTACCGTATTTGTACTGTTTCTGGCAGTTCACTATTGGGACAGTGCATTTTATCTGCTTTCGTTAGTGATTGGTGCCGCCGCACCTCTTTTAACAGGGTGTGTGATTGCTTATCTTTTAAATATCCTAATGAGTTTTTACGAAAAACACTATTTCCCGAAGAAGACATCGAAATGGGTTTCTAAAAGCCGTCGTATTACCTGCCTCATTGCGGCATGTGCTACACTGCTTGGAATTGTTATTCTGATCTTTCGTCTTGTTATCCCGGAACTGATTGCCTGCATTCAGTTACTGACTGCCGAAATTCCGAAAGTATTGGAAATCTGTTCCGACTACATCGCGAAAAACGGTGCCATCATCTCCTATCTGCCGGAAGATTTTTCAAAGTCACTGACAAATATCAACTGGCAGGAAAAAATATCCCAGATGGTTCAGTTCCTTTCGCAAGGCTTTACCGGTGCGGCAAAAGCGGCTGCATCCGTTCTGTCTGTCGTTTTTTCCGGTGTCGTAAATCTTGTGGTAGGCATTATCTTTTCCATTTATCTTCTATTTGGTAAAGAACGTCTTGCGGGGCAGACAGAGAAATTCTTAAGCCGTTACTTAAAAAAATCCTGGAATCAAAAGCTTCACTATGTTGTCGGTACCCTGAATGATTCCTTTCATCGGTTCATTGTCGGACAATGTCTGGAAGCTGTTATTTTAGGAGTTCTTTGTACAATCGGAATGCTCATATTCCGGTTTCCATATGCCGGTATGATTGGCGCATTGATTGGATTTACGGCCCTAATCCCGATTGCCGGAGCCTATATCGGTGCCGGCGTGGGTGCTTTGATGATTCTGACGGTTTCACCCGAAAAGGCACTTTTATTTCTGATATTCATTGTCGTTTTACAGCAGGTCGAAGGAAATCTGATTTATCCGAAAGTAGTCGGTGCATCCATCGGGCTTCCCGGTATCTGGGTACTTGCTGCCGTAACAATAGGCGGCGGTATATCCGGTGTCTTTGGCATGTTGCTTGGCGTTCCTATCACTGCAGCGATATATCAAATGCTTCGACGCGATATCAATACACCAAAAAAACAGCCCAAGTAGGGCTGTTTTTTTATTAACGTAGTATTACTCACCAAGTCCGAGTCTGTTAACTGCAGAGAAAATAGCACGTACGGAAGCCCTTGTAATATTGGAGCTTACGCCAACGCCATAGGTAACTCTTCCTGTTTCCACATCTAACAGATGGATATATGCTGCTGCCTGTGAATTGGAACCGCTCTGCAGAGCATGTTCGGAATAATCCAGAATCTTAATATCAAATCCCATCTCTTCTTCCATACCGCGCTTAACAGCATCAATCGGTCCGTTTCCGACACCGACAAAGGTTTTCTCTTCTCCGTGATCTGTATAAGTAACCGTTACTCTTGTATCGAAACTGCTTTCCACTTCTTCACTCAAATCATCCACTTTCAGTTTTCTGAAATGGAGAGGTTCCTTTCTATCCAGATATTCTTCGCGGAATTTTGCCATAATTTCATCCGGTGAAACTTCACCCTGTTTTTCCGATACTGCCTGGATAACATTTGCAAATTCTTTATGCATAGCTTTCGGTAATTTGAAGCCAAAGTAAATATCCATAATGAATGCGACACCGCCCTTGCCGGACTGGGAGTTGATCCGGACAATCGGTTCGTACTCTCTTCCGATATCCGCCGGATCGATCGGAAGATACGGTACTTCCCAATACTTTCCGCCACGCTCTTTTAATGCCTTAACGCCCTTATTGATTGCATCCTGATGTGAACCGGAGAACGCAGTGAAAACGAGTTTTCCTGCGTAAGGATGTCTCGGATGAATCGGAATCTTACAGCATCTTTCGTAGATTTCAATAATTTCGTTAATATGTTCTATCTCCAGTTTGGGATTTATTCCCTGTGAAAACATATTATATGCAATATTTAATACATCTACATTGCCGGTACGTTCTCCGTTTCCAAACAACGTTCCTTCCACACGCTGTGCTCCCGCAAGCATTGCAAGTTCTGCGCTTGCCACACCGGTTCCTCTGTCATTGTGCGGATGTACACTAAGGATAATGCTGTCTCTATCCTCAAAATGCTTATTCATCCATTCAATCTGATCCGCGTATACATTCGGAGTTGTCATCTCGACAGTAGACGGAAGATTGATAATAATTGGGTTTTCTTTTGTAGCACCCCATGTTTTCTGTACTGCTGTACAGATTTCAAGCGCAAAGTCCATTTCTGTTCCCGTAAAACTTTCCGGCGAATATTCCAGAATAATTTCACCCGGGAAATTTTTCGCACGTTCTTTTACCATTTCCGTGCCTTTTACAGCAATATCAATAATCTCTTGTCGGTTCATATTGAAAACAACATCTCTTTGTAATGTTGAAGTAGAGTTGTAAATATGTACAATTGCCTTTTTGATTCCCTGAATGGACTCAAAAGTCTTATCAATCAGTTCTTCCCTGCATTGTGTCAACACCTGAACCCTTACATCATCCGGAATTAATTTTCGGTCGACCAGCTGGCGTAAAAAGTCATATTCAATCTGGCTTGCTGCCGGAAATCCAATCTCAATATCACGGAATCCAAGTTTAATCAGATATTGAAACATCTCGATTTTTTCATCTACCTGCATCGGGTCAATCAGAGCCTGATTTCCGTCACGTAAATCTACGCTGCACCACATCGGTGCTTCCATAATTTCTTTATTGGGCCATTCTCTTTCCGGATAATCTAATACCGGGTTTCTTTTGTAGCGTGCATAATTCAGCATTTCTATTTCCTCCTTATCTGGTTCTTTTCAATTAAATATAGAAAAAACCCGCCAATACAGGCGGGTTCCAATTATCCCTATTCTCCGAGGCCATTCTCGATCGCGGTAACCAACGCTTTTAATGCTGCTTCTTCGTCTTCACCGTCACATACAATTTCTATCTCATCACCGCACTTCACACAGGCACCCAAGACACTTAGGACACTTTTCGCATTCGCTGTACTTTCTTTGAATGAAAATGTTATTAATGATTTATACTGCATTGCTTCCTGACATAGGATTCCTGCAGGTCTTAGGTGTAGTCCTGTCGGATTCTTAATAACTACCTTCTGACTTACCATAGTGCATACCTCCAATTTACGATGTCACTGCTCTCCCCAGATATTCATCATATCATTTTTATTCTGTTATAACAAGTACTGATTTATTATAACATTGTATTCTGTATCAGTTCAGCCAGTTTTTTTGCCTCTGCATCAATGACTGCCTGATCTTTTCCTTCAATCATGACACGAACCTTCGGTTCCGTTCCGGAAGGACGAATCAGAACTCTTCCTTCTCCCGCAAATTTCTGATCAAGTTCTTCAATTGCTTTTGCGATTTCCGGATAATCCATATACTTTTCTTTCTTATGGTTCGGAACCTTTGCATTTACAAGTGCCTGCGGCATTACCTGCATAATCTTGCTTAACTCAGAAAGCGGCTTTCCGGTTTCAACCAAAACCTGTAAAAGGTGAAGTGCACTCAAAAGGCCGTCTCCGGTCGTATTTTCATCCAGGAAGATGACATGTCCGGATTGTTCACCGCCAAGACTTGCTCCGATCTCCCGCATGCGTTCAAGAACATATCTGTCTCCGACTTTTGTCTGTTCTACATGAATCTTGTTTTTCTTTGCCATCAGTGAAAATCCGAGATTACTCATGATGGTCACAACAATCGTATCGTGATTCAGTTTTCCGGTTTGTTTCATATGGTTGCCGACAATCGCCATAATCTGATCGCCGTCCACAATATTTCCAAACTCGTCAACTGCTAAAAGTCTGTCTGCATCCCCATCAAACGCAAGACCGATATTTGCTTTTTCATAGACTACTCTCGCCTGTAATTCTTCCATGTGCGTAGAACCACAGTTCGCATTGATATTCGTTCCGTCCGGATTATTATGAATCGCAATTACATTTGCTCCCAGCTCTTTCAGAGCTTCTACAGATGTGTAATAAGAAGCACCTTCTGCACAGTCTACCACAACTTTCAAATTGTCAAGATTAACAGGAACCGACTGTACAGCATGATTGATATATTCTTCCCGTGCATCTGTACGATATTTAATTTTTCCCACCTGAGAACCCGTTGGGAAAGGAACATCCTTCATATCACTCTTAATTAACGCTTCAATTTCATCTTCCAACTCGTCAGGAAGTTTATATCCGTTTCCGTCAAAGAATTTAATTCCGTTAAATTCAACGGGATTATGGGATGCAGAAATCACAACGCCGGCATCCACTTTATATTTTCTTGTCAGATAAGCAACTGCAGGTGTTGGAATAACACCTACATAAACAGCGTTTGCTCCGACACTGCACACACCTGCCATCAATGCATTTGCAAGCATATCACCTGAAATACGGGTATCACAGCCGACCATAATCGTAGGTTTATGTTCGTTTTCTTTTGTAAGTACATATGCTCCTGCCTGACCAAGCTGCATTGCCAGCAATGGAGTCAGTTCTTCATTTGCGACACCTCGCACACCATCCGTTCCAAATAATCTAGCCACTTTTTATCCTCCTAAAGTCTGATTTATTCCGTTTCTTCCACCCATATATGAACTTTTAAATGTTCTTTCAAATATACATATTCGGGAAGTTCAAATTTCACCGCCGGATAATAATTGCCCGGCTTAATAACATCCATTTCCTGTTCCCTTGCATACAATTCCATATCAACATATCCTTGAAGGGAATTTGCATTGATTGTATCTAACTGTTCCTGCAGACCGTATAGACGAATCTCTATCGTATCTTCCATACCTTTTATCGTAACATCATAACCTTGCGGTATATTTCTGACATTTATCTGATCTGAGAAAATTTTAACGATCTTGCTCTCTTCTTTTTGGATGGTCGCAGTAATCGTCACCTTTCCACCCGAAGAAGTATCTGCTAAAACAACACCCTCCGGAAGATACTGTTTGATATCTACCTGCTGAGCAACATTGCTGTCTGCACCTGTCACATCAATAGCATCCGGTATCGTAATCTTCGTAATGTTTTTCATCGTGGATGCTTTTCCCGCAATTGTAATAACCCTAGGTTCGGTTGTGAGGTCACCCGCATACAAATAACCGTCTGCCGGTTCTCCCGTCACGCTACATTCAATCGGAACCTCTTTCATCTGCAGAATCGATGCCTTGGTGGAAACTTCACTGACACTCTTTGTCAGTTTGGTATCATCTATCAGTTCACCCTCTTTGTCATAAAAATGAATCGGTCTCGACATGCTGACATCACTTGTCGCACCGTCTACATTAATTTCAACTTCTGCCTTTGCAATCCGGGATACTACAGATTCCGGTCCTGATACGATTACAGCTGTCTGATCCGTGCTTGTGGAACCCAGCATATAACCGGAAGCCGGTGTGTTCTGCACAATAACATCGATGGTTTTCTGAATCTTCTTCACATCTTCTATTTTGACAGAAACGTATTCTTTATCTGTTTTAATGCTTTCAATTTTATTGTCTGTTTTTGTTGTTGTTACCTGAATCGGAATCCTGTTGTTCTCTGTCAGATCATTGATATCTGCCGTTGCAACGAGATTTTTTTCCGAAAAATCAGATAAAACGGAGCGGCTTGCACGAACCGTAACACGGACCGTATCCGTATCATCCTGTACTTCCACATATTTTCCGGCATTAATCATGCTGTTAATGTTTAAAAGTTGAACCTGTATCGTATAGTTACGAGGCGATACAGGGTCGTTAATATTGATTGAAATCAACCAGAGAGATATGGAAAACAGCAATGCCAATATTTTCAGTCCAAGATTATGAGTCAGCTTTTCTTTCATTTTTAGCCCTTCCTTTCCATAATCTTCTCTTTCTCTCATCCGGCATCTTATTCTGGATTTTCTCCAGTTTTACCTCAAGTTCTTCAGCCGTTAATCCTCTGTAAAGATCTCCTTTATATGCCACACTGATATTTCCTGTTTCTTCCGAAACAATAATCGTTAATGAGTCTGTTACTTCCGAAATGCCGACTCCTGCACGATGCCTTGTTCCGAGTTCTTTGCTAAGCTGCATATTGTCGGAAAGCGGCAGATAGCAGGTGGCAGAAATCACCCTGTCTCCTTGCACAATGACTGCACCATCATGAAGCGGTGTGTTGTGTTCAAAAATATTAATCAGAAGCTGACTTGTTACAATTCCGTCAACATCAATTCCCGTTCGTTCATATTCGGTAAGAGAATCATTCTGTGCCACTACAATCAGGGCACCCGTTCTTACTTTTGCCATTTCCACACAGGCTTTTGTAATCTCATGAATCGTCTTATCAGAAAAAAGTCCCGTATCATTCTGGCTTAAATCAAGCGGAAAAATACTTGTCATAATGTTCTTCCTGCCGAGTTCCTCAAGTGCCTTACGCAGTTCCGGCTGGAGAACAACAATCAATGCCACAGCTGCTAAAGAAAAGACATTTTTGACAATCCAAATAATAGTATTCATTTCCAGAATTGCTGCTACAAGTACAAACACCAATATGAAAACAATACCTTTTAAAAGGGACCATGCTTTGGTATTTTTAATCCAAACCATAATCTGATATACCAGAAATGAAATAATTAAAATTTCCAGAATATCCGTTATTTGAATTGTTGTGGGAATATGCAGATTTGCCAAATAATTTTCTGCAAAAACTTCTATCTGCTCCATTTCTTTTCCCCTGTTCCGTAATCTTTCTGTTAACGCTGTATTCTTCTATCCTCTGTTGAGGTTCGTGTCACTCCGTGTGAAGTCTTAACAGTTGTGGAAACCGTCTTGCTGCGCGGTGCCTCTTCTCTTTTTGTTGTAATCTTTTTCACTTTTCTGTCCGGTGTGGCTACCGTAATCTTCGGAACCGCTTTCACATAATAATAGTATTCGTCATCTTCAAACTGGACATTCTCTGTCCTGCTATAGTCTAAATTAAATGCGAAGAATTCCAACCCTCGGCAAAGCACACCGGCAATCAAAGATCCAATCAGAATTCCTGCAATAGAATAATTCAAGTCAAAGAAAAAGTCGCCGATTATCAGAATGGCAATATCTGTCAACACACCGGCGATAATTGCGATTGTCCATGCATGGTCCATGGATTGTCTTCTTAAAACGTAAACCAACATCAACGTAACTGCAAATGCCAGTATCGTAACAATCATCGCTTTGTTCCCAAGCAGTCCGTCTACAACAAAGCGTAATCTGGTCAGCGCAGATTCTGCATCCATGGAGGTGATCGTTGTGGCATTCAGTTCAGTATATTCCACAAGGTAAGAAATAATGACACCGAATGTAACCGAAATAATGGATGCCGGTCCTCCGATTAATCCCATTGCAACCGGAATCAGATACGGCATCTTTAAGAAGAATAAAATCGGTGTCAATAAAACAACTACTGTCTCTTTCGGTACATAGCGGATATAAAGTAAAAACATCAGTAAAAACAATACCAGCACAACCAGTGCACATTCCGGAGCCAAAGCAAAATAGTGAAGAAGCATGAAAATACCGGAAAGTACTGCCGTCGCTTTGAGTGGCATAAAAGAGCAAAATAATGCTGCCACAAGTACTACAACAATATTGTCAATCCGCTCCATATATCCAAGTTTGCTGTTGATCATTAAAAAAATCACAAATGCCAGCAGAAATTTTAGTGCCGGAGCAAGATAAAACTCATTTTTTGAATAGAAATTCTTAATTACTTCTTTTGTTTCCAATAAACTAGACATTATATATTCCTTTCGGATGATATACGTTATTCATAATATTTAGACAGTTTCCTTAA
>JAQXIR010000016.1 GCA_029007885.1 Lachnospiraceae bacterium | reverse complement strand
TGGCTTGTTGGTATATACACGAGGAATGATAATTAACTTATCAGATACTTTTTCATTTACCTTTGACAAACGGGTCAAATAATCTAACACACTGTCTTCTTTATCTGCAGAACATGGTCCGATCACAACAAGAAAACGATCGTCTTTCCCTGCAATAACATCTTTGATTTCCTGGTCTCTCTTCTTCTTTAACTCAGTCACATGCTGAGGTACCTTATACTCCTGGCGAATCTGTTCCGGAGTAGGTACGGGCTCTTTATAAGTGATTCCCATTTTTCTTTCCTCCTAAATTCATTTATGGCAGTACCTACATAGCAGGCATCTGCTTGTCATACATTCGTATTCCTATTTTTTGTCATTCGCATTTCAGTATAACACACTATCCCATATTGTGCAAACAACTTTCGTTGCTCACTATGTTGAAAACCAAAGTTTCTGCACTCAAGTGCAAAAACTTTTATTTTTTGACATTTTTTGCACTATATCAATACAGAATCCTTAATGCTAATTTTAGACTACTTTTACTTTTGCTTTACGAGACTTCCATAGTATCTTCCCCTCTTTTATGTTAAAATAATTCTGATGTAATTATTTCATCTATACGATAAGGTGTCAAAAGCTCATTTTCTGAATTGCTCTTGTAAAATTGCACATCACAGACTATATTTTTGCAGATGATGCGCGCGACGGAGCAAAATGGGGAAAATCGACATATTTGCTACGGCTGTCCGGCGCGTGCATCATCTGTAAAACAAAAAATAAATTGTGCAATTTTATAAGAGTGCAACAAAGTATAAACTTTTGACACCGTAATCAAAGAAGGGAGAACAGACATGAAACATGCGACAAAAGAGCGAGTTCCTACGGTTTTACCGGTTTTATTTGCCATTCTATTGCTGGCATCGGTAATTGGAACCACACTGGTTATTCGTGCGAACAATCAGACAACAATCACTTATCAATTCACAGGAAAGGAAGCAGCCGACACCGGTTATGCGGAAGGTTCCTTAACCTTAAATGTAAAAGAATCCGGTACCTACTATTTATATTGGGCCGATGACACAAAGGCACTGGATGGTTACTACGCCATTGGGGATATTGACGATACTACCACCAGTGACAGCAGTACCGATATTACCAAAAAACAGGCTTATTTTCATGACATGAGCGCAGGCGAAAGCAGAACCTTCAAGTTTGAAGAACATACTGCCATTCCCGCTGGCGCAACAAAGATTATTGCAACTACAAACAAATCAAATGTAACCGTAAAAGATGCAAAAGCGGTATTTGATATACCGGAAGAAAAACAATTGCATTTTGGTTCCGGTAACTTACTCTATACTTTTAGCTCTTACTCCGACGTTCACATTGATACGGAGGGCTACTATCAGAAATCCCAAAGTAACTGGGATAAAGCATTAAAATATGCTATGAAAATGAACACAGATTTTATTATCTCTTCTGGTGATGCCATAACCAATGCCAAAGGTGAGTCAGATTCTAAAGGCGGTTTTGCCGATGAATGGAAAACCTATCAAAAGATTTTGGCATCTTCCGACTATTTCAACCCAGTATATGAATCGGACGGCAATCATGATATGCGTACCGAAAACAAAGGAATGCTTGGAAGTGGCGACACCTACAAGGGAATCACCGCCTTTGTGCAATCTTCGGGTACGGACAGCACAGTTGCAAACGTAGAGGCGAACAAGCCTTATTATTACGTAATCGAGAAAAATACCGGTGATGTTTTTATTTTCATGGCATTGGAAAATGGTTCCGATCCAGGAAACTATGATAACTTTTCAAAAGAGCAGATCAACTGGTTAAAAGATTTGCTGGATACATACTATGGAACCGGTGTAAACGTATATATTATCGAACATTCCCCATTTCGAGGATATGGTGCTGGAGATGCCTGGATGGCACCTCAAAGCGGATATATTCCTTCCCACTACAAATCTCTTATGCTTGTAAATGGACAGACTGGCAAAGATAGTTCCAATAACTATTTCACTGCATCCGGCATGAATCAGAATACAGAGTTCAAAAAACTGCTGGAAAAATATCCGGATCTTATCTGGATGAGCGGTCATACCCATCAGGATTTTACTGTCAGCACCAATTATTCCGACGAGAATGATACATCCTGCCATATGATTCACAATCCTTCAGTTGCAGGAACTACTTATTTTACTGACGCAAATTCTGAAAGTCAGGAATACAATAATGGTTGCGGACGTACCAGCCAGGGATATTATGTGGAATCTTACGAAAACGCAGTGGTATATTATGGTGCAAATCTGTATGACGAGAAAATTTATCCGGCATACTGCTATATTATGGAAGGTTCCAGAAGTTCTGCCTCTGTTGTAACTTCCGAAACAAGATTGGTACTTACACCAAACTATGACACCTTATCTTGTGACAAGGAACTTATTGCTGCAAATGCTGATCTTTCCAGTGCATTGAAAGTAGCCAAAAATTTGCTGGACACTTACTATACACTTTCTACTTATGACCAGTATCAGGCACTGAAAAAATACTATTATAATTATTCAAAAAATTCAGCTATTTCTGATGCTTCACATGCTGTAACAGACCTGAAAGAATCGGCAGAGCAACTTTACGCACTTGCAAAAAGACTTGGAAAAGTAAGTGGAGATAATCCATCCGGAAGTACATCGGATGAGTA
>JAQXIR010000015.1 GCA_029007885.1 Lachnospiraceae bacterium | reverse complement strand
GGATGATAATTTCTCAGTGGATTTTGCCTGAGCGCTGGTTGTTAAACCAAGCATTCTGTTAGAGTTCATTGCTGTAAGATTGTGTTGTACTACCATAATATATTCCTCCTTGAATTTAACGCGGCATCCATGCCGCTTTTTTGTTCTTCTGTAATAGACCTACAAGCTCGTACGCAACTTCCATTCCTATTACAGTTGGCTAAGTAAGTTATTTCTTTTACTTGTAATATATATCGGGATTTTTGTGATTTACTTTAGGGATTCTTGCAATTTTTTTCTATAATTTTTATAATAATTACAAGCAAAACTTTTCTATAGGAAACAAGATTTATCAAAAGAGGTGTACAATGAAAATCCAATATCTAAACGGTGGTCTTGCCAATCAGGCATTTCAATACATATTTGTCCGTTATGCGGAGTTATCTCATCCGGAAGCCGAACCCTGGTTTTTTGATGACTCTTTCTTTTTTGTGAATAATGTTCACAACGGCTACGAGCTGGATAAAGTATTTGGCTTACATTTGAACTTACTAAGTCAGAATTTCGATACAGAAACATGGACACAATTTTTAGAAAATAAGAAAAACGGGATTAGCATTCCACAATCATTTAGGAATCTTGGATTTGATATGAAGATGATCACGGAATTCGAGAATTATAAAGAACACAACCCTTTTGACGGCACGGTTTATCATGTTCCCGGCAACACTTTCGTTCCGGAAATTACCGGATTGCAGGACAATTTCTTATATTATCATGGATACTGGCTCCATCCGGAATGGTTTAATCATTATCATGATATTTTCAAAAAAGAACTTACATTACCACCTATTAAGGGAGAGCGAAATGAAGAGTATGCCCGACAAATTATGAATTCACACTCCGTTGCCGTACATATCCGCCGCGGCGATTATGTGCAACTTGGATGGGCTACTGATACTGACCGCTATCTTGCTAAAACCAAAGAACTGCTTGCCCAATATCCGGATGCTGCTTTCTTTATTTTCTCTGACGACATCCCCTGGTGCAAAGCGCACAGCGAAGAACTGGGATTTGCTCTTCCATCCGATACTATCTTTATTGAAGGAAACAACAAAGGTGCAAACTATATTGATTTGCACCTAATGAGTCTGTGTAATATCATGTTGATTGGCAGAAGTGCCTTCAGCTACCTCGCCATGTTACTGAATAACCGACTGGAAAACTGCATCTTCATCACCTAGCCGGGAAGAAGCTTATACTTTTCTATTTTTTACTATCATAGAACTGTGGTGCAACACAGTTCAACTTGTTCATACTGTTATAATAATCTCTTGCCACCTTTGATTTTGATACACTCTGTTGGATTGCTATTTTTTCTTTTTTAAACTGGCTCTCTGCCATACGCTTATTCCTAAGCTCGGCAGCATTTACTATCACAACTTTATCCGTTATCTGTTGAATCAGTTCCTTCATTCTTTTAATTTCAGCACTGTACTTTTCCTTATGAGCAAGCAGTTCTTCCCGGATTCTGTCATACAATGACTCAAAACCGCGATCCAGTTTATCCAGCTCCGCAATCAGGCAGTTCTGCTCATCTATGCTCTTCTCAAACGCATCCATGTCAAAATTATCCTGTTTCAAAATAGTTTCCTGCAAATTGCCCTGCTCTATTATCTTGTCCAGAACCTGACTCTTTTTCTCAAGGCTCTGCGCCAGTATTTGTACACAATTTTGTTCCATCCAAAACCTCTCTATGCTTTATGAGCTCGTTTCATTACTTCTTTCCATGTATCGCGCATACTTCTAAGATGTGTGTTTACCTCTTCCAGAATTTCTTTATCCTTACTGATATTAGCTTCAAATAACCTTCTTAAAAGATAAACATAAACTCTGTCAAAATCCTCCCAAACCGGATATTTATGATCCAGGGTATTACGGAATTCCTCTATAATACGCTGCGTTTTCATAATATTCGTATGGGCCTTCTCAATATCCTTCTGTTCAATTGCCATAATAGCAATATTGCAGAACTTGATTGCACCTTCGTACAACATCAGCGTTACTTCTGCCGGAGAGGCTGTTAATATTTTATTTCTGTTATATTGTTCATATGGATTCTGAACCGGCATCGTTACTTCTCCTCCCTGATTTTCATTTTGCCCTATTTTACTTATAATAAGAATGTCCCATATGGGACATTCTTATCAATTATCATCAGCCGCCAAACATACTGGATACAGCACTGTTCTTAGATTCCAATTTGGCAAGTGCTGTCTCCATAGCAGAGAATTTGGAATACCACTTATCCATCAAAGCATTTACCTTTTCTTCCTGCTTTGAAATCTTTTCCTTATAAGCGTCATATTCATCTTTCATCTCTTTGTCGTTGTAAACCGTAAATGCACTGCTGAGGGTGCTTGATGCCATCTGATCAGTCAGTTCATCATACAAATTTTTGGAAAGCTGTGAGAAGAAAGCCGTTACAGTTTCCGGATCTGATGCTATCATTGCCTGCAATGTATTAGTATTTTCTTTTGTATTTGCATCATCTTTATCCCCATCGATATGATAAGCATTCTTTTCATTCTCAGCAGATTTAAAATATCCCAGGGTATTAATTCCAAAATCTGAAAGATACATTGACTTTCCGTTTACTGTAACACCTTTTAACAGTACGTTCTTCATCGCACCTGAAACAGAACTTAAAGTCTGATCACGCCGCAGCAGAGAACCCTTAATCTTTTTCTCCCACTCTTCGATTTCTGAGTCGGACAAGGCATCCTTTTCTTCCGAAAGCAAAGGCTCATAGCCTTTGGAAGACTCTGCATTATACAGGGAATCCATTTCATTGATCAACTTGTTATACTCCGTGAAGAAGTTCTTGATCATATCATAAATGCCATCGTTATCTGCGCCGGTTGTCAGCGTAATTGTCTCATTTGTTTCAGCTAATGCCGTAATAGTTAATCCATTCACTTCAAATGTATTTGTATTGGAAGTAAACGTAGCATCATTCAAAGTAATAATGGCATCCTGTCCGGTTACTTTGGTTGCATCTTTAGAAGCACTATAACCGCTCGTACCATCAACTACCTTCTGAGCCATCTCTACTTTGGCATCGAACTCTGTGCGTACTGCAGCTTCCAGATCTGCGGTGCCGGTCACATTTCCATCGCCATCCTCAGTATAATACTGAGAATTTTCATTAATCTTATTAGTATTGGTTGTGATAGCAGCCTGATAATTTTCGACCGCTTTTACCATGCTGTAATTTCCGTTTACCTCGTTGAAAGCTGCCTGCTTTTCTGTAACAACGGACTGTGCTGCTTCAATCTCGGCTTCATCACCGGACTCTTTAGCGGTTTCCAATGCCGCCTTGGCATCATCCAGCTCTTTCTTGAGTCCGCCGACTCTTTCCATAACCGGATTACCCTCTTCATCCAACACATCATTTCCTTCTTCATCTTTTTTAACAGTTTCCGGTCCATACAGTTCTGTGTACAGCTCCTCTGCTGTTTTGTCAGCGACATAGCCCGGATCATCTTTGATCTTCTGTATCTTTTCTTCCAGCTCTGCATTGGATTTCTGCAAGCTGTCGTTTTCTTTCTTATACGTAGCCGCACGTTTTGCAACCTCATCAGCTACTTTGGCATCATACGCTGCTGTATCCGTTGCATAGCTTGCCCATGTCTTATATTCATCACTTGCCAGATCTTCTTTAGACAGTAATCCTA
>JAQXIR010000014.1 GCA_029007885.1 Lachnospiraceae bacterium | reverse complement strand
ACAAGTACTTTTTTTACGTTGGGGTTCTTAGGCATTTTTCTTTTCCTCCATGTTCTTGTTTTTCATCATCTCAATGAAACGGTCAAACAGATAGCCGGAATCCTGCGGTCCCGGACATGCTTCCGGATGGAACTGTACCGTAAAAATATTTTTACCGATATAGCGTAATCCCTCATTTGTACCGTCATTTACATTGATGAAAGCAGGCACTGCAATTTTTTCATCGAGATTTTCGGTGTCTACAACATATCCGTGGTTCTGGGAGGAAATATAAACTTTGCCGTTTGCAAGGTCCTTAACAGGATGATTGCCTCCTCTATGTCCGTATTTTAACCGGTGTGTATCCGCTCCCGTTGCAAGTGCCATCAACTGATGTCCAAGGCAGATTGCAAAAATCGGGATATCCGTATCATATAATTTCTTAATCTCACAAATAATTTCTTCACATTCTTTCGGGTCACCCGGTCCGTTGCTCAGCATAATACCGTCCGGTGCTCCCGCAATGATTTCCTCCGCTTTTGTAAATGCAGGATATACCGTCACATCACAACCTCTTTTTGCAAGAGAATCGGCAATATTCTTTTTTGCACCAAAATCAAGCAGTGCAACCTTAAGTCCGCTGCCGTTTAATTCCCGAACCAGGGAAGGTTTCTTTTCCTTGATTCCGCTTTTAAACTCATTTTCATGAAATACAGCACTTCCTGCAATCGGTCCGTTATCGGAAAGCTGTTTGGACGCAGGAACCTGATATACCTGCTTACAGGTAACCTTTTGTACTACCTTGCCTGTTGTATATGCTTTCAATTTCGGAATGATTTCTTCCACGCAACTTGGTTCTTTTGTCGTAATCATACCGTTCATTGTTCCTTTTTCACGAAGGATTTTTGTAAGTGCCCTCGTATCGATTCCTGCAATGCCCGGAATATCCTGTTCGTTTAAGAACTCCTGTATTGTCATGTCGCAGCGGAAATTACTCGGAATTGCTGACAGTTCCTTTACAATAAAAGCATCCGGCCAAGCTTTTCTTGATTCCATATCATCCCGGCATATGCCGTAATTACCGATTAACGGGTATGTCATACAGACTGCCTGTCCCGCATAGGAAGGATCTGTAAGAACTTCCAAATATCCTGCCATGGATGTGTTAAATACAATTTCACTAATTACTTCTTTTTCCACGCCGATATGCGTTCCCTCAAACACACTCCCGTCTTCTAAAATCAAAAAAGCCTTCATCTGGTTACCTCCATTTACATATTCTGATACAGTATAGCATTTTCCATCTAGTCTTTAAAGTAGGCAACTCCGGATTCGAAGATACGGATGTCCTGTTCCCCGTAAATATTTACGGCAACGGAATCGTCACGTCTTTCAACATGTGCCATCTTTCCTAAAATTCTTCCGTCCGGAGAGGTGATTCCTTCAATCGCACAGTAAGAACCGTTGATATTCCATTCCTCATCCATTGATACGATGCCTTCCGGGTCGGAGTATACAGTAGCTACCTGGCCGTTTGCAAATAATTTGTCCAGCCATTCTTTCGGTGCTACAAATCTTCCTTCTCCATGGGATGCCGGGTTTACATAAGTTTTTCCCACTTCTGCCTGTGCAAGCCATGGTGATAAATTAGACACTACCTTTGTATATGCCATCTTGGAAATATGACGGTTAATCGTATTAAAGGTCAGCGTCGGAGAATCTTCCTTCTGTCCAACGATTTCACCATACGGTACAAGTCCCAATTTTATCAATGCCTGGAAGCCGTTGCAGACTCCTAAGCATAAGCCGTCTCTTTCCTGTAACAGTCTGCTGACAGCCTCTTTGATTTTTTCATTTCTAAATGCCGTAGCAAAGAATTTTGCACTTCCGTCCGGTTCATCACCTGCGGAGAATCCTCCCGGGAACATAATAATCTGGGATTGTGCAATCGTACGTTCAAATTCTTCCACAGACTCGCGAATCTGAGAAGCAGTCATGTTTCTAAACACTCTTGTCTCAACATTTGCACCGGCACGTTCAAAAGCCTTTCTACTGTCATACTCGCAGTTTGTGCCTGGGAAAACCGGAATAAATACGGTCGGCTTTGCATTTTTTTGCTTGCAAATATATATTTCGTTTGCATGATAAAGCGGTGTGTCAAGAATGTCTGTGCCTTTTTCGGCTTTTGTCGGGAATACTTTTTCAAGTTTACCGCTCCATGACGCAAGTGCTTCGTCAAGCGAAATCTCAGTTCCCGCAATCATAAAGCGTCCGCTGTCGCGAACCGTTCCGACAAGATCATACTCTGTCTCCAGTTCGTTAAATCTTTCCGCATCCACTTCAGCCACAATATCACCGATTGCCGGCAGGAACAATTCTTCCGGCTCCATAGAAACCGCAAAATCAATTCCCATCTTATTACCGAAAGCCATCTTGCTGACAGCAGCTGCAATTCCGTAGGAATCAAGTGCATATGCCGAAACAATGATGCCGCTTTGAATCATCTCTGTAATCTTTTCATACAGTGCCATGACTTTTTCATAAACCGGAATATCATAATCATCCTTATCAATTGCAAAACGTACCAGTCGGTTGCCGTCTTTTTTCAGTTCCGGTGTAATAATATCTCCTGTCTTTGCAACATCAACCGCAAACGAAACAAGCGTCGGCGGCACATCAATATCATTAAAAGTACCGGACATACTGTCTTTTCCGCCAATGGACGGAAGACCGTATCCAATCTGGGCATCAAACGCACCAAGTAAAGCGGAAAACGGCTGACTCCAGCGTGTTTTATCTTCTGTCATACGTTTAAAATATTCCTGGAAGGTAAAACGAATCTTCTTATAATCACCACCGGAAGCAACAATTTTTGCCATGGACTGTGTAATGGCATAAATGGCTCCGTGATACGGACTCCAGGATGACACATATGGATCAAATCCGTAACTCATCATTGTCACGGCATCTGTTTTTCCCTTCAAGACAGGAAGTTTTGCAATCATGGTCTGTGTCTCTGTCAATTGATATTTACCACCGTAAGGCATCACAACACTGCCTGCACCGATGGAGGAGTCAAACATCTCCACAAGTCCTTTTTGGGAACATACATTTAAATCAGCTAACATCGCAAGCCATGCTGCTTTTACATCTTCCTTTGCAACCGCTTCTTCCACTGCCGGAACCATAATCTTATCCATGCAGTTATTTTTTTCGCTCGGAATTGCAACCTGTACACTTGTTTCCTGATGTGCACCATTGGTATCAAGGAATGCTCTCTTTAAATTCACAATTTCCTTTCCGCGCCATTTTAATACCAGCCGCGGTTCCTTTGTTACAACGGCAACTTCCACAGCCTCTAAGTTTTCTTCCTTAGCATACTGTAAAAATTCGTCTACATCATTTTTATCTACTACAACTGCCATACGTTCCTGGGATTCGGAAATGGCAAGTTCGGTTCCGTCAAGACCTGCATATTTTTTCGGGACCTTATCAAGATCTACCATAAGACCGTCTGCCAGTTCTCCGATTGCAACAGAAACACCACCGGCACCAAAGTCATTACACTTTTTAATTAACTTGCTGACTTCCGCTCTTCTGAAAAGACGCTGAATTTTCCGTTCTGTCGGTGCATTTCCCTTCTGTACTTCCGCACCGCATGTCTCGATACTTGCTTCCGTATGTACCTTGGAAGAACCCGTTGCCCCTCCGCAGCCGTCACGTCCGGTACGACCGCCGAGCAATATGATGATATCCCCCGGATCGGAATTTTCACGAATAACGTTCTTTCTCGGAGCAGCACCCATAACTGCACCGATTTCCATACGTTTTGCCACATAATCCGGATGGTAAATCTCTTTTACATATCCGGTAGCAAGTCCAATCTGATTACCGTAGGAAGAATAGCCGCTGGCTGCTCCTCTAACCAGTTTTTTCTGAGATAATTTTCCTTTCAACGTTGCGGATACCGGTACGGTCGGATCTGCAGCACCTGTTACACGCATTGCCTGGTAAACATATCCACGTCCGGAAAGCGGATCTCTGATTGCTCCGCCAAGACAGGTAGCCGCCCCACCAAACGGTTCAATTTCCGTTGGATGATTATGTGTTTCATTTTTGAAAAATACCAGCCACTCTTCTTTTACCGGTCCGTTTCCATAGTCAATTTCAACCGGAACAACAACAGAGCATGCGTTGATTTCATCGGAAACTTCCATATCTTCCAGCTTGCCGTCCGCACGCAGTTTGCGCATTGCCATCAGAGCAAGATCCATCAGACATACAAACTTATCTTCTCTTCCTTTGAAAATCTCCTCTCTTGTATCAAGATAACTCTGGTATGTTGTCTCAATTGGTTCTTTATAGTATCCGTCCTCAAACGAAATATCTTTTAACTCTGTTGAAAAAGTCGTATGACGGCAGTGATCGGACCAATACGTATCGAGTACACGGATTTCCGTCATGGACGGGTCTCTTTTTTCATCATTTTTAAAATAATTCTGAATATGCAAAAAGTCCTTAAAGGTCATCGCAAGACCTAAGGATGCATATAGTTTCTGCAATTCTTCTTCATCCATATCCTGAAAACCGTCAAATATGATAACATCTGCCGGTTCTTCATATTCCGTAATCAAGGTCTTTGGTTTTTCAAGTCCCGTTTCTCTGGAGTCTACCGGGTTGATACAATATGCCTTGATTTTTTCAAATTCTTCATCTGAAATGTTTCCTTCTATTACATAAGTAACCGCTGTCTTAATAATCGGTTCCTCTTCTTCATTCAGGAATCTGACGCATTGTACAGCAGAATCAGCTCTCTGGTCAAACTGTCCGGGGAGAAATTCTACGCTGAACACCCTGTCATTTCCGTTCATATCAAAATTCTCTAAATACAGTATATCTACCGGAGGTTCAGAAAATACGGTTTTGCACGCTTTTTCAAAAGTTGCATCGGAAAGATTTTCGATATCGTAACGGATTAATACCCGCACTTTTGCAACATTTGAAATGCTCAAATAATTTTCAATCTCCTCTTTCAGTTCCTTTGCCTTCACCGCATAGGGTTCCTTTTTTTCTACGTAGATACGCTTTACGTTGTCCATCTTTTTCCTCCATGTTTCGGTCTAATCAGTACACATTTAACTACAATTATACAGAAAAGTGCTTTTTTTGCAATGAAAAACTCCGGTTTCCCGAAGTTTTTATCTAATCCTCTACAACAAATTTTTTCATCATATGCATAAATTCCCTGTCCACACGGTTCTCACTAATCCCCATTGTACGTGCACAAAGTTTCATGCCTTCTATGGCAAGCATCATGTTGCCTGCCTCTTCATGCGGATTTTCACAATCAAATTCTCCGCTTATATTACCCTTTTCCAATATTTTTTCAAGCACCAGTGCCTCTGTTTCAAATTGCTTACGAAACGGTGCCGCCTTCTTTTCTTCCCTGCAAAGAAACGCATATTCATATTTGGCAACTGTCAGACTGTTTTTCTTGCGAAGAATCTCCTTTTTTTGTTCTTTCAAAAAGAGCAGCAAAAGTTCCCCGTTAGAAAGGGACTTCAATTGTGCATCCGTAATCGTTTCCTCTTTTTTACTTTCTTCCCGTTCTAAAACAGCAAGAAAAATTTCTTCCGTCGAAGAAAAATAAAGGTACAATCCACCCCGGCTGATTTCGCATGCTTCCACAATGTCCTTCATGGTAACATTTCGATATCCGCGCAGCGCAAATACATCATATGCCTTATCAATAATCAGATTTCTTTTCTGTACCGATTTATCACTCATTTTTTTCTCCAGTATCCGCCTTTTCCGATTCCCAGAATTCTATCAGTTCTTTTGCTTTTGTCAGGATAGCCAGAAAAACACCATCCTGTGCCGCCCGACTCCAGAGCGTTCCCTTAACCCTGCCTCCAAGGACATAGTTGGAAAGAATTCCTCCCAGTACATTCATCTGTCCGATACCGGCCTTTTGAATCAGGGAAAGTTCATCCTGTGTGTTGCGAATATGATATCTTGCATAGACATACCGATAATTGGGATCGATAAAAATCGTATTCTCCGCATCTTTGACAAAACGCAGCAGATTACTGTCATATACCGGGAATGAAACAGAATGCGTAGCAATTCCATCCTGTCCGTAATTCACTGCCGCCTGCTGCCCTTTTTTTTGCATAAACCACGGAATATAGGCCGCAAGTTTTAATATGTCCGGTTTATAAGTCTCCACCACCCTGGCCGGAGTCATTGCTTCTGTATCCATCATGTTCCCCCACCTTCTCTTTTATACTGATGTATCAGATTAATTTTACCATAATCTGCCCAAAAGTACAGTATTCTTCTACAAATTTTCTCTATTTTATGATATGATAATTTTTAGGTTAGCGAAGGGAGCCGCGATATGCAGAATTTTGAAACAAATGATACCATCATCGCCACAGGGACTGCCTGTCATACTTTTTATATTATTATGGAAGGCAGTGTGAATGCCTCTGCCGGCAATCGAAATTATGTACTGAAAAAGGGAGATATTGTCGGCGTTTTTGACATCACTCTTCCTGTACATCTTTTTTCCTATACGGCAAAAGAATCCTGTGCTTTAATCCCGTATTCTTTTGATACATTGCGGGATTTTCTTGCAATTTTAAAGGATAACAGCCAGTTATGCAAGTTATTTGTCCTTTCCCTTTCCAAAAATATATACGAAATCATACGTGATTATGAAACTTCCTATGAAAATTACCAGGCTTTCCGTAAATATATTATGGAGACGCATCATTTATATCAGAGTACCTGCCGTTCTCTCGGTCTGCTTTGTAAAGTACTTCCCTTTATGGAAAATCTCTCCGATCTTCCTTCGGGAGAAAAGCTTTCTTTCTGGATGAATGATTACTTTCTTTCCATGACCAAACTGGTTTCCGAAACAACGCAGGAACTTTCTCCCGAATTTGTATATGGGTTCCTTTTCCAAAGTATTCAGAACATTGAACACATGATTGTCATGAATGAAAAGCTGACAGAATATTATGCAGAACTTTCTTCCTATCTCTTAAACGAAGATTATCTTGACTTTTTTGATTTGTTCTGCGATCTGTTTTTCCGTGCAAAGAGCAATGGTATGGATGCCACCATGATTGACAATACGATCAAAGATATCGTAGCAAGGCTTCGCAATATCCAATATATTGATACTTCTTTAGTTGTAAAACGCGTGACTGCTTTTCAGCAAAAGGCAAAATCGGCACGGGAATCCCAAAAAGAAACGGCTACCGACAGTAAACTGGATGCCGAACTATCCAATTCTTTAAATATTATTCTGGATTATGCAGATACTATGCGTATCACTGCGGCAGAATTTAAAAAGTATATTGAACTTTTCAAACAACTTCCGGATAAAAACGCAACCGACAAAGAATCCGATTCCATCCGCAAACAGCTGACACGTCTGTTTTATCTGATATACAATGAAGCGTTTCAGATCAGTCTAAAAAGCGACACCACTCCTGTTGTGGTAAAAATGTTTTTAAACTTCGGTTTCTTAGAGCCCTCTCTGTGCGGCTACGAAAATGCCGTTGCCCTTTATAAGATTGCCGAAAACTATCACGGCATCAAAGAGCAAGGCATCTATACTATTTACGAATGGATTCGGGAAATCTATCTTGGGAACAAGCAGCCCAGCCGAAACGAGTTTGAGCAGGACTATTCCGCTTTTGTCCGCAGCCTTCGCAAAGAAGGAAAAATTGATAAAGAGACAGAACAAAACATGACGGTAGACACCGTAGGAAAAGTCATGTATGAACTGCAGAACATGTTCCCAAGTGTAAACAAGATTACATTCGGCAGAATTTTTACCTTCTGTCCCATTCTGTTAGAAGAAAATATCTGCAAGCCGCTTGAAGAACTTCTTCTTACTCCGCAGAAAATCCTCACGACATTGGAGCGCCTGACCGCGATTGATTATTCTGCTTTTTATCATGATTATTTATATGAAGAAACTGCTTTAAACGCAAAAGAAAATGTAAAACTTGATATCCGTCCGGATATTATTCTGATGCCCAATATCGGAAACAAAGGAATTTTATGGCAGGAAATTGAAGGGATGCGGCGTGATACTCCGGGTCGCATGATGATTTCTGCATTACATGTAGAAAATGTTGAAAAGACTTTCATCCGTATGATTGGCGAATTTCGTTGGGAAATGTGCAAGCGTACACAAGGTGCCCGTTGGAACGATATTTCTTCCCACTCCCTTACAAGTGACTACTGTGATTATGCACAATTCTTTCAGAAGAACCGTGATCTTTCTTATGAAGCAAAAGAAAAGATTAAAGCCAACCTAAAACATGCCAAGAATAGTTATCGTGAAATGTTCTTAATGGACTACATGACGTATATGTTATATGAGTCAACAGGCTCCTGCCGTCTCAATAAGGTATGTCGTGCAATTTTATTCCGTTACTGTCCGTTTGGGAAAAATGTCCGTGATGCAATCCGCAATAACACCATTTTTACGGATTGTCTCGACAAGCACCGTCTGCACACGGCACAAACCGTTCATCATTTAAATCAATTGACCATGAAATATCAGAATGCAGGTGTTCTCCTCCCTGATATCATCGCAAAACAGCAGGAACTGATTGAACGGTAAGTCGGAGGAAAAGTTATGGAATATTTTCTTCTATTTTGCAAAAAATTAATGAGATTTCTCTTAAAACCGCTGTCATTTCTTCCGGCGCTTTTTATGATGTATCTCATCTTCACATTTTCTTCCCAGACAGGTACCCAATCGGGAAGTCTCAGTTTTACGGTGAGTAAATATCTGGTACTTGCCTATAATAAAATTCTGATGAAAGGTTATGACAATGCCACTCTGAATGAATTAATCCTTGCCATACATCCGCTTGTCCGAAAACTTGCGCATGTGACAGAATATTTTTTGCTGGCATCTTCCGTTGCTTTTCCACTGTATGTATACAGACTACGCGGCATTGCACTGACCCTTTGTGCCGGAACTTTCTGTGTACTGTTTGCAATCCTTGATGAATACCATCAGTCTTTTGTCTTTGGAAGAGTTGCTTCCTCTCGTGACGTCTTAATCGACAGTATCGGAATTCTGATTGGCATCACACTTGTCCGCATTGTCGGTTTTATCGGTAGAAAAACGGTGTTTTCGTTTTTATCGCTTGAAAAGAAATA
>JAQXIR010000013.1 GCA_029007885.1 Lachnospiraceae bacterium | reverse complement strand
CTTCTGTCTCATAGGTATAGGATTTCGGATTGGCCTTTTTAACTTTTCCGCCGTCATAATCATAGGTAATCGTATAATTCTTGATTGCCCACTGTGCATACAATGTTACTGTATCTCCATTTGCGCTTGTCAAATTTGTGGTTTCACCGTTTGCAACTTTTTTTCCTTTTCCATCCGGTTTTGTATTCCACGATGCAATCGTATATCCGGTTCTTACAAACTCATCACCGGTAAGGCAAATCGTTTCTCCGTATTCTGCTACATATCCTTCTGCATTTTCATCCAGTGTTCCTTCTGTTGCATCTTCAGAATTCTTATCAAGAATTATCGTATAAGTAATCGGTTTCCAGATTGCATACAGCGTAATTGTCTTCTTGTTTTCCAATGTAAGATTTTTAACGATATCATTTTCCTGATAAGTATCTCCGGTTCCGTCACTTTCCGTATTCCATTCTTTAAATGTATAACCGGTTCTTGTAAATGCGTTCTTTGCAACAGTTGCATCAACATCATATTTACAGGAGGTTGCATTTACTGTTCCCGTACCGCCGTTTGCATTATATGCAATCGTATAAGTATACGGTTCCCATTTTGCATAGAATGTCTTATCTCCCTTACTTCCTTTCGGAATGGAAGTTACTTTTGTAGTAAAGCTAGCATTCGAATACCAGCCTGCAAAAGTATGATAATCCTTTGTTGGTGCTTTTAAAGTATAGGTATCATTCTTACCATATTCGGTTGGATTATCCGGATGATTGGTGCCGCCATTCAGTTCATAGGTAATGCTATAGAGCTCCGTGCCTGTAAAATAGGTAAGATAACGTCCACCACTTATTACATCACCATTTTTGTTGTAAATGCATACACGGTATAAATGGTTGTTCTTTAATTTTGCTATCTGCGCGTCTGTCAGAACCGCCTTCTTAACCGTCGTATTTCCGCTGTAGATGATATTTCCTACATCCTTTGCAGAATGAATCTCCCAGCTGCAATTTGCCGGAACCGTGATGTTGGTTGCTGTTTTGGGCTGTTGAATATTATATATCTCAAATGTCGAAGACTTTCCACCTGCACTGGTGGCAACAACATCATACCATGTATATTCAATATAATTATTGATGCCCGCATACATATCTGTACCTTCTGCAAACTCAACATAATACTCTTCCCCATCATAAGATACCGTACCGCTATCCATAATGGCCATATTCTTAATTATTACATCTATTTTTTCGTCTTCTGTTACGGTTCCCTCTGAGAAATAAATTCTGAAATATTTCTCTTTCGTATTTAATTCACTGCGGTTAACCAATTCAATATTATACTCGTAGGTAAGTTCTTTTTCTTTCACACTGTAATTCTCTATATAAAGAACATCCTCGCCGCTTACTCTTACCGGATAGGAATTACCTGTCTGAAAACTTCCTGCTTTTTTAAGTGAATAATCAAAGCCATATTCCCATGCTTCTACACCACAGCCTTTATCATCTGCCGAATATTGTGCAAGTACATTAGAACTATCGGCCTCGTAGAAAGTTGGTACATTTGCCTTGGTAAGGTTCAAACCATAGACAAATACAGATACATAATCTCCGCTATTATCGGAAAATACCGGAGTAGCATCATAATTTGAATTCTTGCTTATAATCGATGTTTCCCTTACATCATATACAATCGTTTTCTTTGTGGCACGATACGCTCTTTCATTCGTAAACTTTCTGCCCTTGCTTGTCGTGTATACGATATCGTAATCGACTTCCGGAATGTCTTCGTTTAATTGAATATCAGCTGAATAACCTGCTCTGTAGGAATCGGCTTCAAATAACTGATAGGCCCCGAACTTTCCCATATCTCCATATCTGGTATCACAAGAAGTCCATGAACTAGTCCATGCGGATTTATTTGTCACCGTATAAGAAATTGGTTCCTTGGTGTCATGATTATAAATCTTAAAAGAACTGATTGTCTCACTGCTGCTTGGCACCGAAAAACCACCATATATGGATTTTACCACACTGCCTTTATATGCCGACATATACTGAGTTGTAGCCTCACAAACCACATCTCCATCTATATCATCCACAAATTTTACTTTTCTTTCAGGTGTTGTTACAGAGTATAATGTATCTGTATTTCCATTGCAAAAATTCTCGTTCCATGCAATCTCTGCCATATATGATACGGTGTGTTCACCGGCTTCAATATCTGTCATATAGCCCGCATTAAATCCCAAAGCAACCTCCGGATATTTTCCGTCTGATTCCTCCCCATTACTGATTATTAATTGTTTTACCATATTAATCTGCACCGGGTCATTATCATCTATAACAATATACAAAGCATGGACCTTTAACCTAGTCATATACGTCGATGAATAATCATAACTGTAAAAACTTTCAACCCCCACGTTATTTTCAATCGGCAAATCCATTGCGGCAACCATAGGGTATCCTTTAGAAGTCTTATAATAAGCATCCTGAACATATACTTCACTTGCTTTTAGCGGAGTGCCGTTTAATTCCAATGCAGAAGATACCTGCGTATTTTCTTCCAACAGTGTCTCCGTCGTTTCTTCCTCTGTGGTTATTTCTTCTGTAGAGGCTTCTTCCGTCGTTTCTTCTACTGTAGTCTCTTCCTCTGTTGTCTCCTCTTCGGTTGTCACATCCTCCGTTGTCGTCTCTTCCTCGGTTGTCGTTTCTTCCTCAGTAGTTGTTTCCTCTGCCACTACTTCACTTGTGTAGTCTGCCGGCTGTGCATAAGCTGTAGCCGGAGCAACTAACTCAAATGTAAGTACTGCTGCAAGAAGCATGGCTAGTTTTCTCATATCTGTCCCTCCATAAGATAAGATTTGTAAAACGTTCCGGTAATCCTCTTTTTTGTATCAGTTTTCCTTCCCCTTACTTATCATTCACATTTTCGCATAGCGCAAGCATATTGTCTAGCAAATTGTTGTATTTCCTGTAAGTTTTATTACAATATTGTCTAATATCATAAAAGGAACGACATCTTTCATGCCGCTCCTTTGTCATTTTATTATTCAGATACTTTAATGCTTCTTATGATACTCCAAGGTCCCTTGATTTCATTGCCACAGGAATCATATCGCACTTCTCTGACGCGTACGAAGTATCTCTGTCCGATTGTAAGACCAGTAAACTCTGCTGAGTTGTCCGAAACAGTAAATACTGTGGGTTCTCTCATTGTAAGTGTAGTTGAGAGTGCCACTTCATATTCGCTACAGCCGTCGTTTTTCGTAAACTGTACTGTGATTGTGTCCTCTGTTTTTGAAAGACTCACACCTGTAACCATTTTCGTATCAACTTTTTCCCAGATAGCATAAACTTTTACGGTACTGTTTGCCTTTGTACTGTAAATATAACTTAATTCACCAAATCCATACATTGTGCCTTTGCCGTTTGCCTTTGTATTAAATCCTGTAAGAGTATAACCTTTTCTCTTATAGGAGTTTGATGCAAAGATAACTGCATCGCCATATCCGATTTCGATTTTCTCAGCTGCACTTCCGATTGTTATGCTGCCGCTTTCTGCATCTTTCGCATTCTTTTCCAGTTTAATGGTATAGC
>JAQXIR010000012.1 GCA_029007885.1 Lachnospiraceae bacterium | reverse complement strand
GCTATACCATTAAACTGGAAAAGAATGCGAAAGATGCAGAAAGCGGCAGCATAACAATCGGAAGTGCAGCTGAGAAAATCGAAATCGGATATGGCGATGCAGTTATCTTTGCATCAAACTCCTATAAGAGAAAAGGTTATATTCTTACAGGATTTAATACAAAGGCAAACGGCAGAGGCACAATGTATGGCTTTGGTGAATTAAGTTATATTTACAGTACAAAGGCAAACAGTACCGTAAAAGTTTATGCTATCTGGGAAAAAGTTGATACGAAAATGGTTACAGGTGTGAGTCTTTCCACAACGGCAAATAGCGTAAGCGTACTGTTTAAACAAAATGAAGGCTGTACGGAATATGAAGTAGCAATCTCATCAAGCATTACAATGAGTAATAAGACTGCATTTATTGTACAGGGAAATGGTGCAGTATTTGCGGGACTGGAAAGCGGACAGAGATACTTCGTACGCGTCAGAGAAGTGCGATATGATTCCTGTGGCAATGAAATCAAAGGACCGTGGAGTATCATAAGAAGCATTAAACTATCTGAATAATAAAATGACAAAGGAGCGGCATCTTTTAATGCCGCTTCTTTTATGCTATGATAAAAGGAAACAAAGGGATTTACAAAGGAGAAAATGGGTATGAAACGTTTGGCGGCAGGTCTTATTGCAATTGTATTGGTTTGTTCCAATCTGACAATTCCTGTTATGGCAAATCCTACGCTTGATTTGCCGGAAGAATATACGGTTGAAGAAACCATTCAGGAAACAGAAACAGAAACGGAATTCGAAACAGAAACCGAAACGGAGACTGCAACAGAGGTTGAAACGGAAACCGAAATACCGTTTATCAGTCCGGATGATTCCGTAACAGAAACATTCTTAATCGATACAGAAGCACCATATGACGGGGATTACCTACTTGTGGCAAATACCGCACTTTCCGGAAATGCGGAAAGTACAGGAATTTTACCGGTATCAGGTGATATGGCGAATACTGCCAATGGGAAAGATACTACCAATGGGCTTTTTTCTACAGACGACCCGAATGTTTATGATTTTGATGAAAACGGTATAGGATTGATTGAACCGTCCACAGTATTGCCGGAACTGATTATACAGGAGTCGGCTGAGCAATATGTGGCAAGCGAAGTAAGCGTGCCTTCGGCAGATTACAATGTGGGGACTATACGGAATTTCTACCTTGATACATCATCGGATAATTCTTATACGGCTACGTCTTGTACCTGTGTGGCAATTGGCACCTATTGTACGGTATGGGTTCCGCAGGATGATCCGATTTATGTAAGCAGTAATGCCAAAATGCAAAGCTATATGCAGACACTTGCGGCAGAATTTGATGCACAGTTCCCGAAGATGACAGAGATGTTTGGAAGTAAAGAAGCGGTAGATGTTACATACGGTGACAATGATGGAAAGACAGCATTACTTTGCTATGACATTGGCGGAAACGGTATGTCGGGGTCTTCTTATGTAGCAGGGTATTTTTTTGGGGCAGATCTCAATATTCCATACACAAACAAGACGGGTAATAATGCAGATTGTCTTCATATCGATTCCTGGCAGGGAATGGGAAGAAGTGTCGCAAATGGTACAATCAATCCGTTAAAAAGTAAAGGAACAATCGTACATGAATTGCAGCATATGATTAATTTTTCGATATGCCGTAATAATGAGACTTATAAGTATAGTCTCAGAACACCGACCTATTTAAATGAGGCATATTCGGAAGCAGCCACTCATTTATGCTATGGTGCGTCCAGCAGCCGAATCACTTACTATAATAATTCTGATAATATTATGAATGGATCGATTTCCTTGCTTGAATGGGGCAATAGTGATGTTTTATCTAATTATTCACTCAGTTATCTGTTTAGCCAGTATATCCGCACCCAATATACAAATGATGATACGATTTATCGGGATACGATGAATGAGTTGAACCAATCGAATAATCTGCTTTCGATTATTGCAGAAAAAATTGGGGTGACGGAATCGGAACTGCTTTATAATTTCCGGGCAGCACTTTTTTTAAAAAGTGCACAGGGAGCCTATGGATTTCATGGAGAAGAATGGGCTGAGGCAATTTCAGGCAAGACGCTGGCGGTAAGTACCGATAATTGGAGTACTTCTCTTAAGCCGGGAGCAGCAGTTGTTGTGCCACTAAAGAACACATATGTTCCTTCTGGAGCAGGAGAACATATTCAATTTGCGGGGATGTATTCGGATAAAACAGCAGATGATATTACGGTATCCGTGACAGGAGATACCGCTATTACGAAACCGCAAGGAACCATACAGCTTTCTGCAACAGTTTTACCACTCGGAGTAAGTCAGAGTGTTATTTATTCTATTCCGGATGAGTCACAAAAAGCAATTGCAACGGTATCTGCCTCGGGACTCGTCAGCGCATTAACAGACGGCGTCGTAACGGTACGTGCAACTTCTGTATATCAACCGGATAAATATGACGAAATCACAATTACCATATCCGGACAGAGTAAGGTTACGCTCAATTATTCCAAAGAAGAAGTTTTAGGCGGAATTAAAATAACATATACGGCAGGAACACCGGACAATGCAGAAATTTATTATACAACGGACGGAACAGAACCCACTGTTACAAGCACGCAGATGACAGCGGAAGGAGTTTTGTTTGATACGGCCGGAACACATACGCTAAAGGTGTTAGGACATGATCCAAGCGGAGAATGTGCAGACATCGTTAAGGAAGAAACGGTGGTTTTGAAACAACTGGAAGCACCGGTGATTACTGCAAAAGAAAACTTCGGACAAGTGACGAGTCAGTATGTGACCATGAGTACGCAAAGCGGAGCGGAAATTTATTATACAACTGACGGCAGCGTTCCTTCTGTTCAAAACGGAACAAAGTATAGTACACCGTTTACGATTGACACCGTCGGAACTACAACCGTAAAAGCGGTAGCTGTGAAAAAAGGAGCAGTAAACAGTACGATTGCCACGAAAGATGTTGCTGTGCGCTATCTTGTGATGGGAATTACACTGGACCATACAAGTGCGGAACTGTATACAAACTCGACGCAGGATAACAGGACAATTACTTTGATTCCTACAGTGAGCCCCACACAAGCTCAGGGGACAACCTTACAATGGAAGTCGGACAATCCGGATGTAGCGACAGTAGATGAGAACGGAACTGTTACGGCTGTAGCGCCCGGAACGACAAAGATACATGTTTCGGCAGATTTTGGAACGGCCGCTTGCGAGATTACCGTAAAAGCACTTATTGAATCGATTCAGATTACCAACAAAACGCTTACTGTTACAAAAGACAGGGGAAACTTGAAACTGGCAACGGCGGTATATCCTGACAATGCTTCCGACAAAAGACTTTCTTACAAAGTGGAGCCATCGGACCGGGATGGAGAAGACAAGGGAATTGCATCAATTACAGATGACGGTACGTTAACAGCAATCAAGAACGGTGTTGTAAAAGTAACGGTCACTGCGCAAGATGCGGGCAAGGCAGAGCAGACAGCATATGTTGTTTTATCCAATCAGACGAGCTATGAACTTTTGCATACACCGAAATTGACACAAACTTCTTTTACGTTAAACAAGCAGTCAACAGAGGGAATTGTATTTTCCATACTTCCGATACAGGAAAACACAATTGACAGTGTACAACTTCTTTCCTATTCAGACTATTTTGCATTGGAACGAGTTGAGGGAACGGAAAATAACTGGCAGATCAAACTTATCAATAAACAACTAGCTCCCGGAGACTATAAACCGGAGATTCAAATAACGTCCAATGACACCTTTAACATGACTATCAATGTGAAGGTAACGGATGCTTTACCAAAGGTAACGTTAAAGAACGTAACGGTGAATCTGGCTTACCCGAAAGCACAGTATCCGCTTACGGTTACTTCAAAAAGCGGAAGTGTAACGGTGCTTAGAATTGAAGACGATAAGGATGCGGGATTTACCGAGAACTTTGAAGTGACAGATGGTGTATTGTCACTGAAAAAACCATATGAAGAATTTACAAATAATTCGAAAAATAAGCCGGTACTGTCCGGAAAACTGCTGGTACAGACACAGGGGTATGAACCGCAGTACATCAAATTTACCGTAAAAACGACAACGAAAGTACCGACGCTTACAACAGCACCTGCTTCTTTTAAATTGAATTATGCAAAGCTGGAACAGGATAAAGAGATTTCCTTTACCATCAATAAAAAGATTAGTTCCAAAGAAAACATTTGTCTGGAAGATATCAGAAGTGTCAGACTGGATGAAAAAGCAGGAAAGAATTATGACAAAGTAAAAGAACTGATACAGGATGTAAGCTGCATTGACGGGGAAAAGGTTGTGATTACATTTGAAAAAACACCGACCGGGACTTACACAATCCCGCTTCTTGTTTCAACACAGGAGGGAGTAAACGGTTTTGCAGATGTAAAATGCAGCCTCAAGATGACGATAGAAAAAGAAACATCGCAACCGGTACTTACACTCAGCACGAAAACAGTGAAAGTAAACCGGAAAACGGCGGGAGAGACGGTACCTATATCCATAAAGTCGATTAGTCAGAGCAATGCGGTATTGTCTGATATTCAATGTGAATATGCACCGGTGACTTCGAAGATAAATACGGATTCCAATGTAAAACTACAATATAACCGGGATACAAACAAACTGGAAGCAAAAATCGAAGGAATTCCACAGGGAAATACGTACAAATTTATCTGTACACCGGTTTATAACGGTGTTGTTTCCAAACAGACCATACCGGTTACGGTAACGGTATATGATAAGGAACCGGCAGCAACTGTTAGCGCAAAAGGTTCAATTGATGTACTGAACCGGGAAACTTCGGCGGTAACTTATACGATTAAGAAATCCAATTTTGTCGATGAAATTGAATCCGTATCATTTATAGCGCCTGCGAAATTGTCAGCAAGTATCTTAGACGGAACCGAGTACTTCCATCCTCCTGTTTTAAACGAAAACGGAACAGTTAGCGTGTCTGCAAAAGAAGATGTGAACTTCACTAAAGGAAGGAAATATGCATTCCGGCTGGTTCTTTCTTTGAAAGGAAGCGGTAAGGTTGTAACGACAAAAGATATTGTGATTACACCGAAACAATCTGCTGTAAAACTGTCTGCAAGCGGAAGTCCTGTATTCTACACATATGTGAATAACGGAAATAATAAGAAGGCAATTACATTGCAGAATAATACAGGTAAGATTGAAAAGGTAGAACTTAATACAGTCGCATGGGAAAAAATACCTTCCGGAATCACTGCGCAAATCGGGGAAGACGGACAACTGAAAGCAATTTCCTTTAATGGTGACAGTAGTGTGAAAAAAGGAACCTATACCCTTACATTTGATGTGTATTATCATGGACAGATGTGGGAGGCACCGACGAGTAAAAAGGCTTCTTATGAAAAACCGGTTGTTTACAAACTAAAGGTGACGGTAAAATAAAGAAAGGGCGGGTCATTCTTAAACGAATGAACCGCCTTTTACTATAGTTT
>JAQXIR010000011.1 GCA_029007885.1 Lachnospiraceae bacterium | reverse complement strand
TGACTCCTGCATTCACCAGTTCGAATCTGGTTAGCCCAGTTTCACAACCAAATATTGATATGGGACACTAGCTCAGGTGGTAGAGCACTTGACTTTTAATCAAGTTGTCGGGGGTTCGAATCCCCCGTGTCTCACGAAAAGTTGTATGTGAACGTAATGTTTATATACAACTTTTTATATACATGAAAATAGCCTTGTTCTTAATGTGCATATATGATACAATATGTGCAAGCATATTTTCTAATTCAAATCTATGGCAGAGTAAACTGCCGTCTGTTACAAATCTGTAATCTTAGGAAATCCATGCTTACGACAAAAGAATAGGCAGGATTCCGAAAACAGAGTATGACAGAGAAGGACTCCTGCTAAAAGAAAGGAGTCTTAATGACAAAGAAATTTGAAGAACTGGTGATGACCGATGACTTTATGTTTGGTAAAGTCATGGAAAACAATGAACTTTGCAGACATGTTCTAGAAATCTTGTTGCAAACAAAAATTGAGACCCTGGAATATCCTGACAGGGAAAAAGAAATCCGGGTTACCGGAAAAGGGAAGTCGGTACGGCTTGATATTTTTACCAAAGATGAACATGACATTATCTATGATGCGGAAATGCAGAATCAAAACGGCAAACCTGTTGAGAAACTGTATCTGTCAAAGAGGAGCCGGTTTTACCAGTCCCTGATTGATTCACAACTTATGGAGAGAGGGACACTGTACCGGGATTTGAATGAAAGTTATGTGATTTTCCTCTGTACGTTTGACCCATTCGGAGAAGGAAAATATCAGTACACATTCCGGAATATCTGTGAAGAAAACACACAACTGTCATTAAATGATAAGTCGACAAAAGTGTTTTTCAACATCACAGCAGACCGGAGCGGGATGCCGGATGAGATTCGGGATTTGTTTGATTATCTTGAAAAGAATATCGTAAGCACCCCGTTTACAGAAGAACTTGAGAGGGAAGTAGAAAAGATACGCTTTAATGAGGAAAGGCGGAGAGAATATATGAAAACAATCACACATGAGATGGATATCCGATTAGAAGGAAGAGATGAAGGTCTGGAAGAAGGCATTGAAATCGGACGAGCAGAAGGGATGGAAGAAGGTCAAGAACTCCTTTTGAATTTGATTCAGAAAATGGCAGAAAATGGAGAAACAGAAGAGATTCCCCGTTTACCTACAGACGATAAATTTCTAAAGGAAAAGTTAGAACAATATGGAAATCGATAAATAATGAGAATCTTTTAAGGAACTGTCTGTTTAGTAAAGCAGACAGTTTTTTCGTTAAAATGAATGAAATAATAAAAAATCCTTTTGTTGTGCTGTTTTTCTTTCATAAAAGATGATAAAATAATTATGTCTGCCCAATATGGCAGGTAATAGAGACGGGAGCGAAATAAGAAGAATAGGCAGAGAGCATAATGATGTACAAAAATCGAGATGAAGTAAGCAAACTGCATAGCAGACGTCTGATACAGGAATACATTTATCATAACGGAAAGGATATCCTGCACTCTGAGAATTTCAGAAAAACAAGAAAGCATCTACAGCATGGTAGCAAAAGTGTACATGGACATTGTACAGATGTTGCACAATGCAGTTTGTGGATTAACAGAAAATTTCATTTGAACTGCGTTGAAAGGGATCTCATCAGAGGAGCGCTTCTCCACGATTACTTTTTATATGACTGGCATAACAATGACCATGAGCCACTTCATGGATTTTACCATCCGGGAATTGCATTGAGAAATGCGTGTAAAGAGTATAAACTTTCTAAAAGAGAAGAAGATATTATCAAAAAACACATGTGGCCTATGACCATCGTTCCACCGTTGTGCAGGGAGGCATGGGTTGTTACGTTTGTTGATAAATACTGTTCTATTCTGGAAACATTGCATATACGCAGAGGTTTAAATCGTGTCAGAGTTAATCAATGATTTAATCGAGTTAAAACAATCAGAAGAATATCCGTTTCATATGCCGGGGCATAAACGCAATATGCCGGAAAGTTACTTAAGACAGGCGTATAATATTGATATTACAGAGATTGAAGGATACGATAATTTATATGAAGCAGATGGAATCCTGAAAGAAGCACAGGAATATGCGGCAAATGTATTTGGAGCAGATAAGACAAAGTTTCTCGTAAACGGAAGTACTGTCGGGATTTTAAGCGCCATAGCCGGATGTGTTACAAAAGGGGACCATGTTCTGATGGCTAGAAACTGCCATAAAGCCGTTTATCATGCTGTAGAATTATGGGAATTGCATCCCGTTTATCTATTTCCTCCCCTAATGGAAGAGTGGGATATTGCGGGAGGTATCTGTCCGCAGGAGGTAGAAACAAAACTTGGTCAGTTCCCGGATATAAAAGCGGTAATTATTACTTCACCGACATATGAAGGCATTCCATCCGACATAGAGAAAATTGCAAGGATTGTTCACAAAAAGGGGATTCCGCTGATTGTAGATGAGGCGCACGGAGCACATTTTTCTTTTCACCCCCGGTTTCCGCAAAGTGCAATCTATAAAGGGGCAGATGTCGTAGTACAGAGTCTTCATAAGACACTTCCGTCATTTACACAGACGGCACTTCTTCATTTGAGAAAGGGAATTGTCAGTTTCTCGGAGATTGAAAAATATCTTTCCTATTATCAGACAAGTTCTCCGTCGTATTTGTTTATGGCAGGAATGGATGAATGTATTCATCTTCTCCATGATAAGGGAAGTACTCTTTGGGATGATTTCTTTATCATCAGAGATGAATTTTATGAAAATACGTCGAAGATGAAACACATTCGGATTTATCCGACAAAGACAGGAGAAGACCCATGTAAAATCATTATTTCGGTAAAAGGAAGTAACATAACGGGTAGAGAACTTCAGAAAATACTTTTGGAGAAATACCATATCCAGATGGAAATGGCATCAAAAACATATGTGCTTGCCATTGCAACCATGAATGACACAAGAGAAGGATTCAAACGCCTGGCAAAGGCATTAAAACAGATAGACTGTGAATTGACTGCATCAAACTTTTTGCCAGAGTGCGTAACGATAAAAGATACAAATGCATTTTGCAAAATATCGGAAGTGCGTGCGATGCATAAAGAAAAAATATTGTTAAAAGATGCGATGAAACGCGTGGCGGCAGATTATGTGAATGTGTATCCGCCGGGGATTCCGATTCTTGCACCGGGAGAAATTATTACAGAAGAAATAATAGAAGAAATTCAACGTTGCTGCAGCGCGGGGCTTTCGGTACAGGGAATAGAAAATGAAATGCTGCAGGTAATTGATGATGTAACCATATCATAGAATAGGAGAGTTGATTTATGCGAAATACAAAAATTGTTTGTACGATTGGACCGGCATCGGAGAGTCCGGAAGTGATAAAGGAACTGATTCTTGCGGGAATGAATGTAGCAAGATTTAATTTTTCTCATGGTTCGCATGAAGAGCAGGAAAGAAAATTCAATACGGTTTCCAAAGTCAGTAAGGAACTTGGCGTACCGGTTGCAATGCTGCAGGATACAAAAGGACCGGAAATCAGGCTTCGTGATTTCGTAAACGGAAAAGAAGAATTAAAACCCGGGCAGACTTTTGTTCTTACAACAGAAGAGGTGCCGGGAACAAATGAACGTGCTTCGATTTCCTATAAAGACCTTCCAAAGGATGTCAAAGAAGGGACCGCTATCTTAATTGATGACGGGCTTATCGAAATGGAAATTGAAAAGGTTACCGAAACAGAAATTGTCTGCCGTGTTATAAACGGAGGATTTGTTTCCAACAAAAAAGGAATCAATGTACCGCAGGCACAATTATCCATGCCGTTTATCAGTGAAGCAGATTACAATGATATTCTGTTTGGAATCAAAATGGGCTATGACTTTATTGCGGCTTCTTTTGTACGCTGTAAAGAGGACATTCTGGAAGTCAGAAAGATTTTGGATGAACATAACAGCAAAGCAAAAATAATTGCCAAAATTGAGAATATGCAGGGCATCGAGAATCTGGATGAGATACTGGAAGTATCGGACGGCATTATGGTAGCCCGCGGAGATATGGGTGTTGAGGTGCCGATGGAGGATGTACCGCCGCTTCAGAAGATGATGATTAAGAAAGCAGTTGCACAAGGAAAACACGTCATTACGGCGACACAGATGCTGGAATCCATGACAAAAAATCCGAGACCGACAAGAGCAGAGACAACAGACGTTGCCAATGCCATTTACGACGGAACAACAGCGATTATGCTGTCGGGCGAAACGGCAAACGGACTTTACCCGGTAGAGGCGGTAAATACCATGTCCAAAATTGCAGAGCGTACGGAAAATGATATTGACTATGCGGGAAGAATGATAAAACTTGATCGCAGTAAGGGACTTGATATCACAACTGCCATTTCTCATGCGACATGTACGACGGCAATGGATCTTAGAGCAGCAGCAATTATCACAGTAACGATGTCCGGATTTACGGCAGGAATGATTGCACGCTATAAACCGAATTGCAGAATTATTGCATGTTCCGTAGACCCTCGTGTCTGCAGGCAGACAAATCTGCTTTGGGGTGCCAGTCCTTTGTTAATTGAAAAAAAGGACAGAACGGAAGACTTGTTTAAAGAAGCATTGTATGCATCAGAAAAAGCAGGATATATCAAAAAAGGTGATGTTGTCGTTCTTACGGCAGGTGTACCGCTCGGAATTTCGGGAAAGACAAATATGATACGTGTAGTTGAGGTTTAATATGGGAAAAATTTTCTGCATTATGGGAAAAAGTTCAACAGGAAAAGATACAATTTACAAAGCACTGCTTGCGGAAGAGTCACTGCATTTAAAGAGGATTATTCCGTATACAACAAGGCCGATTCGGGCAGGTGAGCAGAACGGTGTGGAGTATTATTTTACAGACGATTCACAAGTGCAGAAACTGGAAGAAGAGAATAAAATTATTGAACTTCGTTCTTATGATACGTTTTACGGAGCATGGAAATATTTTACGGTAAATGATGATCAGATCAATCTTGAAAAATCGGATTATCTGGTCATCGGAACACCGGAATCGTATTTATCCATGCAAAAATATTTCGGAGAAGAGAAAACAGAAGCAATTCTAATCACATTGGATGACGGCATTCGTCTGCAAAGAGCATTAAATCGTGAAAAGAAACAGGCGACACCCAAATATGAGGAAATGTGCAGACGTTTTTTGGCAGATGCGCAGGATTTTGCAGAAGACAAAATCAGAGAGTGCAAAATTACGAAGAGTTTTGCCAACGATGATTTGAAACAGTGCATCGCATCCATCAAAAAATATATTCAGGAAAACAGGTAACAGACCGATATTTATGACAGGAGGTGGTAATTGTGGATATGAAAGTCAATCAGGTGATGCAGTCACAGCCTGTTGAGCCGGTTCAACAGTCAAATACGGCAGACGGTTCTTTTAAATTCACACTTGCCAGCCATATCGAGGAGTCACAATTACAGGACCGCCTGGTTTCCATGATGGAAGAGATTACGATGCAGGGAGAAAAACTTGCAAAGCATCGGGATGTCAAAGACATGAAAAGATATCGTAGTCTGATTAAGGATTTTATGAATGAAATTGTGAATCGTTCCCACGAGTTTTCGCGTGAGAATTTTCTGGATCGGAAGGGACGACACAGAGTATACGGTATTATTCGACTGGTTGATAAAAACCTTGATGAATTGGCACAGGAACTGGTAAAAGATGAACAGGACAATCTCACGATTCTACAAAAAATCGGAGAAATCAGAGGACTTTTACTGGACATCTTTACATAATCGGAGGATAAAGCAATGGCAAAATTTTCGGATATTGTCGGACAAGATATGATAAAAGAACATCTTCAGGGCGCAATTGCGTCGGGAAATGTATCGCATGCTTATATTATCAATGGAGAACGCAGCAGCGGAAAAGAATTTATTGCTTCTGTTTTTGCCATGACACTGCAATGTGAGCGTGGAGAAACAGAGCCATGTGGGGAATGCCACTCCTGCAAACAGGCACTCAGTAAAAATCAACCGGATATTATTCGTGTTACACATGAAAAGCCAAATTCCATCAGCGTAGACGACATCCGTACCCAGGTCAATAACGATATTGTGATTAAGCCGTATGCGGGACCGAAAAAAATATATATTGTAAACGATGCTGAGAAAATGACCGTAGCAGCACAGAATGCACTTTTGAAAACCTTGGAAGAACCGCCGGAGTATGGAGTGATTCTTCTCCTTACTTCCAATTTAGAAGCAATGCTTCCGACAATCGTAAGCCGCTGCATTGTTCTTAACATGAAGCCGGTGTCTGATGAAAAAGTGAAGAAGTTTCTGATGCAGGAATTGCAGATTCCGGATTACAAGGCACAGGTTTGCGCAGCTTTTGCCAGGGGAAATATTGGAAAAGCAAAAATGTTGGCATCCAGTGAAGATTTTGATAAGATTAAGGACGAGGCAGTCACCCTTTTAAAATATATAGATGATATGGAAATCAATGAGATTGCGCAGGCAATCAAGCGGATGAATGAATATAAACTGGAAATCAATGATTATCTGGACATTCTTGCAATCTGGTATCGGGATGCTCTTTTGTTTAAAGCGACAAAAGATGTAAACCACTTGATTTTTAAGGAAGAAATACAGTATATTAAAAAGGCGGCATCGAAGAGCACATATGAAGGTATTGAGAATATTCTGAAAGCTCTTGATACTGCAAAGAGACGTTTGTCTGCCAATGTTAACTTTGATCTGACGATGGAACTGCTTCTTTTGACGATTAAAGAAAATTAAGAATCTGCGAATATCGCAACGTGAGGTGTATAGATGGTTAAAGTAATAGGTGTAAGATTTCGGACAGCCGGTAAAATTTATTTTTTTGATCCCCTGTCCTATCCGATAAAAAGAGGAGACCACGTGATTGTAGAAACAGCGCGCGGTGTAGAATATGGAACGGTTGTGGGAGATCCGAAGGAAGTTGAAGACGATAAAGTAATACAGCCTTTAAAACCGGTTCTCCGCATTGCTACAAAAAGAGATGATGAGCAGGAACTGGCTAATAAGAGTAAAGAAAAAGAAGCCTTTAAAATCTGCCTTGAGAAGATCCAAAAGCATGGCTTGGAAATGAAACTGATTGATGCAGAATATACCTTTGACAATAATAAAGTCCTTTTCTACTTTACGGCAGACGGAAGAATTGACTTTAGGGAACTTGTAAAAGATTTGGCGGGAGTATTTAAAACCAGAATTGAACTGCGCCAGATTGGTGTCCGTGATGAGACAAAGATTCGCGGAGGCATCGGAATCTGTGGCAGACCGCTTTGCTGCCATACTCATCTTTCTGAATTTGTTCCGGTATCAATCAAGATGGCAAAAGAACAGAACCTGTCTTTAAACCCGACAAAGATTTCCGGCGTCTGCGGCAGATTGATGTGCTGTTTAAAACATGAAGAAGAGACGTATGAAGAATTAAACCGCCGTCTTCCGAATATCGGTGACCAGGTCACGACAAAAGACGGACTGCACGGAGAAGTACAAAGTGTTAATGTTTTACGTCAGCTTGTTAAAGTAATCGTTGAAAATAACGATGAGAAAGAGATTCAGGAATACAGTGTAGACGAACTTCGCTTTAAGAGAAAGCATAAGAAAGAGAAACTTCAGTTATCTGCGGAGGAAATGAAGGAACTGGAAAAATTGGAAAAGCAGGATAATACAGCAGGACTGGATGATAATTAGGAAATACGAAGAAGTATTATCAGGGAGAAAGCCCGCATGGAAGTTACATTACACGAAAATGAACGAATAGATGAATTGCAAAGAAACGGTTACCGGATTATTCAGAATCCGGACCGTTTTTGTTTTGGGATGGATGCTGTTTTACTGTCCGGGTTTGCTCAGGCTAAGGAGGGTGACCGAGTACTTGATTTAGGAACCGGTACGGGAATCATCCCGATTCTGCTGGAGGCAAAGACAAATGCTTCCCATCTGACCGGATTGGAAATACAACCGGAAAGTGCAGACATGGCAAGAAGAAGTGTCGCATTAAATAAACTGGAAAACAAAATTGAAATTGTGACAGGAGATATTAAAGAGGCATCCGAGATTTTTAAAAAAGCTTCCTTTGAGGTTGTTACATCAAATCCTCCGTATATGATAGGGCAGCACGGACTTGTTAATCCTCACAGTGAAAAGGCAATTGCACGACATGAAGTTTTATGTACGCTGGAAGATGTTGTTTTGCAGGCATCCCAACTGCTTGTGCCCGGAGGACATTTTTTCATGGTTCACAGACCGTTTCGCCTGGCCGAGATTTTACACCTACTGATTACTTTTCACCTGGAACCGAAGCGAATGAAACTGGTGTATCCGTATATTGACAAAGAACCGAATATGGTACTGATTGAAGCGGTAAGAGGCGGCCGCTCCCGGCTTACAGTAGAAAAGCCTTTGATTGTCTATAAAGAACAAGGTGTCTATACAGACGAAATTTATGATATTTATGGATATTAAAACGGAGATGACACAATGGCAGGAAAATTGTATTTATGTGCAACACCAATCGGAAATTTGAAAGATATTACGCCGAGGGTATTAGAGACTCTTGCACAGGTGGATCTGATTGCGGCAGAAGACACCAGAAACAGTAAAAAGCTGATGACTCATTTTCAAATTACAACACCAATGACGAGTTATCATGAATATAACAAGGTAGAGAAAGCGCAGGTATTGATTGAAAAACTAAAGAGCGGGAAGGATATTGCGCTTATTACGGATGCCGGTACTCCGGCAATTTCCGATCCGGGGGAAGTTCTTGTCAAAATGTGTCAGGAAGAAGGCATTACCGTAACTTCACTGCCGGGACCTGCGGCACTGATTACGGCACTTACGCTTTCGGGATTAAGTACAAGACGATTCTGCTTTGAGGGATTTCTGCCTCCTGATAAAAAGGAACGCAGGCGAGTACTTGATGATCTGAAAGAGGAATCCCGTACCATTATTCTCTATGAGGCACCCCATCACTTGAAAGGAACACTGCAGGAACTCTCAGAAACACTGGGAGACCGCAGGATAACAATTTGCAGGGAACTGACAAAAAAGTTTGAAACCATTCTTCCGACTACACTGGGGCAGGCAAATTCCCTGTACGAGCAGGAAGAACCAAGAGGAGAATATGTTCTTGTACTGGAAGGAAAAAGTTTTAAGCAGCAGGAAGAGGAAAAACAGGCTTCCTACCGGGAGATTTCCATCGAAGAACACATGCAGCAGTATGAGAAGCAGGGAATAGAACGAAAAGAAGCCATGAAACTGGTTGCGAGGGATCGTGGAATTACAAAACGTGAAGTTTACCAGTATTTGCTGGAAAACGAAACCTGATTATGGCTGAATTTACTAAAAAATACGAAATAAATATGGTAAAATTGCTAATATCCTTTATCGTATAAAAAATGTAAACTATAGATAATCGAAGTGATTTGGAATAATAGAGGAAAACGTTTTCGTATCGAGCAATAAAGGCGGATTGATGGAGGGCAGAAGATGAAAAAATTAGAGAAAAAAGAAAAGAAAGAAAAAAAATCTAAAGCACTGAAACTGCCAAAGGCATCTAAAACACCCAAAGAACCCAAAGCACCAAAAACTCCGAAGCCGTCTAAAAAGGGAAAGCGCATAGGACTCGGAATCAGGAGCAAATTGATTCTGACAAGTTTGGTTCCGGTTGTGTTTATTGTTTTGCTGGGTTGCTTTTCCTATCAGAAGGCAGCAGATGCAATTGTAGGAAATTATAAAGTATCTACACATAACACAATTACAAAAGCAGGAGAATATTATACACTGCTGTTCAACAATTTAGACAGTACCAATTATGCCTTTTACAATCAGGAAGATATGATTAATTATTATTCCGGCGGATTGAAAAAGGAACCGACGATAGAAGTGACAACCTATAAAAATCTGTTGAACCAGATTAAAAAGGAGGCAATCTCCAATAATATGATTTCCTCCATCAATGTTGTTGCAAATTATGGAACTTCTATTTCCACAAAAGGAAATGTCGGCGCGGATTATTTTGAAAAATTGAGTTCTTCCGAAATCATGGAAGGAATCAATGCAACAACGACGAAATCAATATGGATTGGTAATCATCCGTCATTTGATGAACTTATGGGTATGACGAGTGACGATTATGCAATCAGTAACTGCAGAGTAATCAGAAATGCAAATAATCGGGATATCGCCATTATCGTTACAGATTATAAAAGAGATACTCTGATTGTTCCGATTCAAAGTATGGAATTTTCTGACCGGGCATATTGTGCGATTGTCACAATGGACGGAAAAGAGATTACAACGGATGAACTGGCAGGAAGAAGCAGTTTTACAGATAAACCATTTTATCAGGAAATGACAGCAGGAAGTGAGAATGATATTTTAAAGACTGTTGATGTTGACGGTGAGGAATTCCTGTTTATCGCATATAAAATCGGAAATACGGGAAGCAGCGTCTGCTATATGATTCCGCAGAATGAAATCATGCAACAGGCGAATGAGATTAAAAACCTTACGATTGCAATGGTCTTAATTGCAAGTATAATTGCGGTTGCTTTAAGTGTCCTGATGGCAAGCGGTATCGGAAAAGCACTCCGGCTGATTGAAAAGGTTACAAAAAAGGCGGCAGAAGGAGATCTTTCCGGAACGGTTAAAAGTAAACGAAAAGATGAATTGGGACGATTGGCAGTTCATACCTCAGGCATGTTAAATGAAATCAAAGGGCTGATTTCCCATGTGTCGGAAGTAACGAAGAATGTTTTCGAATCTTCAGACCAGGTAGCAGTTGGCTCGGGTGAGATGTTAAATGCCGCGAAACATATTTCCGACACGATGCAGAATATTGAAGCGGGTATTACGGACCAGGCAGCAAGTGCACAGGATTGCCGTAACAGAATGAGTGAATTGTCAAACGTAATCGGAGTTGTTTCGGATAACACCGATAAGATTTACGAATCATCCAATGAGACAAGGGAAATCTTGAAATCCGGTCTTGAAACAATGGATGAACTGAAAAAGAATGTAAAGAGTACGACAGAGATTACAAATTCCGTAATAGAGAGCATGGATGCACTGGTAAAGGAATCTAACCATATTCAGTCCTTTACGACAACCATTAATGAAATTGCCGAGCAGACAAATCTGCTTGCATTGAATGCATCAATTGAAGCAGCAAGAGCCGGTGAAGCCGGAAAGGGATTTGCGGTTGTAGCACTTGAAATTCGAAAACTTGCGGAAGAGTCTAAGAATGCATCCGGACAGATTGAGGAAATCATCGGAAAGATTCAGACAAAGATGAGTTCCACGGCAGAAAACGTATCAAAAGCCAGTGATATTGTTGATGCACAGGAGAATGCATTACAGGAGACCATTGCAGCATTTTCAAGAATCAGCAGACATATGGACAACCTGAATGAGAATATTGCAACAATTACGCAAAAGGTTAATGATATGGATACGTCAAAACAAAGTACACTGGATGCGATTGCAAATATTTCCGTAGTATTGGAAGAAACGGCTGCCGCCGCTGCCGATGTTCTGGAAGCAGTCAGCAAACAGGAGAACACCGCAGAAAAATTTGACGTGGAAGTTCAGAAACTACAGGAAAATTCAGAAAAATTGCGCAGTTCCATTCAAATATTCAAAATATAAGAAAAAACTGCATATTAAGAAAGGGAATGAAAAGGGTGGCAAAGCAATTAAAATTGCCATCCTTTTCAATTATAGAGCGGATTGGCAAATAATTGTTGCAATCCCGATAATTCATGATAAAATAGTACTATTAATGAAAATTTATACATATTTTGAGGAGGATAACCATGAAAAAGATTTTAGCAGCTTTACTTACTGTCTGCATGGCAGCATCTTTAGCAGCATGCGGAAACAGTGTTCCGGCAAATACCGTTAACTCTGTAGATGACTTACCGGGAAAAACAATCGGTGTTCAGTTAGGAACAACAGGTGATATCTATGCAAGTGATTATGAAGCAGAAGGTTCTACAATTGAACGTTACAACAAAGGCGCAGATGCGGTTCAGGCATTAAAACAGGGCAAGATTGACTGTGTTATTATCGATGAACAGCCGGCAAAAGCTTTTGTTGCAAAGAACTCTGACCTTAGGATTCTGGATGAAGACTTCGCACTGGAAGAATATGCTATCTGTATTGCAAAAGACAACACGGAATTAACCGATAAGATTAATGCAGCACTGGCAGAACTTCAGGCAGAAGGAACAATTAACAGCATTATCAGCAACTATATCGGAGATGATACGAAAGGAAAAACTCCTTATGTTTCTCCGGAAGGTGTAGACCGTTCCAACGGAACATTAACTATGGCTACAAATGCAGCATTTGAACCGTATGAATATTATCAGGATCAGAAAGTAGTCGGAATCGATGCAGATATCGCACAGGCTATTTGTGATAAGCTTGGTATGGAATTAAAGATTGAAGATATGGAATTTGATTCCATCATCAATGCTGTAACAAGCGGAAAAGCAGATGTTGGTATTGCGGGTATGACTGTTACAGAGGACCGTCTGGAAAGCGTTAATTTCTCCGATCCTTACACAACCGCAACACAGGTTATCATTGTTCGTAATAAATAATAACGAAACTTTTACGTAAAGAATAACGGGGTGGAATTTTGGCAGATTTAAAAGCTAAGTTTATTTTGAATTTTATTGAAGATAATAGATGGCGATATATTACAGAAGGACTCAGCACGACGTTTATCGTTACTATTTTCGCAATTTTACTGGGTCTGGCACTTGGATTTATTGTTGCTGTTATCCGGTCAACCGCAGATAAAAGTGATAAGCATTCCATTATCATAAAGGTTCTGGACAGTATTTGTAAGGTATATCTTACGATTATCCGCGGTACACCGGCGATGATTCAGTTACTTATCATGTACTATATCGTATTTACAAGCCCGGATGTAAGCAAAAGGCTGGTTGCGATTCTTACGTTTGGGATTAACTCCGGTGCATATGTTGCGGAAATCTTCCGTTCCGGAATCATGTCGATTGATAACGGACAGTTTGAGGCCGGTAGAAGCCTTGGTTTGAATTATGCACAGACGATGGTTTATATCATTTCTCCGCAGGCTTTTAAAAATGTTTTGCCCGCACTTGCGAATGAATTCATTACGTTATTAAAAGAGACATCTATCTGTGGTTACATTGCATTGACGGATATTACGCACGGTGCAAACGTAATCAGAAGCCAGACATATGAACCGCTTATGCCTCTTCTTGCTGCAGCGGCAATCTACCTGATTATCGTGACACTGCTCACGGCAGGAGTCTCAAAATTAGAGAGGAGGCTGCGCACGGATGAGCGATAATAAACAGATTTTATTTGAAATTAAAGATTTATGTAAAGATTTTGGAAAAGTAAAAGTGCTCGATCACATCAGTACTACGATTTCGCAAGGAGAAGTTGTAGTAATTGTAGGTCCTTCCGGTTCCGGAAAATCAACCTTTTTGCGTTCCCTGAATCTTTTGGAAGTACCGACCGGCGGCTCTATCTTGTTTGAAGGCCTTGATATTACAGATCCGAAATGTGATATCAATAAACATCGCCAGAAAATCGGAATGGTATTTCAGCATTTTAATCTGTTCCCGCATAAGACTATTTTAGAAAATATGACGCTTGCACCGATGAAAGTATTAAAAAAATCAAAGGATGAAGCGGAAAAACAAGCGATGGAACTGCTAAAAAGAGTTGGGCTGGAAGAAAAAGCGAACGCATATCCGGCACAACTTTCCGGAGGGCAGAAACAGAGAATTGCCATTGTACGTTCTCTCTGTATGAATCCGGATGTTATATTATTTGACGAACCGACTTCGGCTCTCGACCCCGAGATGGTTGGAGAAGTTTTAAATGTAATGAGCGATCTTGCAAAGGGTGGTATGACGATGGTCATCGTTACCCATGAGATGGGATTTGCAAAGGAAGTCGGAACGAGAGTTCTTTTTATTGATGAGGGGCAGATTAAAGAAGAAAATACACCGCAGGAATTTTTTGACCATCCGCAGAATGAACGGTTAAAAGAATTTTTGTCGAAGGTATTATAAAATCATAAGATGATAATATCTCCTTCAAGCAAAGAGGCTCTATAAAAGAGCCTCTTTTTTATATAAAATTGGGAATAATATGATATAAGGCGATTACGAAACATTGTCGAAAGCGGACCGGCAGTAAAATTTTCCGTCCGGGTACGCTTTCGCCCGTAAAAAACGTAACAGTACTAAGGATTTTTCGTCGCGATGCTTGAAAAATCCAAGTGCTGACGTTTTTTAAGGACCCGAGCGGAAAACTTTTCTGCCGGTCCGCTTAAAATATGTTTCGTAAGCATCTATGATTATAATATAAAAAAGGAGGATTACTGCCATGACCGCAGAAGAATTATTGCAGGAATCAAAGGAACAGGAAGAAGAATTGTTAAAAATCAGACACAATCTTCACAGGCATCCGGAAACCGGGTTTGATACGAAAGAGACAATTGCTTATGTAAAAGAAAAATTAATTGCCATGGGATACGAGCCTAAGGAGTGTGGGAAAGCAGGACTTACTGTTGTAGCCGGTGGGAAAAAACCGGGCAAAGTATTTTTGCTTCGCGCAGATATGGATGCACTTCCGATGAAAGAAGAAGCAGATGTAGATTTCCAATCGGAAAATGAAGGGAAAATGCATGCCTGCGGACATGACCTTCATACAACGATGCTGCTTGGGGCAGCAAAACTGTTAAAAGCACATGAAGATGAGATACAGGGAAGTGTGAAACTGATGTTTCAGTCCGCCGAAGAAATCTTCGAGGGCTCTCATGATATGATTGAAGCGGGAGTACTGAAAAATCCTGATGTAGATGCGGCACTTATGATTCACGTTATGGCAGGTATGCCGATGCCGGCCGGTACGGTTGTCGTAAGTGACGGAGGTGTCAGCGCTCCGGGAGCTGATTATTTTACAATTAAAATTCAGGGAAAAGGATGTCACGGCTCCATGCCCAACAACGGGGTTGACCCGATTAATGTCGCGGCTCATATCATTACAGCTTTGCAGGAATTGCATGCAAGAGAACTTTCTTTGATGGACGAAGCGGTTCTGACAATCGGGACAATTCATGGAGGTGCTGCGGCAAACGTTATACCGGACACCGTGGAACTTGGCGGAACCATTCGTACTTATGACGAAGAGATTCGTTCTTTCCTGAAAACACGAATGACGGAAATTTCTCAGGGGATTGCAGCATCTTTTCGCGCCACAGCGGAAGTTTCCTTCGGCTCCGGATGTCCTTCTCTTAAAAATGATCCGGATCTTTCTGCATGTACGGTTCAATATGCAAAAGAATTATTAGGGCAAAAAGCATTTACCGTCGGACAGTTAAATGCTTTATCAGGTGAGAAAAAGGCTCCTAAATCTGCAGGTTCAGAGGATTTTGCTTATGTGAGTCAGGAAGTACCTTCCATTATGATTGCGCTTGCGGCAGGAAATCCACAGCAGGGTTACTGCTATCCGCAGCATCATCCGAAAGTAAAATTTGATGAATCCGTTTTAGCGGGCGGAAGTACCGTTTATGCATATACAGCAATGCGTTGGTTGGAAGAACACAATTAACGTATGCTTTTAGAATAGATAAAATTGCGAGAAACGAAAGAGAGGTAGTTATTATGAAAGAAATTATTTCAAGTCCGTTATTGCTGACCCTGGTTGTAATCGGTCTGCTGTATATTGTCGGATTTTCATTGGTTTATCTGAAAAAGGCGTATACCCGTTGCCTTGAAATGGGAATTACAAAAGAGGAACTTCGAAAGGTTATTAAGTCAAGCCTTGTATTCTCTGTTGTTCCGAGTTTGTCAATTGTAGTAGGTCTGTTCGCATTAATTGCCGTATTGGGAGTTGTATGGTCCTGGTGGAGACTGTCTGTTATCGGTTCTCTTTCCTATGAATCTTTGATTGCCAGCAGCGTATCATCTGCAATCGGATTTTCGACTGCTGCAGAGATGTTAGAAAGTGCAACGGGAAGAGAATTCGGAGTTGTTATGATTTTAATGAGCATCGGTATGTTAAGCGGTTTTACCATTCTGATTCCTTTCGGGAAAAAACTTTCTATGAGTGTTAACAAAACAAAAGAAGCAAGCACATGGAAATATGTGTTGAGCGGAACCTTTATGCTTTGTCTGTTCGCCGTTTATGTTCCGGTATTGTTGTTTGGAGATACTATTCAGGCAGCAGTTATGATAACAGGTCTTGTGATTGCAGTCCTGCTTGGTGTGATTGCTTCTAAGAGTCCGAAACTTCGCTGGCTTAGCGAGTTTATCATGGCATTTTCCATGATAGGCGGTATGATATCAGCAATTTTCTGGACAAATTTGTTTCAATAACACAACAAGGAGGATCTCATTATGAGTAAAGAAAATAAACCGGTACAAACAATGGACCCTTTTCAGAAATGGTCTCACAAATGGGGACGATTCGGCACAGTAATCGCCTTGGTATATATGATTGCACTGCCGTTTATCGTACTCGGATACTATGGTTGCATTCCGTCAATCGGTGAAGTAATCAATCTGTCTACAATCAGTATTTTAATGATTTATATTCCGGTGGGAATTTCCGAGGCACTCAGTTATACACCGATTCTCGGATCATCTTCTTACCTTACCTTTATTACAGGTAACATTATGAACTTAAAACTTCCGTGTGCCGTAAATGCAATGAAAATTGCAAAGAAAGAGCCAAATACGCCGGAAGGCGATGCTGTTGCCTCCGTAGCGGTTGCGGTAAGCTCCATTATGACAGTTATTATTCTGGCACTCGCTGCATTACTCAGTGCATGGATTAGTCCTGTGTTTGAACTTCCGTCTGTAAAAACAGCATCTAATTATATCATCCCGGCATTGTTCGGATCTCTGACACTGGGACTTTTCTCCAGCACAAATGCAGGCAATAAGGTTGTTAAAAACGGCGTTATGGGTGTTGTGCCGGTACTTATTATCGTATCCGTTTTATCCATTTTGGTTCGTGTAACAAGCGGTGGATCTTTATTCGGCATGATTGGATTTTTGATTCTGTTTATGCTTCCGATTGCTTTGATTTCATCCCGTATCATGTGGAAAAAGGGAATCATCAAAGTAGTAGATAAGAATGAAATTAAGAATGAAAAAGAAAACGACTGAATATAATAAGAGCAAATGATCCGCAAAAGGAGTCATCTGCGATGATGAACTATATCTGGGCCTTTATGATTATTGTCGGTATTATTTATGGTGTATTTACCGGAAATATGGAGGCCCTTACCAATGCGGCACTGAATTCTGCAAAAGAAGCAATTTCTCTGTGCATTACAATGTGTGGTGCGATGTCGCTTTGGACGGGACTGATGGAAATTGCGGATAAGAGCGGTCTGATTGATAAAATGACAAAAGGAATCAGCCCATTTGTCACATACCTGTTTCCCAATATTCCGAAAAATCATAAGGCGAGGGAATATATATCGGTAAATATGATTTCCAATATATTGGGGCTGGGCTGGGCCGCAACCCCGGCAGGGTTAAAAGCGATGGAAGAATTAACGGAATTTGAGAAAAAGCGGGGGAAACGGGAAACCGTAACTACCGCAACGGATGAAATGTGCACATTTTTGGTAATTAACATTTCTTCCCTCCAACTCATTCCGGTCAATATTATTGCTTATCGCAGTCAATACGGAAGCGTCAACCCGACGGCAGTGATTGCACCGGGGCTGATAGCAACGACAATAGGAACCGCAGTTGCGGTCATATTCTGTAAAATGATGCAAAATATTACTTCATTTCACGCAAAAGAGAGGACTTGAATATGCTTACAATAGGATGCCATTTATCTTCTTCCAAAGGCTATGAGGCAATGGGAAAAGATGCAGTCAAAATACATGCGAATACCCTTCAGTTTTTTACAAGGAATCCGCGTGGAGGAAAAGCAAAAGCAATTGAGCAAAAAGATGTGGACCGTTTTCTTGCTCTGTCACAGGAAGAGGGAATCAACCGCATTTTGGCACACGCGCCGTATACATTAAATGCGGCATCTGCTGATCCCGGTATTCGGGAGTTTGCAAAAAATACAATGGCGGATGATTTGGTTCGGATGGAATATACACCGGGAAACTGCTACAACTTTCATCCGGGTTCGCATGTTGGACAAGGTGTAGAAACGGGAATCACCTATATTTGTGAGATGCTGAATGCAATATTAGAACCGAAACAGCAGACAACAGTCCTTCTTGAAACGATGGCGGGAAAGGGCAGTGAAATCGGTGGGAAATTTGAAGAACTGCGGGAGATTCTTGACAGAGTAGAGTTAAAGGACCATATGGGGGTATGTCTTGATACCTGCCATATCTGGGACGGAGGATACGATGTTGTAAATCACCTGGATGAAGTGCTTACAGAGTTTGATAACATCATCGGACTTGATAAGTTAAAAGCAGTCCATTTAAATGACAGCTTGAATGAAATGGGATCGCATAAGGACCGCCATGCCAGAATCGGAGAGGGAAAAATCGGATTGGATGCACTTGTGAGGGTCATCAATCACCCGGTTTTAAAGAACCTTCCGTTTTATTTGGAAACGCCGAATGAATTGGACGGATATCAGCAGGAAATTGCCCTGCTTAGAGAACACTATCAGGAATAGAAAACGGCAGGAGGTAATAAATTATAGTAAAATGCATTTGAGGAAGTAGGATATTTGGCAAATGCACTGACGAATTTTTCCAATATTATCATACCGCTTTTGATCTTTTATGTTGTTGCATACGGAATTATATCAAAATGCAACGTTTATGAAGATTTTATCAAAGGAGCAAAGGACGGGCTTTATACAGTTATCAAAATTATTCCAACTCTGATTGCACTAATGGTCGGAGTTGGAATTTTGCGTGCTTCCGGCTTTTTGAATTTTCTGGGGAATGTTGCAGGAAAGGCATTTGGAAGAATCGGAATTTCCACGGATATCTTTAGCCTGATTATTGTAAAATTGTTTTCAGGGTCTGCCGCGACAGGGCTTGCCATTGATATTTTCAAAACGCATGGGACGGATTCGGTGACGGGAATGACGGCCTCTATCTTATGCAGTTGTACGGAAACGGTTTTTTATACAATGTCCCTTTACTATATGACAGTGAAAATCACAAAAACAAGATGGACGTTAGCGGGAGCATTGCTCAGTACATTAGCGGGAGTGATTGCAAGCATTATTCTGGGGAAGATGGTCTGAGGAAACATCTGTAAAAAAGGATAGCGTAATAAAAAGGTTCGTTGTACAATAAAAAACAGCAGACAAAAAGGAAAAGAAGGCATGAAGAAAAAGAAAAGAGTTGTTTCCAAGATTAAAATTACACGAAAAATAAAGATTGTCTGGGGATGTGCGGCAGGATTGCTTATCCTTCTTCTGACATCCTTTATTATCATACAGATCCGTGAAATGATGCATGAAAAAGCAGTGATGAAACAAATAGAGGAAGAACGGATTGTAAAAGAAGAGCAGGAACGGGAAGCACGAGAAAAAATGATTGCGGATGCTAAGGCAAGAATAGAAGCAGCAAGTGGTCTGCAGCAGGCATGGGAAGAGATGTGGCTTACAGAAATAGAACTGACATCGGAAAATGCGTCCACATTTGCACAATTGACAAGCTGCCTGATTTCAGAAGAAGATCCTTCAAAAATTATCATTGAGGGAAAAGTGCCCGGTATTCCTGTAAGTGACAGCGACGATATTTACCTGTTTGATCTAAATACATATGAAACAGAAATTTCCGTAGAGGCAGAGCCTTTGTGCACGCGTCGACTGGAAAAAATGAAATCTCCTTCCTTTTCATTTACCGTCGATTTAAACAATCGACGTTCTGATTCGAGATTCTTTAAAAAATTTGTAATTGCCGTAAAAAAAGACGGAGCTTACCGAATTGTTTCGAAAAGCCGTTATATTACCAACCCGGAGGTAATCGCAAAATATAATACTTATACGGAAGCTTCTTCGAAAAAGGGACTTTTGGTAGACCCCAATAAATTAAACTCCGGAGAATTGGAGGACCTTTCCGTAAAGCAGGCAGCGTATAATATTCCGATTGCCAGAATTACAGGACAGACTTCCAGTGCAAATCATCCTACAATCTATTATGATTATAACGGAAAGACATATGCGTTTAACGGACAGACAATTGCCGAATACGACATTGTCTTTGGCTCTTTGACGGCAAAAGGTATACAGGTCACAGCCATTCTATTAAACGATCAAAACGGTGTTTATCCGGAACTGATTCACCCTAAGGCAAGGAGCGGAAGCAGCGCACCGTATTTGATGTTTAACGGTGCCGAGAAAGCCGGAGTGGACTGTATGGCAGCAGTTGCGACTTTTCTTGCGGAACGATATTCCGGTACGGGACACGGGAAAATTTCCAACTGGGTCATTGCAAATGAAATCAATGCCCGGAAAGAATGGAACTATATGGAACATACCGACGTTACTTCTTATACACGGGAGTATGCACAGGCATTCCGGGTATTCTATAATGCAATCCGCTCGGTAAATGCCGCAGCACAGATTTATATGCCGCTTGATCAGACATGGAACAGAAATCTTTCAAACAGTGGGGACTATGATGCGAGAGATGTGCTGGATGCATTTAATACCATTATTAAAGAACGCGGTAATATCGACTGGCACTTATCCCATCATCCGTATCCCGTACCGCTTACCAATGCAGCATTTTGGAACACAGGGGCATATTTTAACAAACTGATTCAGAATGGCTCAGACAGTCCGATGATCTGTATGAAAAACATCCATGTCATTACCGATTATTTACAGCGGGAAGAGATGCTTACAGATACCGGGGAAGTTCGTTCTTTGCTTCTTAGTGAAGTGGGATTTACTTCCTTATCCGGCGGCGAAAGCGTGCAGGCGGCAGCATTTGCCTATGCGTATTATATTGCGGAAGCAAACAGCCATATCGACGGACTTTTGCTGAACAGACAGACGGATGCGGTTGAGGAAATTGCACAGGGACTTGCTTTTGGTCTGTCTAATCCTGACGGGTCGCATAAACAGATTTATCAAGTGTTTAAACAAATCGATACTGCGGAATCGAAGAACGCTACGGAATTTGCCAAAGGAATTTTGGGAATCAGTGACTGGTCGGCAGTTATTCAAAACCGATAACGTATTGGTATTTATGAGGAAAGATAATGGATAACAGAATGATTTTATTGATCATATTGGCAGCAGGTTTTCTTCTGCTGATTGCCGGCGCATATCTGCTGGCAGGAAAATATCGTAAAAAATATAAGGCGGTTTCCTTAGATGAGATAGAAGGACATGATTTTGAGTATTACTGTGCAGAACTACTGAAAAAAAGAGGATTTTTGGATGTAACCGTTACAAAGGGCAGCGGGGATTACGGCGTGGATGTCCTTGCGGAAAAGGACGGTGTGACATATGCCATTCAGTGTAAGGCATATTCCACGCCGGTAGGTGTCAAGGCGGTTCAGGAAGCATTTGCCGGAAAGGAATACTATGACCGCATGGTCGGTGCGGTCCTTACCAATCAGTATTTTACAAAACCGGCGGTGGAGGCAGCCAAAAAATTGAAGATTCTTCTTTGGGACAGAGGATATTTAGACAGCATGATTGAGGAAGAGTAGATAAAGAATAAAATATAATAGAGTTAGAATGAATTTTGCCATTCCATTTGCAGACGCGCTCTCGCTTTATACGGAACGTAGTGGTACTAAATTCGCAAAAAACGCTTATTAAGTACCAACGTTCCGTAACAGTCTGCAATAGAATGGCAAAATTCATTCTAATCTCATTATTTCATTTCGCAGAAGTACTCTCGCTTTATACGGAACGTAGTGGTACTAAATTCGCAAAAAACGCTTATTAAGTACCAACGTTCCGTAACAGTCTGCAATAGAATGGCAAAATTCATTTTTTGTGTTATTATTTAAGTTTATGCAGTCTTATCTTAAGGCTGTCAAAATCGGAAGGCCCGCTTTGTAAAAAGAATTGATGGAAGCGATAGTCACAGTAGGAGGAACCCCATAGGTGTTGTGCCTCCTTTTTTAATGAGAGGATTTCAAGATATCCCCAGTAATATTTGGGATAGTTGGTCGGCTCCTCTACGATATATTCATAGATGTCGCGTGCCTGCGCCCGGTCATTTACTCCGTAGGCGGATAGAATTTCAAAAGCACGGTCAAAAGTGAAACCGTAATAATGGATGCCGATATCAAGCAAAGATAACATCGCCAACTGGGAGCAGCGTTCCTGTCTGAAGATATCACACAGGAGTGCGCATGCTTCCTTTTTTTCAGAGTCACGATACAGACAGGAAGCATAATCATAAGAGTTAAGTTCCGTATACAATGCCCAACCTTCCACATAGCCGCCATAGTTTAGAATATGACGTATCGGAGAAATCTTTTCCTTTTGTTGGTGCGCCTGGTAATAAGTGGTCTGGTAAAGGTGACCGGGATATCCTTCGTGTGCCAAGGTCGTATAAAGACTTAATCCGGCAGGGGTACTCTTCGGGTTAATATAAATCACATTACTGCTGTTATCATCTATCGGCGGAGTCAGATAATATGCAGGAGCAGTATATTCCTGCATGGAAGCACTGACTTCTTTTACGGTAGCCTGCAAAGTTATTGTACTTAGTGCATCCTGCGGAAAATCATCTGTCATTTGTCCCAAAAGATTAGAAAGAATCTGATCGGGATCATTTAGCGGAAAATAGGAAAGGTCTTCTTCGGATAGTGTTGTATCTTCATGGAATTTTGTAAGATCATCCGATAACTTATGAAGAGATTCATAATAATTCTTACAGAGATCTTCATAAGCGGTTTGGGGAGAAACAGATGAGCCGGTATTCTTGTAAAAGAGCCATTGATAATACTCCTTTCCGTCTTTATAAAAGCAAAGGCCGTTTTCATTTTTACCGGCAGATTGAAAGCGGGCAAGCAAAACAGCAAGATTTTCGTATGCCGGAAGTACGGTTTCCAATAAAATCCTGTCATTTTGGACAAGATAAGCATCAGCGTCCTCTTTCGATAGAATTTTGGATGAAACACACTGCGACATCCGTTCCCGGAAGGTGGTCTGAAGAAAGTGAGAGTTGTTTTCAAGGGACTTTCGGGTAATCAATGTATGACATTGTGTGATAACTTTTGCCAGGGAGTAGTCGGGCATTCCGTATCCGCGCTTTACTTTTTCCTCTTCAAAAGAGATTAGACTTTTAAAATAAGAGTCTGTTTGTGACAGGAGGGATAAATAGTCTTCCACATCCTGTTTGCTGCGGAATGTATATTCTGCCATTAAGATAGGAAGTTGTGTCTGTGCTCCGCAAGAAGGAGAGAAGACTTCCTGAAAATAGAAAAAGCGACTTCCCTTCAATTCATGCTGCAAAGCTTTACTAAGGAGCATATGCGTATAAGCATCTTCTTTAGACAAGGAACCATTCTCAAATCGTTTCAGCCCGTTTAAATAGTTTTCTGCCTTGGCATAATGTTCTTTTTGCGCTTCTTTATTATAGAACGGAAGTGTTACTTCATATGTATGAATACCATAATCTTTTGGATTTGCAAGCGTATAGTGAAGACTGATAGTGTCGACTGCAGCCTCAGCTTGGAAAATATGATGACAATATTTTTGAAAAGAAAAGGATTTTATCCGAAAAAAGTAAAATAAGGCAGCCAACAGAAAAACTCCGACGGCCGCACTCCAAAATAATCGTTTCCTTTTTGACATGATTTTGAAATCCGTTTTTTTAAACTTATGCAAAATGCTGTAAGATGATGAACAATATCTGCAATAAATCGTGCGATAGCGGGGTTTACAGAACAGGAAGAAAGGTGGTATCATAACATAGATATGGTTTGCGTTTTCTGCGTACAGAAGATTCGGCCTGTATTTATAACGGAGGTTTACCATGACGAATTTAGAACTTCAGAAGTATGCGCTTGAAGTAAGAAAAGGAATTATAGCATCGACGCACAGCGCAAAGTCGGGACATCCGGGAGGATCGTTATCCGCAGCTGATATTTTTACATTTCTTTATTTCGAAGAAATGAATATAGATCCGGCAAACCCGTTTATGCCGGACAGAGACCGTTTTGTTTTAAGTAAGGGACATACGGCACCGGGACTGTATGCAGCTATGGCATACAGAGGATATTTCCCACCCGAAGAATTGATTACATTGCGAAAAGTAGGATCGAAACTGCAGGGGCATCCGTGTATGCAGGAGCTGCCGGGCATTGATATGTCGACAGGCTCTCTGGGACAGGGAGTTTCGGCAGCAGTCGGCATGGCTTTGGCAGCGAAAATGGACAATCAGGATTATCGTGTCTATACACTTTTAGGAGACGGCGAGATTCAGGAAGGACAGGTCTGGGAGGCAGCAATGTTTGCCAGCCATAAAGAACTGGATAATCTTCTTGTGATAGTCGATAATAACGGCCTTCAGATCGATGGGGACATTGCAGAGGTATGTTCTCCGTACCCGATTGACCAAAAGTTTGAGGCATTCGGATTCCATGTAATCAATATTGACGGCAATGACTTTGACCAGATTCGCAGTGCATGCAAAGAAGCACGTACCATCAAAGGAAAACCGACGGCAATCATTGCAAAGACCGTAAAAGGAAAAGGAGTTTCCTTTATGGAAGGGGAAGCAGGATGGCATGGAAAGGCTCCAAATGACGAACAGTATGAGGCTGCAATGAAAGAACTGGAGAACCGGGAGGAAGAATTATGTCAGAAGTAAAGACGAACGTCGTTTCAAAAATCGCGACAAGAGAGGGCTACGGCGAGGCATTGGTAGAACTGGGAAAAGAACATCCCGAACTTGTCGTACTCGATGCAGACCTTGCGGCAGCCACAAAAACTTCCGTATTTCAGAAAGCGTTTCCGGACAGACATATTGACTGCGGAATTGCAGAGAGTAATATGGCGGGAATTGCAGCAGGACTTGCAACAGCGGGAAAAGTACCGTTTATGAGTTCTTTTGCCATGTTTGCGACAGGACGTGCATATGAACAGATTCGTAACAGCATCGGATATCCCGGGTTAAATGTAAAAATCGGAGCATCTCATGCCGGAATCACGGTAGGAGAAGACGGCGCAACCCATCAGTGTAACGAAGACCTTGCGCTGATGCGTAACATTCCGGGGATGGTTGTCATTAATCCGTCCGATGTAGTGGAAGCAAAAGAAGCGGTAATTGCCGCATACAATTATGAGGGACCGGTATATATCCGCTTTGGGCGTGCAGCCGTTCCGGTGATAAACGATAATCCCAATTTTAAATTTGAAATTGGAAAAGGAAGCATTTTAAAAGAAGGAAAAGATGTGACAATAATTGCGACGGGACTTTTGGTAAGTTCCGCACTGGATGCCGCAAAGATGCTGCAAGAAGACGGTATTGACGCAGAAGTTCTCAATATTGCCACGATAAAACCATTAGATGAAGAACTGGTTGTTGCCAGTGCAAGAAAAACAGGAAAAGTTGTAACCGCGGAAGAACATTCCATCATCGGTGGCCTTGGAAGCGCCGTATGCGAGTGCTTAAGTGAAAAAGCACCGACACCGGTATACCGCATCGGAATCCGGGATGTATTCGGACAATCCGGAAGTGCGGCAGAACTTGTTGAAAAATATGAACTGGATGCCAAAGGGGTATACAGACAGGTTAAGGAATTTTTGGGAAACAACAGGTAAATTACCGGTTACAGGAGGAAAAGATGAATATTTTATCACCGTCTATATTATCGGCAGATTTTTCAAAACTGGGTGAGCAGATTATACAGACAAAAGAGGGCGGCGCACAGTATCTCCATATTGATGTGATGGATGGAGTTTTTGTGCCGGCAATTTCTTTCGGTATGTGCGTGATTCAATCTATTCGCGGCATTACGGATATGGTTTTTGATGTTCATCTGATGATTACGGAACCGATTCGCTATATTGAGGAATTTGCAAAGGACGGGGCAGATATTATTACGGTACATTTAGAGGCCTGCCGGGATGTGAGAGCGACGCTTCTAAAGATTAAAGAATGTGGCTGCAAGACAGGACTTACCATAAAACCGGGAACGGACATCGAGGCATTGCGCCCCTTCCTTGATATTACGGATATGATCTTAATTATGTCGGTAGAACCGGGATTTGGCGGGCAGAAGTACATCGAAGCTTCTACGGAACGAATCGCAAAGGTACGGGAAATGATTGACTCTTCACCGTATGAAATCGATTTGGAAGTAGACGGAGGAATTAATCTTTCCAATGTCACGACGGTACTGGAAGCAGGAGCAAATGTCATCGTAGCAGGTTCTGCGGTTTATAAAGACGACATCCGGAATAATACAAAGCAATTTATGGATATTCTTCAAAACGGAGGAAGAAAATGAATAAAGGAAAATATTATATTACAACAGCAATTGCATATACATCGGGAAAACCGCATATCGGCAACACTTATGAAATTGTGTTGGCAGACAGTATTGCAAGGTATAAAAGAAAAGACGGATATGACGTATTTTTCCAGACGGGAACGGATGAACACGGCCAAAAGATTGAGATTAAGGCACAGGAAGCCGGTATTACTCCGAAACAATACGTTGATAACGTTGCGGGAGAAATCAAAAGAATCTGGGATTTGATGGACACTTCTTATGACAAATTCATCCGTACAACAGATGAAAGCCATGAAAAGCAGGTTCAGAAAATCTTTAAGAAGCTGTATGATCAGGGCGACATTTACAAAGGGGCTTATGAAGGAATGTACTGTACACCGTGCGAATCCTTCTGGACGGAGTCCCAGCTTGTAGACGGAAAATGTCCGGACTGCGGCAGAGAGGTAAAACCCGCAAAAGAAGAAGCATATTTCTTTAAAATGAGTAAATATGCAGACCGCCTGATTCAGCATATTAACGAACATCCGGAATTTATTCAGCCGGTATCCAGAAAGAATGAAATGATGAATAATTTCCTTCTGCCGGGACTGCAGGATTTATGTGTATCGAGAAGTTCCTTTAAATGGGGAATTCCGGTTGATTTCGATGACAAACATGTCGTTTATGTATGGCTGGATGCTTTGACAAACTATATTACCGGAATCGGCTATGATGCAGACGGAAACAGTTCCGAGCAATACAAAAAATTGTGGCCGGCAGACCTGCATCTGATTGGAAAAGACATTATCCGGTTCCATACCATTTACTGGCCGATTTTCTTAATGGCACTCGGCGAACCGCTTCCGAAGCAGGTGTTCGGACATCCGTGGCTGTTACAGGGAGACGGTAAAATGAGTAAATCCAAAGGAAACGTGATTTATGCCGATGACCTTGTAGACTTTTTCGGAGTAGATGCGGTACGTTATTTTGTATTGCATGAGATGCCGTTTGAAAATGACGGGGTCATTTCCTGGGAACTTTTGGTGGAACGTTTGAATTCCGACCTTGCCAACACACTCGGCAACCTGGTAAACAGAACAATCTCCATGACAAACAAATACTTTGGCGGCACGGTAAGTGATGAGCATTGTGCTGAAGAAGTAGACAATGACTTAAAGAACACGGTTCTTTCCGCATATGACAAAGTAGAAGCAAAAATGAACGAACTGCGTGTGGCAGATGCGCTGACAGAGATTTTTAGCGTATTTAAGAGATGCAATAAATATATTGATGAAACTGAACCGTGGGTACTGGCAAAAGATGAAGCAAAGAAAGCAAGACTTTCCACTGTCCTTTATAACCTTACGGAGAGCATTATAATCGGGGCATCTTTACTGGAGCCGTTTATGCCTAAGACCGCAGAAAAGATTGCCGAGCAGTTTAAGACTTCCCTTCGCGGTTTCGAAGAATTAAACGAATTCGGAAAATATGTATCCGGTACAAAAGTGACGGACGCACCGCAGATTCTCTTTGCAAGACTCGATGTCAAAGAAGTTGTGGAAAAAGTTGAAGAGCTTTACAGTAAGAGAAGAGAAGCACAAAAGAGCCCGGAAGAAAACGAGGAAAAAGAGCCGGTTATTGATATGGACGCAAAACCGGAGATTTCCTACGAAGACTTTGATAAATTACAATTCCGTGTCGGCAAGATTATTGCCTGTGAAGAAGTTCCAAAATCCAAAAAGCTGCTTTGCTCACAGGTACAGATCGGCAGTGAAGTAAAACAGATTGTATCGGGAATTAAGCAGCATTATTCGGCACAGGAAATGGTTGGAAAGAAAGTTTGTGTACTGACAAACTTAAAGCCGGCAAAGCTGGCAGGAGTCCTTTCGGAAGGAATGCTGTTATGTGCAGAAGATGAAAACGGAAATCTGGGACTTATGGTTCCGGAAAAAGATATGCCTGCGGGAGCGGAAATTTGCTAATGAGAAAAGAAGAATTCTTTTTTGATTCACGTGATCGGGAAAGCAGGATTCATGCGGTAAAGTGGATACCGGATGAATCTCCTTCCTGCATCGTTCAAATTGTACATGGAATGTCGGAATATGTAGAGCGGTATGAAGAATTTGCAGAGTATCTTACCGCAAAGAACATCCTTGTTGTCGGAGAAGATCATCTGGGACACGGACAGTCAATCGGAAACCATCCACCCGGATATTTTTGCAAAAAGGATGCGGCAACAGTTGTTGTACGTGATGTTCACCGTCTGAAAAAAATGGTTCAGGAAGAGTATCCGCAGATTCCGTATATCATATTCGGACACAGTATGGGTTCCATGATGGTACGCAATTATCTTACGAAATACGGCACGGGAATTGACGGAGCGGTTATCTGCGCGACTACAATGCCGAACAGACTAAAATTATGCGTGAGCGGATTTCTGACGCGTGTACTGGCTTTGCTTCAGGGAGAAGAACATGAGAGCCATTTTCTGAATTATCTGGGATTTGGCAACTGCGGCAGAAGAATTAAAAATCCGGTCAGCACATTTGACTGGTTGTCCACCGACAGTGAAATTGTTAAAAAGTATAACGAAGACCCATTGTGCGGATTCTGTTTTACTGTTAACGGATTTCGCACATTAAAGGAACTTGGAACGCGTCTTTATGATAAAAAAGCACTTTTAGCGATTCCGAAGGAATTGCCGGTTTTATTTCTGTACGGAACGGAAGACCCGATAGGGGCTTACGGAACAGAGGTAGAAAAAACATACCGTTCGTATCTTGCATTGGGGATGAAGCATGTCAAGATTAAGAAATATGAAGGCGACCGCCATGAATTGTTAAATGAAAAAGACAGGGATATCGTCATGGCAGATGTATATAGCTGGATTTGCGAGCATATATTGGATAAGCGGGGATAACTGCAAAGCTGACTGCTTTAGCGGGAGGAAATATTATGAAAAAGATTTATTTGCTGCTGATTATGACAGCCTTTTTTTGGATCAGTGGTTTTGATGCACTTGCACAGGGACAGACAGACCGCCCTGTCGTTGCACTCGGCGCAGATTTAAGCGACGGGCAAAGGGAAGAAGTTCTTAATCTGATGGGGCTTACCGAAGAAAATCTTGCAAACTGTGTGGTAGTTACCGTTACAAATGACCAGGAACATCAATACCTTGATTCTTACATTGATTCTTCTGTGATTGGAACAAAATCACTCTCAAGTGTTATGTTGACAAAAGCTGAAGAAGGAAACGGTGTTCTCGTTTCCTCTAAAAATATTAATTATTGTACAACGGGTATGTATCGGAATGCTCTGCTTACAGCCGGACTGGAAGATACCAATGTGCTGGTGGTGGCACCTTCACCGATGTCCGGGACGGCAGCTTTAATCGGAGCGGTGAAAGGATATGAAGCAATGTCGGGAGAAACCGTTTCGGACCAGACGTTGGATACGGCATTAAATGAATTGATTACTACCGGTGAACTGGCAGAAAATACAGAAAACAGTGAAGAAGTAGAAGAACTGGTAGCCTATATAAAAGCAAAACTGGCAGCCGGAGAATTGGAAAGCGACGAAGATATAGAAGGGGCCATTCAAGAAGGCGAACAGAAATTCGGCGTTACCCTGACCGACGAAGAGAAAGAAAAAATTCTGGAAGTGATGCATAAAATAAAGGAATTGGGACTTGATCCGCAAAAACTTCTGAATCAGGCAGAAGACCTTTATAAAAAATTCGGCAATGAACTTTTTGACCAGACGGAAGATGTGATTAAAAAGAGTCTGGGAGAGTCGGTGCAGAATTATTTTTCCACGATGTCAGACAGATTCAAAGACTTTTTTACCAATCTCTTTAAAAGGAAATAAGTATCGGATTTCGGAGGAAATACGTAAGAAATGGAAGATGACACCAGACAACAATCCGGCAGTATACGAATCCGCCCGGCAAAGAAAACCGAATGGAATGAGGCAATGCAGCTTGCGTTTCGCACATTTCTAAAATTTGAAAGTGAGCAGTACGGTCCGGAAGGAACCAAAAATTTTAAGGAATTCGTAACGGACAGATTTTTATATAACATGTTTTTGCGGGGAGAATATAAACTTTTTGTCGCAGAGGAAAAAGAGAATCTGGTCGGATTGATATCACTTAGAAACGGAAATCATATTTCCCTGCTTTTTGTAGAAGAACGGTATCATCGCAAAGGAATCGGAACGGCACTGATTCGATACCTTCAGGAATATATGTTGCAAAATACAGCATTTGAGCGTCTTACAGTCAATGCGGCACCGTATGGAATCCCTTTTTATCACAAAATTGGCTTTCAAGATACCGGTGATACTACGACAAAAGACGGAATAACGTATATTCCAATGGAATTTTATTTATAATTATACAAGATTATTGATTGCTATTATAGGAAAAAAGTAATATAATTTAGACAGTTGTAAAGGATTGGTTAGATGGGCAGATTATTTAATTTGGATAATCCAATTATGGTTTTTATGGGAAAAGTTGCTGACTTGATTTTACTGAATTTGTTGGCAATTGTCTGTTCCCTGCCCATTATTACCATTGGAGCATCATGGACTGCACTTTACTATGTGACAATTAAAATGGTTAAGAAAGAAGAAGGCTATATTTTCAAAGACTTCTTCCACTCTTTTAAGGAAAACTTTAAGCAGGCCACCTGCATCTGGCTTATGGTGCTTGCAGCAAGTGCAGTGTTTGTAGCGGATTTTATGATTTATCGGGCCATGCCTGATAGCATTCCGATTGTGCTAATGGTCATTGTTTTTGCGGTTGTATTGATTGTACTAAGTACGGTTATTTATGTTTTTCCGGTACTTTCCCGCTATAGCAATACGATTAAAAACACAATTAAAAATGCTTTTTTGCTTTCACTGGCCAATATGCCATATACGGTTTTGCTTTTGATTCTTTTCTTACTTCCTTTTGTGGCAATGCTATTTATTTTTTGGACCTTACCGTTCCTGTTCATGTTTGGATTTTCGATACCCGCTTATCTTTCGAGTCTGATATGGGTTCGTATTTTTAAAAAACTGGAACCGGATATGGGAGATACGGACACGGAAAATGAAACTGTGTAACAGGACTCTTGATAAAGGATGAAACAGCGGATGATAGGTGATTCACGTAAAAAGAAACTGAATAACAGGGATACGTCCAAAAGAAACGTCATTATCCAATGGGGAGTACTGATTGGAATCCTTTTTGTTGTCATAATTGTACTGTTATGGCATTTTTCAATGACCAGTAAGGAAGCAGCAAAACAGACGGTTCATGGTGACCTTATGGCAGACAGTGCTGCGTGTGCAGATGATATTAACGCAATGGTCAGCAGCATTACCAGTGCGGGTCAGGCGATTGCTGCGGTAATCGGTGACGAAAATATAACGGAACAGTCAACATGGCTTCGCTATTCACAACTTTTAAGTTCCAGCATTCCGACACCATGTGCGATTGCGATTGTTGACATGGACGGAAATGGTGTTTCCAATGTAACACCGCAGGTAGATTTGTCGCAAAAGGATTATTTTGTACAGACGCGGACCCAGAAGTATTTGATTACCGAAAATGACGGAATTCTGGGGAACAAAGCATATGTATCGGTTGTTCCGATTAAATACAAGGGTGAAAGTATCGGCATGATTTATATGTGCATTCCCGCTTCCGAACTGGCCCCGATATTCCCGGTGTATGGATTTGACGGAAAAGCTTCGTTTGCAATTGTTTCCAAAAACGGTGAAATTCTTTCCCGATTTGGTGCGGAATCTTATTTTACAACAGGTTCCAGTCTGATGAACAATCTCCGTTCATCCGAATTGATTGATATTACCTTTGCCAAACTTTCAATGCGTCTTGAAAATCAGGTAAATTTTTCCTTCTCGGCAAAGAAGAACGGCGAAGAGAAAGCATTTATTTCGGTTCCGGTCGGAATCGGTGACTGGCAGTACATAACAGTTATTAATCAGAGCCACGTTGATATGCTTGAAACAAAAGGATGGTCAACTGCAAGCAATATGGTAAGAAACATTATCATAGCCGTATGCATGTTCCTGGAAATGATTATTCTGATTGCTGTTATCAATAAGTTCCGCTACAACAGTGAGAGTAAACAACTGGCAGATAAAGCAGATACCGATCTTTTGACAGACCTTTACAATAAGATTGCAACAGAACGGCGAATTCAGGAGTTCATGGATGAAAACTCCGATACGCAGTGTTTGATGTTCTTATTTGATATTGATAATTTTAAAAAGATTAACGATACGATGGGGCATGCGTTCGGTGATGAAGTACTTCGTTCTTTGGGGCATCAGTTAAAGAGCGAGTTCCGCGTAACGGATATTATGGGAAGAACGGGTGGTGACGAATTTATCCTTTTCCTGAAAAACATTAAGAGCGATGAACAACTTGAGCGGGAAGGAAACCGTATTACGAATTTCTTCCATCAGTTTAAAGCCGGAGAATATGTAAAATATTCCGCAACGGCAAGTATAGGTGCAGCTGTATATCCAAGGGATGCAAAGAACTTCCGGGACTTGTACAAAACAGCGGATTTAGCATTATATGAGGCAAAACGCCGTGGTAAAAATCAGTTAGTATTCTATAATAAGGAATTAGATGCCGTTTCCATGGAGAAACGTGAGCCGGTTCCGATTGATAATGACGGAACAAAAGCATGATAAGAATTAAAAAGACAATCTGTATAAAAATTCTTTTGAATGTTAAGCAGATTGTCTATTTTTTTGCCTTCCCATGCGGAAAGTGAGCAGATTTAACAATGAATTGTAAAATATTTGTGGAATAGTGGCATAGAAATTCCAAGGTAATTTGCGTATACTGAATCTAGATTAAATCGGTAACTACCGACAAAAGTAGGAGGATAAAAGAATGGCAAGTTTATCATTAAAAAATATTTGCAAAAAATATCCTAACGGATTTGAAGCTGTTAAGGACTTCTCTCTTGAAATTGCAGATAAAGAGTTTATTATTTTCGTAGGACCTTCAGGATGCGGTAAATCTACAACACTTCGTATGATTGCCGGACTCGAAGATATCACTTCCGGTGAATTAAAAATCGGTGACAGAATTGTTAACGATGTAGAGCCGAAAGACAGAGATATTGCAATGGTATTCCAGAACTACGCTCTGTATCCGCATATGACAGTATATGATAATATGGCTTTCGGATTAAAATTAAGAAAAGTTCCGAAAGATGAAATTGATAAGATGGTTAAAGAAGCAGCAAAGATCCTTGATCTTACCGCACTGCTTGACCGTAAACCGAAGGCTCTTTCCGGTGGTCAGAGACAGCGTGTTGCTATGGGTCGTGCAATTGTTCGTAACCCGAAGGTTTTCCTTATGGACGAACCGTTATCTAACCTGGATGCAAAACTTCGTGTACAGATGCGTATTGAAATCGCAAAATTACACCAGAGATTAGGTACCACCATCATCTACGTAACACATGACCAGACAGAAGCTATGACACTGGGAACAAGAATCGTAGTTATGAAAGACGGTGTTATCCAGCAGGTTGATACTCCTCAGAACTTATATGACAAACCGCAGAACCTGTTCGTTGCAGGATTCATGGGTTCACCGCAGATGAACTTCTTAGATGCTACAGTTGAAGTTAAGGGTGAAGAGGCAAATCTTCTTGTCGCAGGTCATTCTATTCCGCTTCCGCCGGCAAAAGCAAAGAAAGTAATCGAAGGCGGCTATGCAGGAAAGACAGTTACATTTGGTATTCGTCCGGAAGATGTATATGATTCCGAAATGTTTATCGAAACATCCAAATGTGTATTTGAATCTACCATTAAAGTATATGAATTACTTGGTGCAGAAGTTTATCTGTATTTTGATCTGGATGAATTCCCGATTACAGCAAGAGTAGATTCCCGTACAACAGCAAGACCGGGCGATTCTGTTAAATTTGCATTCGATGTAGAAAAGATTCACATCTTTGACAAAGAAACAGAACAGATTATTACAAACTAGGAAACACTCACGGGGGGGAGATGCAAAAGCATCTCCCTTTTTTAAATTGACTTTCTTGCGAAAAAAATCTGAATGAATTATGATAGTAGTATTAAGAATAAGAAAGGATGCACAAAATGATTTCCAATCAGGTGATTCAAAACAGCATTGATGACTTAAAGACAATTACGAAAGTAGATTTCTGTGTGTTTGAAGTGGAGGGCAGACAGGTTGCATCTACGTTTGAAAAATTACCGTTTTCAGAGGAAGCGGTGGATTCCTTTGCGGATTCGAAAGCGGATAGCCAGGTGCTGGAAGGATGCCATTTTCTGAAAATTTTAGATGATGGTCAGCCGGCATATATCTTAATTGCAAAGGGCCCCGGAGACGATGTTTATATGCTTGCCAAGATCGCGGTTGCTCAAATTCAGAATCTGATTGTTGCATACAAGGAGCGCTTCGACCGGAATAATTTTTTCCAGAGTCTCCTCTTGGATAATCTGTTGCTTGTTGATATTTACAATCGTGCACAGAAAATGCACATTGAAGTAGAAAAGAAAAGGATTGTTTATCTGATTGAGACTAAGATGGATAAAGACAATCTTGTAATGGAACTGTTAAAGAGTATTTTTCTGCCACAGAGTGGGGATTATGTCACCGCAGTGGACGAAAGAAATGTGATTTTGATTAAAGAACTGAGCCCTTCCGATGGTGCGGCGCAATTTGAAGAAACAGCGAACACAATTGTAGATATGTTAAATACCGAGGCAATGTTAAATGTCCGTGTGGCATACGGCATCCCGGTTAATGAACTAAAAGATGTATCCAAGTCTTATAAAGAAGCCAAAATGGCTTTGGATGTCGGCAGTATCTTCTATAGTTATATGAGGGTTATTTCCTATGAGACACTTGGCATCGGGCGTCTGATTTATCAGCTTCCGGTTAATCTATGCCGAATTTTTGTTAAAGAAGTATTCGGAGAGGTATCTCCGGATGAAATCGATGAAGAAATCTTGATTACAGTCAATAAATTCTTTGAAAATAATTTAAATGTATCAGAGACATCCAGACAATTGTATATTCACCGGAATACGCTGGTATACCGTATTGAAAAACTACAGAAAGCAATCGGACTGGATATGCGGAATTTTGAAGATGCACTGACTTTTAAAATTGCCATGATGGTTGTTGACTATATGAAATACCTGGATGCACAGGAATAAACAGGTCTAAAGTCTCTATTGTCCGAATATATTATAGAAAAAGGACAAGGAGACGATAGAATTGGAATACGACAGACAGATTGTCTATATAGATTTGATAGAAGACGGTATCCGAAAAGGAAATGCAGGATTTGTAAAGTGGGAAACAAATAGAGGGACTTACCGAATAGAGATTCGCGTGAAAGGACTTTACAAAACGGATACAATAACGGTTGAGATACGAACAAAAGATAACAGACTGCTGGAACGGATACAACTTGTTAAGGGAGAAGGCACATGCCTTTTGACAGGGAAAGAGGATACGGTAGGATATGACAGGATACCGGTGCGTGAACTTTGTGAAATTCACTGTGTGATTCCCGGTGGCAGAGTCTTACGGGCACAATGGAGAAACCGGCTTCCTTATGATACTGCGGCAGAACCGCCCAAAACGGTAGAGCCGGCAGAAGTTCTGCAATCTGCGGAAAAGGAAGAGATTCCGGAAGAAAAGCGCTATGAAAGCAAATGGGAAAGGCTGTGTGATATGTTTGATACAGTGCATCCGTTTGGAGATGAGAGAACCTGCGTAAAGATTACGCCGGGGGACTTTTATCTGTTCCGCGAATCGTATCAGCATCTTGCAGGGAACAGTTTTCTTTTGCACGGATATTATAATTACCATTATCTGATTCTGGGGAAAAAAGAAGGAAATGATACCGGGGAATATCTTTTAGGGGTACCCGGTGTTTATTATGACCGTGAGGTCATGGCAGCTAAAATGTTCGGATTTGAAGGATTTGAGGGCTCACAGAGGGATTACGGGAACGGAAGCTTCGGCTACTACATGATAACCGTGGAATAGACAAAATCATTCCACGCCCCTTAAAAAAGTATTGGGAACCCGGCATTTTACCAGACTGCAAAACTGTTCCAGTTCTTCCTTGGAAAAAGAGGAAAACCGTTTGCAGATGACGGCATCGCTTTCCTGATAAGATTGTAAAAAATAATGGGAATCTCCCATAAGCCATTTCCCGATATTTTCAAAAATACAAGAAGTATGAAGTCCTTTTACGACAGTCGTACGAAATTCATAAGGAATGGAACAGGTCTTTAGAATATTGACAGACTCTTCGATTCTTGAAAAATCCAAGTTTTCCAAACCGGCAGTATCCGCATAATGCTCCCGGTCAGATTTAATATCCATGGCAACGTAATTAAGCAGATTCCTTTCCAGAAGAGAAGAAAGAACCTGCGGCCGATAACCGTTTGTATCCAGTTTTACCGCATATCCCAAAGAGCGGATTTTTTGAATCAATTCGGGGAGATCATCATACAGTGTCGGTTCCCCTCCGGTAATACAGACACCGGAAAGGATACCGCGGCGTTTTTCCAAAAAAGAAAAAAGTTCTTCCTGTGTAATTTCAGGAAAACTTTCCGAATGCAAAACAAGGTTTCCGTTATGACAAAACGGACAGCGAAAGTTACAACTGCCGACAAACACAGCGGCAGCAACGCGTCCCGGATAATCTAATAATGTGGTTTTGGTAAGACCGAGTATACGCATGACAAACTCCTTATTCACAATTATCTATATATGATTATATTTCAGAGGAAAGAAAAAGACAAGAATGGACAAGACGCAGATACGATTTATGAAAGCAGCAATTGCACAGGCAAAAAAGGCAGAAGCACTTGGGGAAGTGCCAATCGGATGTGTGATTGAATATCAGGGTAAAATCATCGGACGGGGATATAATCGCAGAAAAACCGATAAAAACACACTTTCTCATGCGGAACTGAATGCGATTCGCAAAGCAAGCAAAAAGATGGGTGACTGGCGATTGGAAGACTGTACGCTATATGTGACATTGGAGCCATGCCAGATGTGTTCCGGAGCGATTGTCCAGGCACGGATAAAAAGGGTCGTTATCGGATGTATGAATCCGAAAGCCGGATGTGCCGGCTCTATATTAAACGTTTTGCAGATGCCGCAATTTAATCATCAGGTAGAGATTGTACGTGGCGTTATGGAAGAAGAGTGTTCGACAATGCTTTCTGAATTTTTTAAGCAACTGCGAATACGGAATAAAGAAGAAAAGAAGAAACTTAATCAGTAAACATGTAATGTTACAACTTGCAACGTGACACTCACAAAAGTAGCGGAGAAACATTAGAACAAGTAAAAATCCTCCACTTCTTGCAACGTAATTCTCGCAAAAGTAGCGGGAAAACACCAGACCAGTCAAGAATCCTCCACATCAAGCTAAGCAAGTTGCGGGAAAGTGGGGGTAAAGTGGCGGGAAAACACCAGACTAGGCAAGAATCCTCCACATCAAACCAAGTAACTCTTGCAAAAGTAGCGGAGAAGTATTAAAACAAGTAAAAATCCTCCATACCGTGCAAAACAGCTCACACAACTGTAAACAGCTCACACAAACTGTAAATGTGGTTTGACAAAGCAGGAAAAAATCAGTATACTAGGTATCGCTAATCAAAAAATCCTGTATGGATGGGGACTTATATAGCCGCCCTTTATAAGTGGCGTTGAAGTTCGGGTCTTGCGCAATGGGAATCTACGAATCTGGTCAGGGCAGGAATGCAGCAGCCATAAGAAGAATCTCCCATGTGCCGTGAGGGTGCCTGGCGGAGCCGGCTGTAAAGGTAACGTATATAAGTTCCCATGTGTACAGGATTTTTTCTATCATCTGCTTACAGAGAAAGTAGAGGAGACTATGACAAAAGAAGAACTTTTATCGTCTGACAATTGTAGGTTATGTCCGCGTAATTGCCATGCTGACCGTAATGGAACGCAAAAAGGCTTCTGCGGAGAAGGCAGCCGTGTACGAATTGCAAGAGCAGCACTGCATTTTTGGGAAGAACCGTGCATTTCCGGAAAAGTGGGCTCGGGAGCAGTCTTTTTTACGGGGTGCTCATTAAGATGTATTTTTTGCCAGAATCATAACATTGCTGACGGAACAGTCGGAAGAGAGGTTACTTCAGAACAGCTTGCAGACATTTTTCTGATGCTGCAGACAAAAGGTGCAGCTAATATCAATCTTGTCACGGCGGGACATTTTCTTTTGCAAGTCGTAGAAGCACTGCATCTTGCGAAGGAAAAAGGATTAAAAATTCCGATTGTATATAACAGCAGCGGGTATGAGCGGGTTGAGGCAATCAGACAGTTGAGCGGACTTGTCGATATTTATCTTCCCGATTGTAAATATTACGACTCTGCTTTATCACGGGATTTTTCTCATGCACCGGACTACTTTGAGATAGCAGCCGCGGCAATTGCAGAAATGGTTACACAGGCAGGAGAACTTTCTTTTGATGAAACGACAGGTCTTATGAAAAGAGGGGTTATTATCCGCCACTTGATTTTACCGGGTCATACGAAAGATTCGATGAAGGTTTTGAAATATTTGCACGATACTTATCAAGATTCCGTTTATATCAGCATTATGAATCAATACACACCGGTTGTAAGGCAAAGCCGATTTCCGGAACTAAATCGTACCGTGACAAAAAGAGAGTATGAAAAAGTGATTGATTTTGCACTGCAATGCGGGATTACGCAGGCATTTATCCAGGAAGGAGATGTTGCAAAAGAGAGCTTTATACCAAAATTTGATTATGAAGGGGTACCAAAAGAATGAATGTTGACTTTACCTATTTAAAGTGATATAGTAAACGAGTTAATGTTAATCATTCCAAAAGAGGAATAAGAGAGGAAGGAATTATGAAAATGAAAAAAACCATGGCACTTATGATGGCAGCTGTTCTGACAATCGGTTCAGTAGCACTTGTAGGTTG
>JAQXIR010000010.1 GCA_029007885.1 Lachnospiraceae bacterium | reverse complement strand
TCCACCCTATGTTTTATCTAATGGACGCTAGCGTACATTAAATAATGGGCTATCGCCAAGCGGTAAGGCACAGCACTTTGACTGCTGCATTCGCAAGTTCGAATCTTGCTAGCCCAGTTGAAGTGAAACTTCATAAATGGGATATTAGCTCAGGTGGTAGAGCACTTGACTTTTAATCAAGTTGTCCGGGGTTCGAATCCCCGATGTCTCATGAAAAACAAGAAACATCACTCGCAAGAGTGGTGTTTTTTGTTTTTCTTAGAAACAGCGAGGGAGGAGAAGCCCGTGGGTTCAGAATCCCCCTCATTTTTTGTAGCACACTTCTCACGAAAGTAGCGGGGAAACATTAAGGCGAGTATAACCCCGCCACTTTTGAAAGAGTTATGTTGTAGGAAGTGGAGGATTAATACTGGCAGTGGTATTTCTCCGCTATTTTTGCGAGAATTGCGAGTAATGTCGTTGCAAGAAGTGGAGGATTAATGCTGGCGTTGGCACATTCCCGCTATTTTTGCGAGAGACTTCTCACAAAAGTAGCGGGATTACACTAAAATCAGTATAAATTCTCCATGCCGTGCAAAATAGCTCACACAAATTCATTATTTATAAAATACATATATGCGTGTGAATAACACTTCCATTTTTATATGAAATCATTTATGTACATGTGAAGAAATCGTTGGTATAGTATTATTTGAAGAAATAAACAGATAAGAAAATTTGTTCAGACCGGGGAAGTGGACTATGGATTTTGAAGCATTCGTTCATGAGATTGAAAAAAACAGATGGAATGTCTGGGGCGTTGAAGTATACGAGAAGGGGCGTCTGATTCATGATTATGGGGATACATGTGAGAATATACATGAAATATATTCGGCAACTAAGACCATATTGTCAATTGCAGTAGGAATAGCATATGACAGAGGATTAATAAATCCGGAAAAATCGATATTAGAATACCTTCCGGCAGAAAAACGAAATCATATGTCAGAACAGCAGAAGAATCGTTTGGAAAAAATTACAATTCACAGATTACTTACCATGTCTGTGGGAGATCTGCCGTTTAGACCTGAAGGTAACAGTTTTCTGGACTTTTCCTTGGCATGTTTAGTCAGTCATCCTGATAAGAACGTATTTCATTACAACAATATATGTGCATATCTTGTAGGGGTCGCGCTAAGCAATGCAATCGGAGAAGATGTAGGAAGGTTTATTGAAAGGAATATCTTTGAACCGCTTCACATCACAAAATATGAGTATGAAAGATGTCCGGAAGGCTATTTTTATGGTGCGTCATCAATGAAACTAACTGTTCATGAATTAAGTCAAATCGGTCTTTTATTATATAACAAGGGAACCTATGAAGGGAAAAGAATTCTTTCTGAAAATTATGTTCAAATGGCGACTTCGGTTCAGCAAATGAATCACGAAGGTGGATATGGATATTTCATCTGGAAATACCGGGATGGTTTCAGCATAAACGGAAAGTGGAAACAGAAATGCTATATTTTACCACAAAGGGATTTAGTAATCACTTATCTGGCGCATATTGAGGATGATTCTCATGATTTGCTGCTGAGTATGGAAAGAAATCTGCTTGGAATACCAACCTGATAAACAATGCTGTGTTGCGGTGGAGCGGAAGTTTGAGCAGATGGTTAAAAATGAAAGATTATTGAGTAAAACTGAGTATAAGAAAAGAAAAGGAACTGCTGTACTCAAAAACTTTCGGCTTGTCAAGGAGTTGAATAGAGTGAAAAGTCGGGATTTTGAAAGGAAGGTATGATATGGGATTATTTAAAAAAAGCAGAAATGAAAGAGAACAGGAATACATGAGTAGAATAGATGTTTCATCCTGCTTAAAGGAAAATTTTGAATTAAACATTGATGATGTATTTACGATTGTGGGACTCGGAACTGTTGCAACCGGAAATGTACTGACAGGAATGTGTAGGGTTGGAGAAAAGGCATATGTCAACAAAGGAAACGGAGATATTTTAGAAACTACAATTACTTCGATTGACGCACATACGAAAGACCGAAAACCAAACAACTGCGGATATAAAACAGAGCATATCGGAATAGGATTGCGAGCAATATCTAAAGAACAGTTAGAAAAGGGAGACAAGATAATAGTGAAGAATGCAAATATGTATGGGATGTGACGCACAGATTCCGGTTTGTCAAGGAGTTAAACAGAGTGAAAAATCGAGATTTGCCGAGTCTTTTAGAGTCAAGGCCGCTGCCGAAGTGAGCAGAATGGGCATGGGAGAACAAATTGAGTCACGATACCCGGGCAAGAGCAAGATTATTGAGCAAAACTGGGTATGTGACGGGAGAATGAGTCCTCATACCCTGAAAAACGAAAAAATCTTGTTAAAATGTGAGTAAAACTGGGTGTATGAGAAAAAATGAACTGCTGTACCCCCGCAAGCAAGAAATTATTGCAAAACACTGGGTATGGGACGAGAAAGTGCACCACCATACCCGGCAAGCAAAAAATCTTGCCAGATCAGAATCAAAACTGGGTATGAGAGAAAGAAATGAATACTGTACCCAACAACTTTTAGAACAGGTGAAAATTTTCAAAGGGGATAAAAATGATGCTGAAACTAAGATCTTATAAAGAAACAGATGCAGAGAAGATACTATCGTGGTGTAATACAGAAGAAGCGTTTTATCAATGGACAGCAGGAGTCCTTGGCGAGTATCCAATCACGACAGAACAGTTTCAAAAGATGAATTCACGGATGGCATTTACTGCAATTGACGGAAACGAAATCATAGGTTTTTTTACTATGAGATGTGGTATTAGATGAGGTTGAAACCTATCATGTACTGGGCGAGGATTGGAAATGTCGGGAGTTAGAATTTGAAAACATCATTTTGGAAACGGAACGCTTAGTTTTGAGAAGATCATGGAGATTATTGGAAGCACTTGGGTTGGAAAAAGAAGCATACCTAAAACAGAATGTTTACTTTTGGAAGGACCATGATAATAACCCAATATGGAAAGACACATTTATTTATGCTATTCTCAATAAATAGAGAAAAGAAGTATTTGAATGATTACAATCAGGCATGATGCTGCCTGCCTTTGCTTTATTGCCAGATATAAGAGCTGTCCCAATCCGTATGTTAGGATGACAATGTACTTAGAGAAATTTCAAGAAATGTGGAAAGTAATGCATGTGCATTGTTCATTTGAACCGGAAAAATAGAAATGATACTTGGGGTTAGTAGATGGAAAAATTATTGGAGGATTAAACACAATTGAAAATAACTGTAAAACGATATGTAGACCAAAAAGTAATCTGGCTTATATTTGCGGTTTTGATGGTTCTTAGTGTTATAACGATGTATTTTGGAACCATACACCGATTTACTTATGCGTCAAAATATGAGGAGTATTCCCAGGTGAGTGGGCGTGTCTATTCCCTTCAGGAATATGAACATACAGACAGTGATGATGATACATATTATACCTACTCTGCCGTAATCGGATATACGGCTAATGGGACAGAATATCTTCAGAACACAGATGATATTTTTTCAGAAGATAATGTGCCGGATGAGGGGAGAAGAGTTCCAATTCTTTATCGAAACGACAATCCGGATGATTATGTTGTTGCAAAATATGACTGGCTTAGTCAATCTCTGGTTCCCCTCAAAGATGGTGGTGATATATGGCTCTTTACCGGAGTGCTTCTTTTGGGATTGACGGTATTGTAATGGGAGCAATCTTACGAAACTATGCAATGTTTTTCCTGATACTTTTTGGGGCAGTGGGGGCGTATGTCCTATATCTGCATTTCTTTAGTAACTCCACATACAGGGAATAAGACGTTAGCATTTTTATACATAGAATAGAAAGGAAGAAAGACAATATGCTTAATTTTATTTATGAGACACCGACAAAGGTTTATTTCGGGAAAGATGAGGAATTAAAGGTAGGAAAAATAGTGGCAGAATTTGCTCCTAAAATGGTTTTGCTTCACTATGGCGGCCAGTCTGCAAAAAAGAGCGGGCTTTTAGACAGAGTGAAAAAAGCATTGGAGGATGAGAGCATTCAATATATAGAATTGGGAGGCGTAGTGGCAAATCCCGAACTGTCTTTGGTAAGAAAAGGAATTGAAATCTGTCTTTCTAAAGGAGTTGACTTTGTTCTTGCGGTCGGTGGAGGTTCCGTTTTGGATTCTGCTAAGGCTATTGCAAATGGGGCAGCAAATCCGGAAATTGATGTATGGGATTTTTCGCTCGGAAAATGTGTTCCCGAAAAAACCTTAAAAAAGGGTGCGATTCTGACATTGTCCGCAGCCGGTTCCGAAATGTCAAATTCCTGTGTTATCACGAATACGGAGACGGGAGAAAAGAGAGGATATGGCTGTGCCTGCAACAGAATGAACTTTGCCATAGAAAATCCGGAACTGACCTATACTGTAAGTCCTTATCAGACAGCATGCGGCGCAGTAGACATTGCGATGCATACCATAGAACGTTATTTCTGTCCGGGAGACGATACTTATCTGACGGACGCTATAGCAGAAGCAGTTATCAAAAGTGTTATGAAAGCAGGAAAGGATTGTCTGGACAATCCTTACAATTATGAAGCAAGGGCTAATATGATGTGGGCATCTTCTCTGGCACATAATGGGCTTACCCAGTGCGGAAGAACATTTATGCTGGTAGTACATCAGTTTGAACATGAGGTTTCGGGAATGTATCCGGAAGTTGCACATGGCGCAGGACTGGCTGCTTTATGGTGCAGCTGGGCGAGATATGTGTATCGTGCCAACATTCCAAGATGGCTTCAATATGCATCGAATGTGTGGAACCTGGATATAGATTATGAGCATCCGGAAAAAACAATAGAAACTGCAATTAATATGCAGGAACAGTATTATCAATCAATTGGTATGCCAACGAATCTTAAGAGTTTAGGTGTAAAGGAAGAGGATTTGGAAATTCTTGCGCAAAATTGCACAAGAAACAGAACACGAAACCTTCCGGGATATAAACCATTGGAGTATGAAGATATTCTGAATATCTATAGAATGGCATATAATGCCAACTAGAATTTCTATTGCTTGTTTTTAATATGGATACCGGACAGGAGGAAAACGGAATGAATTTAGAGGAAGCAATGAAGTTACGTCACAGCGTTCGCCAGTATGAGAATAAGCCTTTGGAGGCAGAAATCATCGCGGCATTACAGTCAGAAATAGCAGTATGTAATCAGGAAGGTGATTTGCATATTCAACTTGTAACGAATGAACCAAAAGCATTTGATGGTTTTATGGCACACTATGGAAAATTTAGCGGCGTAACGAATTATATTGCAATGATTGGTAAAAAGGATGGTCTCGATGAAAAGTGTGGCTATTACGGAGAACGGCTTGTGTTATTGGCACAACAACTTGGATTAAATACCTGCTGGGTTGCGATGTCTTACAGTAAGATAAAGACAGCTTTTGTGATTGATAAGGGAGAAAAACTATGTGTTGTCATTGCGCTTGGATATGGTTCCACACAAGGAATTGCACATAAATCAAAGCCAATCAATGAAGTGATAAAAACGCAGGAACCGATGCCGGAGTGGTTTAAAAATGGTGTTAATGCCGCGCTGCTTGCGCCCACTGCAATGAACCAGCAAAAATTCTTACTTATCAGAAATGGCAGTGAGGTATTGGCAAAAGCCGGAATCGGGTTTTATACGAAAGTTGATCTGGGTATTGTGAAATACCATTTTGAAATAGGAGCAGGCAAAGAGAATTTTAACTGGGTATCTTAGAATGTTTATTGAAAGGACTGAGTTCGGTATTTTGAGGTGTTCGTCTCATTATCGGAATCAGTTCTTTTTTAATACTCTAATTGACTACCGAACGGTAGTCTACTATAATAAAGAAAAGTAGGAAAGGAATTTAAATGTGGAAACGTCACTTTCAAAACAAAGGATAATTGATGAGGCGTTCAAACTGTTCTCAATAAATGGATATGATGCAACCAGTATAGGCCAAATTACGAATGCAGTGGGTATTAAGAAAGCATCTTTTTATAGCCATTTTGAATCGAAAAAGGAATTACTGGATACGCTGGTAAGAGAGATTGAGGAGCGGTACGAAGCCTACTCGAAAACTATGAAAAAGGAATGCGAAGAATCCATTCGTTGGACTGCAGAAGATGTTTTTCAATCAGTTAATCGACAGTTCGAATTTCTGATTCATGATTCTTTTTTTGCAGAGCAAGGAATTTTTTGACAATTGAGCAATTTCGTAATCCGCAGTTGGCTTTTTTACAGAACAAATGTGAATACATAGAGGCGTTAAATTATCATAGAGAGTTAATTGGACATCTTGTAGAAAATGAGGTATTGCTTGATAGGGATGTAGAAATTATGACATATGAGTTTTTTTCTCCTATTTATGTTCAATTCTATCGGATTCAAAGAGAACCGGAATGCAAAGTGAACGCAATGAAGATAGTAGAAAGACACATAAATCACTTTTTTAAAATGTATTCTAAATGACGAAGGAGAAGAAGGATATGAAAAACTGGAAATTGAGCAGAAAACTAACGCTTGGAATCATGCTTATTGTTATATTATGTATGAGTCTATTGTATGTTACGGCAAACAGAACGCTAAAGGGGCTTATCCAGGAATCTGAACAGAGCCATATGGAAAGTATGCTGGCTGCACAAACAAGTTTGATTGAAGAATATGTAACCAGACAGGAAGAACTGTTGATTGCATACAGCAAGACTCCTGCAGTCAGAGAACTCTTAAAAGATGTAAATAATACAGAAAAGTTAGACTATGCACAAAAGTATACAGAGTATTATTTTAAAGGGCTAGATAATTGGGAAGGAATTTACATAGGTGAATGGAATACACACTGTATTGTACATTCTAACAAAAATGTGGTGGGAGTCACCTTAAGAGAAGGGGAATCTCTGAAATTTCTGCAGGATGCCATGACTTCAAGAAACGGGTTATACGATGCGGGTATTATTGTATCCCCGGCATCCGGAAAACTGATTTTATCTATGTATTGCCCTGTATTTGATACAGATGGGAAAACTATTCTCGGTTATGTCGGTGGTGGTCCGTTTGTTGAAGATTTGGAGAGAATGTTAGGCAAACTGAGAAAAGAAGAGGACACTGCCGGATACTACATGATCAATGTGCAGAACGGCATGTATATTTTTGCAGATGATGAAACGCTGATAGCAACGGAAATTCAGGATGATATGTTGCTTAGTATTATCGAGCAGATCAAAGGCGGAAAAGTGCTTGGTGAAGTGGAATGGAAAGGTGAGCAGGGAAGTCAGATTGCCGATTTCAAATATATTGATGAACATGGATGGGCTGTTGTTTCGTTTGACAGTGAAAAGAATATTTATGAGACTGCAAACCAAAATATGTTTGTGTTGGGAGAAATCTGTATTATTTTCGTGCTGGTGATTAGTATATTGGCATTTATCATGATTTATTTCAGCATGAAGCCGTTACGCCATGTAGAACAGTCTATTATGGAACTGAGCAATTTGAAACTGCAAAGAAACGAAAAACTGACTCCGTGGATTGGAACCAAGAGCGAGATTGGAAAAATTGCAACAGCAATGGATTCTTTATATGGCACGATGAGGGACATCGTAAATACCTTGTCATCATGTTCCGATTCTTTGAGCAATACGGCTGATAAAATGCAGGATTCTTCCAATGTATTGATATCCTGTATTTCCGACAATTCCAGAGCAACAAGTGTTTTTGCAAAACATACGGAAGAAATCAACTGCACCGTTGGAAAAGTAGAACATGAAATTGGCGAAATTGCCCAAGTGGTTTCGGAAGTGGAAGAAAGAATTAAACAGGGCAACTTACATAGCGGCCAACTTCTTGAAAAAGTGGAACAGATGCAGAAATTGGCGAATACAACATTAGAGAGTACAAATATACAGATTGAAAATAATCAAAAAGCAATTGAAGAAGCGATTGGAGAACTGCAGTCATTGATGAGAATTGATGAAATGGCTTCGCAGATTTTAGAGATTACAAGCCAAACGAATCTGTTATCTTTAAATGCGTCTATTGAAGCTGCAAGAGCAGGAGAAGCGGGAAAAGGTTTTGCAATCGTTGCCGGGGAAATTGGAAATCTTGCTGCCAGTTCATCGGAAACAGCAACGCAGATTCAAGAAATCTGTAATGAAACGAAAAGTAATATTTCTAATGTCGAATTGTGCTTTGACAAGATAATCCGATTCTTGCAAAAGGATGTTCAAACACAGTTTGTTGAGTTTTCCAATGCTACCAAAGACTACTATGATTCCATTCGGGAAATGCAAATGATTATTTCAGAAATTGCAGAAGCGTCGGAAGTATTTGCCAATACGGTACAAAGCATACAGACCCAGATACAAGAAGTGTCAAATGTGCCGGATACGCAGGATATTAAGAGTCAGGATATATTAGAGAAAGCCAGACAGACGGAAGAAACAGCGGAGGATATGACAGTTATCGTAAGTAAAAATAAGGAAAACGCAAATGCAATCAGCGAAATCGTTGGACGTTTTTCATAAACCGGTTGGATTTTATAGAAATGCTCTTCAGGCTTTTTCATAGTTTGAAGAGCATTTTTTTGTAGAAAAGGAAAGGAAGAACTGGTAAACTACTTGATAGAAATATATACTGTATTGTGTTATAATATTTAATTATTATGCACCAATGCGTGAACAGGAGAATCAAGATGAAGAGACTTACCGGTAAAATCACACTGTCTGCAATGTTTATGGCACTTGGAATGGTGTTGCCTTTTTTGACCGGACAAATTCAACAAATTGGAAGTATGCTTCTGCCGATGCACCTGCCTGTTTTGCTGTGCGGTCTTATTTGCGGTTGGGAGTGTGGAGCGATAGTTGGATTTTGCCTGCCGTTATTACGAAGTGTAACATTCGGTATGCCGGTGCTTTATCCAAATGCATTGGCAATGGCGTTTGAGCTTGCTACATATGGTCTGGTTGCAGGACTTCTTTATGGGCATTCCCGTTGGAAATGCGTGAGAGCACTTTACCGTTCCTTAATTGTGGCGATGCTTGCAGGAAGAATTGTCTGGGGAATCGCAGAAGTTGTATTACTTGGAATAAACGGAAATGCGTTTACATGGAAAATGTTTCTTTCGGGAGCACTGCTGAATGCCATTCCCGGAATTGTGATTCAGCTTACTTTGATTCCGGCAATTATGGTTGCATGCAATAAGACAGGATTTGTAAAATTTGAAAAGAGTCATCCAACAGCACAAAATGCGGAGGATTAAGCAATGCAGAAGGAAGCTCCATTGGTAATTGCGATTGACGGAAGGTGTGCTGCGGGAAAGACAACTCTTGCAGCGAGACTAAAAGATGAACGGAATTGCAATGTCATACATATGGACCATTTCTTTTTACAACAGGAACAGCGCACCGAGAAACGGTTGAAAGAACCGGGCGGCAACGTGGATTATGAACGTTTTGTAAAGGAAGTTATCCTACCGGCAAAAAAAGGGCAAGTATTTTCCTACCGGCAATTTGATTGCAAAAGTATGGATTTTGTGTCTGAAATAGAAGTGAATCCAAGCATACTAACCATTGTAGAAGGTGCATATTGCTGCCATCCTGCACTGTGGGATTTTTATGATATCCGTCTGTTTCTGGATGTTGACAAGAAAGAGCAGGCACGGCGTATCAAATGCAGAAACGGAGAGGAAAATCTCCCCGTATTTTTGGAACACTGGATTCCGTTAGAGGAACAATATTTTTCGGCATATCATATCAGGGAACGATGTGACTATGTATTTACGTTACAATAACTTGTGATTGAAAGGAGACATACTAATGAGTGCAACTGTATATTTTTCAAAGACGATTACTCCTCAAAAGGTACTGGAACTTTATCAAATGCTGGGGAAAGAATTGTCGGGCAGAGTGGCAGTTAAACTTCATTCAGGGGAGAAAGGAAATCAGAATTTTTTAGGACCGGATTTCTGGAAACCTGTGATTGATTATGTGGGCGGAACGGTTGTTGAGTGCAATACTGCTTATGAAGGCGAACGGAATACAACCGAAAAACATAAAAAATTGCTGGAAGAGCATGGATGGAACAAATATTTCACAGTGGATTTGCTGGATGCAGAAGGCCCCGATTTGAAACTGGATTATGAGAAGGGCAAAGTGATTCGGGAAAACTATGTGGGAAAAAACATTGTCAACTATGATTCGATGTTGGTTTTATCGCATTTTAAGGGTCATCCCATGGGAGGTTACGGTGGTGCTTTAAAACAGCTGTCTATCGGTGTGGCATCCTCTTATGGAAAAGCATATATTCATGGTGCCGGAGTTGTGGAAAATATCTGGACAGCAGACCATGATTCATTCTTAGAATCCATGGCAGATGCAGCTGGTTCCGTGGTGGATTACTTTAAGGGAAATATTATTTATGTGAATGTTATGAAAAACATGAGTGTGGACTGTGACTGCTGCGCGGTGGCGGAAGACCCTTGCATTAACGATATTGGAATTCTCATTTCTACGGATCCGATTGCGATTGACCAGGCATGTATTGATCTGGTTTACAAGTGTAATGACCCGGGCAAAGCACATTTACTGGAGCGAATTGAAAGCCGCAACGGAATTCATACCATTGAAGCTGCGGCAGCGTTAGGATACGGCTTGCGGGAGTATGAGTTAATCGAAGTAGAATAAATTCGTTTGACGGATAAATCCGGATGTGTTACGATGAAATCATCCTAAGGAGAGAGGTGAAAAGATGAGAAGATAATTTACTTTTGATT
>JAQXIR010000009.1 GCA_029007885.1 Lachnospiraceae bacterium | reverse complement strand
AACCTGAAAATCCGCTTTCAATGCAAGAGGTAGAAGAAAAATTTTTTGCATTATCGGGAATGGATTCTGAAAAAGGGAAAAAATTGATAGATGTGGTAAATCATCTGGAAACACAGATGAAAGACTTGTACACATATATTTAGGGAATTGGAAAACGAGGAATGATATGAAACTAGTATTAGGAACAATGACGTTTGGACAGCAAGTAGATGCAAAGCAGGCATTTGAAATGATAGACTACTTCAAAAAACAAGGATATCAGGAAATTGACACTGCTTATGTGTATAATGAAGGGAAAAGCGAAAGAATTCTTGGGGAATATTTTGATAAAAGTAGTACACGAGGTGTAGTAATTGCTACGAAAGTAAATCCGCGGATTACAGGAAGACTTGATTATGATGCAGTAATGTCGCAATTTTCTGTTTCAATGCAACGAATGAAAATAGAAAAAGCAGATATTTTATATTTACACTTTCCGGATCCCAATACGCCAATAGAAAGTGCCTTACGTGCATGTAATGAATTGCATCAACAGGGTAAAATCAGGGAACTGGGACTTAGTAATTACTCAGCAGAGATGTTACATGAAATAGATACAATCTGCGAAAAGAATGGATGGATAAGACCAACAATTTATGAAGGGGTTTATAATGCGCTGAGCCGCAATGCCGAAAAAGAGTTATTTGCGGAGCTTCGTCGTAAAAATGTACGTTTTTATGCATATAATCCGTTGGCGGGGGGTATGTTAAGCGGAAAATATAAGAATTTTACTGATATTCCGATGGAAGGAAGATTTGCATGTAGGCCAAATTATCAAAACCGTTATTGGAAACAGACATATTTTGATGCCGTTGAAATAATACGGAGAATCTGCGAAAAAAATGGAATCGGAATGGTGGAAGGTGCCTTCCGTTGGCTGGCATATCATTCCTGTCTTAATGAACGGGCTGGAGATGGGGTTATCTTAGGAGTTTCTAAAATGGAGCAATTGATGCAGAACATTGAAGTGATGAAAAAAGGTCCATTGCCGGAAGAAGTGATTACCGGTTTTGAACAGGCATGGGAAATCTGCAAGCAGGATGCACCCGAGTACTATAGAAATTATACTGTCAAATAGAGAAAGGAATATGGTATCGATGCACGAGAAGTTTATCAGGGAACTAACCAAACAAGGAATTAATTTTTTTACAGGAGTACCGGACTCATATCTAAATGGATTTTGCAGTTATCTGACAAAAAATATTTCCAAGCAAAATCATGTTATTGCAGCAAATGAAGGGAATGCTGTTGCAATAGCGGCAGGACACTACTTTGCAACAGGTACGCCATCCCTTGTTTATATGCAGAATTCAGGACTAGGCAATGCGATAAATCCGTTAGTTTCGCTGGTTGATCAAAACGTTTATTCTGTTCCTATGATACTGGTTATCGGATGGAGAGGAGAACCCGGTACAAATGATTGGGCTCAGCATAAAAGACAGGGAGAAATCACAATAGAATTATTGAATCAGATGCACATTTCTTATGAGATTTTGAGGGAGAACACAGATATTACTGTATCTGTGGAAAAAGCAGTAAGTACCATCAAAGAGAAAAAGACAGTATATGCTTTTGTAGTTCCTAAAGGAATTTTTTCCGAGAAAAAAAAGAAAATTGATGATATCAGTTATCCTATGAGTAGAGAAGAAGCAATTGAAACAATTCTTCTAAATATGCCGGAAGATACAATATATGCTGCAACAACGGGAAGGGCTACCAGAGAATTGTATTTTCTCAGAGAAAAGTATGGACATGCACACGACCATGACTATTTAAATGTGGGTGCAATGGGACATGCATCTTCTGTTGCATTGGGATTGGCACTTGCAAATAAAAATCGCCAGATTGTTTGTCTTGATGGAGATGCAGCAGCAATTATGCATATGGGATCATTTGCAATACAGGGAAGGATGGAAGCATCGAATCTAATACATATTGTTTTAAACAACGGTGCTCACGAATCAGTTGGTGGGGAACCGTCAGCAGGTTTTGCAATCGATTTTACCGGAATTGCAAAAAGCTGTGGGTACTGTACATGGAATGCGCCAGTCACAGACCGTCAAGAATTATGTGAAGCCTTAAAGCAATTGAGAACCAGAGATTGCCCGGCTTTTATTGATGTTCGAATTCATCAAGGAATTAGTGATACATTGACATCATTAAAGGTATCACATAGTGACTTAATACAAGAATTTATGAAAGAGATGGGAAACTAGGTTATGGAAAGACAGCAATTTATGCAGGAGACAAGAACATTTTTGGAAAAACTTGGATTACCGACGGGAGATGCTTATGATTTACCGACTTCTGAAAAACGATTTCAGGATGGAGCACAATATCGTTTTGAGGTTCCGGGAATTCAATCTCCGGGTACAATGAAGACCCTTTTAGAGGAATTGGATCAATATGGAATTTATATTCATAGAGTTACCCAAACAAAGGGGATTTGGACGCTAACGGATGATGAAATTTCCAATATGGTAGAGCTGGCAAATAAATGGAAGGTTGATCTTATATTAGCGATTGGACCCAGAGCCACAACAGATACGAGTGCTTCTGTCAATACACAGGAGGGCGTTAGAATGGGGTATCGCCTAAGAGGTCAAGAGCAGATTATTCGAGCCATTGAGGACGTAAAAAGAGCCGCAAGACTGGGATGCCGGTCGTTTCTTGTATATGATGAAGGATGTCTATGGGTACTAAATGAATTTAGAAAAG
>JAQXIR010000008.1 GCA_029007885.1 Lachnospiraceae bacterium | reverse complement strand
CAAGATTGCTTTTCCCGTCTGGTAATCCAGTGCGCCGGTCGGTTCATCACATAGAAGAAGCTTCGGATTCTTTGCCAATGCCCTCGCAATTGCCACTCTCTGCTGTTCCCCGCCGGATAACTGTGCCGGGAAATTATGCATCCGTTCCTGCAATCCCACTTCCTGCAATACAGTTTTGGCATCCAATGCCTTTTTACTGATTTGCGATGCCAGTTCCACATTTTCCAGCGCTGTCAGGTTTTGTACCAGATTATAAAACTGGAAAACAAATCCCACATCTTCTCTGCGATATTTTGTTAATTCTTTTTTCCTGTAGGTACCGATATTATTTCCATCAACAACAATCGTTCCCGAAGAAACACTGTCCATCCCACCGAGAAGATTCAAAATCGTCGTCTTTCCGGCGCCGGACGGTCCGACCACAACAGCAAACTCGCCTTTTTCAATCGTAAAATCGGCACCATCTACTGCATGAATCTCAACTTCTCCCATTTTATAGATTTTTTTAACATCTTTACATTCTATATATGCACTCATATTCTAATCATCTTTTCTGTGATATCACTCAATTTTGCAGCTCCGCACATTTCCATGGTATCCGCAAGTTCTGCTCCGAGTTTTTCCGTATATAAACGGATTCCCTCTTCTGCACCGCCATAAACCGCCGTCACATACGGACGTGCAATGATAACAGCATCGGCACCCATAGCAAGTGCCTTAAAGACCGTTACACCGTTTCTGATGCCACCATCTACGAATATCTTGATGCTTCCCTTCATCTCATCCGCAATTTCTTTCAATACTTCAGCCGTTGCGGGACACTGATCCAGTACCCTTCCTCCGTGATTCGATACTACAATTGCATCGGCTCCTGCTTCTCTTGCTTTCTTTGCACCTTCGACCGTCATAATTCCTTTGATAATAAACGGCATTCCGGCCGCCTGAATGATTTCTTTCATTTCTTTGACTGATTTTGCTCCTGCGGGAGGCTCCATATTTTTCAAAAACGGCAGTCCTGCTCCGTCTATATCCATTGCCATCGCAAATGCATTACTCTGTTTTACCAAAGCAAGTTTTTCCATAAAAGTATCTATATTCCACGGTTTTATCGTCGGTATTGCCATGCCGCCTGCATTTGCTATTGCTTTTGATGCACCTTCCACAACTTTCGGATTACTTCCGTCTCCGGTAAATGCTGCAATTCCCGCTGCGGCACATCCTCTTACCAGAATATCGTTATAGGCAAGATCATCGTATTTATCTCCATAATGAAGATTGACCGCGCCAACCGGTCCTGCAAAAATCGGATATCGGAACGTTTTTCCAAAAATAGAAAAAGAAGTATCCGGTGTCTTTTTCTTCACAAGTGTATCCATATTTACACGGATTTCACTCCACTTTTCAAAATTTCTGACCGCATTGTCTCCGCTTCCTTTTGCTCCGGGCCCCGGCATCTTGTTCCCGCACGCCTTTCCGTTACAAACGTCACATGCTTTACAGTACGGTCCCATACATGTTTTTGCCTGTTGTAGCACTTCCTCATATGTCATAATCATTTCCACCCTTCTATGATGATATTTTTATTTTTTAGAATTGTTTTTGCTAAGATTCCATTGATGATTCCGGTAGTCATACCGGCAATCAAAAGTACCGGGACATAATACAAAACTGCAATTGTTTCCGTTACCAATACTGCCATTATCATCTGTCCGATGTTATGGGTAACCCCTCCTAAAATGCTGACTCCGATTACCGAAAGCCCATTTTGTTTCTTGGCAAATGCCATGGCAATAAGACTTAAAAACGCACCGCTTAACGAATATAAAATACCTGCCATATTTCCGAACAAAAATCCTGTCAGAAACACCCGGGTAATTGAAATTAACGCTGCTTCCTTTATTCCTGTTAAATAGAGAACAAACAGAATCACACAATTTGCAAGTCCCAGTTTGATTCCCGGAACCGCAATCGGAAGCGGCAGAAAAGTTTCCACATACGCAAGAATTAAGGCAAGCGCCAATACCATTCCCAAAAACGCGACTCTTCGTTTCACCGGTTTCTCCTTTCCTGTTTCCTTTTTCCTTATCCTGTCACAGCATCCGGTATATCTTCATTTTCTCCCGGTATGGTTACTACCACTCTGTTTGGAAGACAAATGATGCTCTCTCCTTTCCGGCTTATCGGTTTTTGTTTAACACAGAGTTTATCCGGGCAATCCGCTTGCATCATGTTCGCTTTTCCGTCTTTTATCATCAGTGTATTATGACCGTCAATCACAATTTCCCGATCTTTATCAAGAGAATATCGTCCGAATTCTTCCCGATTTACGGTAATAATCACTTCTGCTCCCTGTGGTGTGCCCATTGCTTTTATATATATGGCAAAGATAAGTGCAATCGCACTTATTATAAAAATAAGAATCCAATCTTTTCGCTTCATAAAAGCACATTCGCTCCTTTATGTTACAGAATATCACAGAAAATAAATACTTGTAAATAATCGGCGTCATGTTAGAATTATGTTAATCAAAATGAAGGGATTCTAATTCATTATGAAATTTTTCTTGCATTTTCGCACGTTAGTTATGCATTTTTTCGACTTATTTTGCGGATTTTCTTGCAAATGTTTATATTGTATGTTCATTTTATTCATATTAGTAGGCGGTTTGGGAATTACCGCCTGTTCTCCATCCGGATCTTCTAATCCGATTTCTGTCTCTTCTTATTGTCTTAATACGATGATTTCCATCACTATTTACGATTCAAATGATACACATCTTCTCGATGAATGCCTTTCCATATGCGATCGTTATGAGAAAATTTTCAGCCGAACCGATGCCGAAAGTGAACTATATCGGCTAAACCATGGTCTGCTTACGCAGGATAGCAACGGCTATTACACTGTTTCTGCGCAATTATATGACTTAATAAAAATCGGTAAGGAGTATTCCCAAATGTCTGACGACGCTTTTGACATTGCTATGGAGCCTCTTACTTCTCTTTGGGATTTTTCTTCAGGAGAAAGCAAGGTTCCCGATAATGCTGCCATCTTAGAAGTCCTTCCCTTCTTAAACAGCGATGATATCCTGTTACAGGAACCGAACAAAGTCGCATTTGCACGGGATAATATGGGGATTGACCTCGGTGCTATTGCAAAAGGATACATTGCCGATCGCTTAAAAGAATATCTTTTGTCTCAAAATGTGAATAGCGCTGTTATCGATCTTGGCGGAAATGTACTTTGCATTGAGCAAAAGCAGGATGTCCCGTTTAAAATCGGTATTCAAAAGCCGTTTGCTGACCGTGGTAAAACTGCCGCCGCCATAAACATTTCCGATAAATCTGTCGTCTCTTCCGGTATTTATGAACGATACTTTGAAAAGGACAACACTCTATATCACCATATTTTGGACAAGAATACCGGTTATCCCGTCAAGACTGATATTGTCGGTGTTACCGTCATTACGGATTCTTCCGTAAAAGCAGATGCCTTAAGTACCACTTGTCTTTCTCTCGGTCTTTCCAAGGGGCTTGCCCTGATTCATCAAACGCCGGATGCAGATGCTGTTTTTATCACATCTGACAATCAGTTACACTTTAGTGACGACTTTCCGAAAGAATATGCTGTTACAATTACTCCGTAATCTTTTTACGCGCAAGATTTCGATAAAAGAATTTTTGGTCTAAATCATACGCATAATAATTGTATTTTAAGTCATCGGAGATATCCGGGTTATCTCGGTCAGCAAAATATGTCAAAGTGCTGTAACCATCGGCACTCATATTTCCGGGCTGCTTTGCACTTATATTTTCTGCTGTTTCGCAAAGCGGATACCATGCTCCGATGCAAAGACATAAAATCAGGATTCCTTTTCTGATTCCCTCGTTTCCATCTTTTGTATGTTTCATCAAAAAATCTGTTACGAATATTTCCAGTAAAAATAATGCCGGAATAGAGACACACATCACGAAATCATTATATAGTCCCATTTTAAAAAAAGGAATCAGAGCAAGAAGCAGCACTGCCGACAAAAATACAGGATTCTTTCTGTTTTCTTTCCATACGCAAAGTGCATAAATTCCGAACATGAAAAAGCAGAAAATCAAGTATACCGACAAATACTTCATTCCGAAATGCTGCATTTGAAATCCAAGATATTCCGGCTTTTGTGTCGATATGTTTCCCCAAAAGTAAAAGAAGAAAACACTCCCCAGTGTAATCAGAGGGATAATATTTGTTAGGGAAAAACACTGTCTTACTATCCTTTTAACGCGCTTCTTGCGAATTAGCTGATACCCCAGTGTGATAATTGCCATAAAGACAAATCCGATAAAAGAAAAAGAGCCAAATAGTAAAGTCGGGAGAAGCAACAACACATAATACTCCATTTTTTCTTTATGTTCCAGAAACAATTCCGCACATATCCATGGAACAATGCATTGCGGAAAAACCCATCTAAGCAATACCGTTGATGAACGGTATTGCATCATAAAACCAGAAACAAGCAGCCAGTGATAGTTTCCGATTTCTCCGGCTTCGCTCGGATAAATCTTCGATACTGCAATCTGCGCCAGCGGAAGTGCTCCGCAGAAAAAGAGAAATACCAAAAGTGTCTTGACTTGCTTTTTTAAAGTATCTGCATGAAGAATTCGAATCAGATTCCAATATGTAAGCAACACTCCGATAATTCCCCAAAGTGCCATTGCGATTTGTGCAATTCGAAAGCTTCCCGCTATTTTCCCGATTAAGGCAGGGAAAAGATACTGTCCGATATAATAGACAAGCATCGTATGTTCTTTTTGCGTATAGTAGACAGGCCATTCTTTAGTCATCAGGTCTCTTAATACTGCATTATGTTTATACCAGTCTCCTGCCTGTAAAAAAGTCCCGTCAAATCCAAGTATGATACAAAATCCTGCCAGAAATAAACTAATCAGGATAAACGCCGGTACAGATACCTTTCCCGCATAAGTTTCTGATTTCTTCTCCCCTCCTGCGATGTTCTCACTCGCATATGCACGATACATTTTAAAAAGAAGACAGAGTAAGATCAGAATAATCGGTACAGCAATCCATGTCTTTACCCAGCCTGCCAGAAAAATCATGACCGGCAAATAAAGATATCCCAATAATAGAATTGTCATCATTTTCTTCTCCGCTAATCCATTACCTGTATAATCATAGTTTTATTATTTCTGTATACCGTTTTTCCTGTCTGTACGAGTAAATCAATATTGATGTCACCATACTTCTCATATTCTTTCGAACCTATGAAGATATAGGATACATGGTATTTTTCCAGCAACTGTTTCACTGTATCAAGAGATTTTGCGGTATAGATATTTGTCACGTCCGCTTCTCTTTCTTGAATGACAGAATAACCGTTTTTCCACAGCCACTCATGCGTATGCCATCCTAAAACCGTTGGCAGTCCTGTTAAAACAGATACGCGCTCATAATCCGAATAGCTCTCTCCGTCTGCTTCTAATACAACCGGCTGTCCTTTCGTCACATGTTCCTTTATCCAATTAACGGCATCCATGTCTTCCGGTAACTTGTCCGTATAATACCTGCTTGCATCAATTGTTTTAAAATTATTTGGATTCAGATAATTTCCAAACCACATTCCTGATGCCGCAAAAAAATACCCTCCTGTCAGAATCACACAAATAAGTCCTGCAATTCCCCCGTTTCTCTGCGTTTTTGTCTCGGGTAAAAGCAAAAATTTAGCAATGATATATCCGCCTGCAATTCCAAACAGAATAAATGCCTGATAGGTCAGTTTAAACATCGTATTTGCACGTGGAAAACCGGCTTCATAAATATCCCGCACATATATCACTTCCGGCATTATGACAAGCCCCACTGCACAAAGTCCCATGAGCAGAATAAAAATATCTGTACATGACCCTTTTCTTTTTCGAATAAGTGATATAAAAAATCCACCTACAAGTAATACCGGAAATCCCCATAAGATTCCAAGTTGATACAGTTTGGAATGCGTCTTGCAAATACCGATTCCCATCATCATCGCCTCAAACTGCAAGGAAAACGGAAGGGATATCAATTTTATAATAATCATCATAACGATTCCTTGTAGGATGGTTTCAAAAATTCCTCTTTTTTTGTCGTGCAAAATATTACTGATCAAAATTACACTTCCGCATACTACATAGTAAATTGGAAAATCCCAGAAATTAGTCATACTGCAGATGCCAATCAGGAAAGCAAGCATCAAAAGATGAGGCTGACACATTATCTTATAAACGTTGTACCATGCAAGCAAAAGTCCCAGAATCGTAAGCACAATCATAATGTCAATAACATGTGCATGAAGGTCTCCGATTAAAAAGGAATAACACGGAAATTCCGATATTGTCTTATCCCCTTCCACATCCGGAAGATATCCGATATAACGCGTTGAAGATGCAAACCAGTAGGCTGGTTTTTCTCCCGGAATCTGCAGAATCTCCCATAACATTGGAACCAGTTTATCAAAAACCACATAATGCATATTCCCGCAAAACGCAACCATTGCTGATGCGATTGCTCCTGCCGCTTTCGGAATAATCCGTAAACGATGCACACTTTTTTCTTCTGACGCTTCCATATGCTGTTGCATGATTTCGTTTACCAATGCATACACCAGCGTAACACAGAGTGATGCAATCATCGCCATACCCAGTGTATACGCATATTCCGTCTTCACAAAAGAAATTTTTGATAAGAAGGTAACAAGATACTGTCCAAAATAATAGTAGTTGAGTGTCGTACCGGCAGCCCATGTATCCA
>JAQXIR010000007.1 GCA_029007885.1 Lachnospiraceae bacterium | reverse complement strand
ACGTTTACTTGCAATGCGGTATGTGCTGAAGAACGAGCATGGAAATACTCATAATGCACTTATGTATGGTGCTGGTCATGGTGGGATTGAACTGTTTATGGTTCTTTTCATCGGAATGATAAACAATCTCATTTATTCGGTTATGATTAATTTGGGGCAGACGCTTCTTGCACCTTTAGACGAGGCTTCCAGGGGCACATTGCAGACAGCGTTTGATGCCTTGATCCGGACACCATCCTGGCATTTTGCATTAAGTCCTGTGGAGCGTCTTGCTGCAATCACCGCACAGATTGGATTATCGATGATTGTTTGGTGTGCTGCTACAGATAAGAAAGTAAAAGGATGCCTCTTTATTCTGGCAATTCTTTTGCATGCTATTTTGGATGGAGTAGCGGTGCTTGCAGCTAAAAGTGGAATGTCCTTAATTGTTGTTGAGATATTTGTTTGGCTGATAGCAATTGGCATTATACTGATTGCAAGGAATACAGTAAAATGCGTAAAGAAGGAGCATTGAGTGGAAAACATTATGAACAATGTTATACATGGAAAAATGGATATGAAAAGGTATGTTGCCTTACTGAGAGGTGTTAATATAAGCGGGAAAAATAAGGTGCCAATGGCAGAATTAAAGAAAGGATTTGAAAAACTTGCTTTTGAAGAAGTTAAGACATATCTGAACAGTGGTAATGTGATTTTTTCCAGTGATGAAGATGGTATAAAGAAGTTGACAAAACAAATTCAAGAAATGATTAAAAACCAGTTTGAATTAGATATTCCTGTTTTTGTTATTTCAATAGAGGCGCTTGAGGAGATTTTACAAAATGCACCGGACTGGTGGGGAAATGACAACAAAGAAATCTATGATAATTTAATTTTCATTATGCCGCCGGCTAAATTTTCTGATGTATATAGCGAGATTGGAGAGCCCAAAAAAGATTTAGAAAAGATAGAAGAGTTTAATGATACTATATTTTGGTCATTTAGTCGTAAAGATTATCAAAAAACGAATTGGTGGTCTAAGACAGCAAGTGCCAATATAGGAAGTAAGCTGACGATAAGAACAGCGAATACCGTTAGAAAAATAGTTAAAATGTAAACAGGAGTAGTAATGCCATTATATGTTAGAGGATGTGTTAAGTTTCTACTTATTGTCTTTTGCCGTAAATTCCCGTATAATTGTATCAAGTGAAAAAACAGAACGATGTTTTTCACTTGATACAATATATGTTGTATGGGGATTGATATGAACAAGAACGAATGGTATCAAGTTGGAGAAGATATAAAGAAACAGGTGCAGCATGCAATTGATACAAACGATTTCAGTGAGTTGAGTAAAAGCATTGGTGAAACGGTAAATCATGCGGCTAACGACGTTGGAAAGAGCCTTAATGATGTGGGGAAAAGTATCAATGATATCGTAAGTGAAGCGACCGTAAGTTTTCAACAGGGAATGAAACAGTCACACGAAAAAGAGCCTGATAATAAACGGCAGAAATGGGAGCGATATAATGGGAGTGTCTATTATGGAAAGCCCAATGTGAGACCGAATCCGAAATTATTTAGTGCAACACCTCCCGGAAGTATTTCAGGGGGATTTTGTATGTTGTTAGGGTTTGGTGCTATGGGAATTGCAACGTTAACCGCGGTATACAATGGATTGGGAATTTTGATTGGAATGGAATCAGTTACCGCATTGTCGCTGCCGGTAACAGCAATGGTAGCAGGCGGTGCGCTTGGTACATATGGCACAGGGGTAAGAAACCGCGTGGAACGTTATCAGCGTTATGTGGAATTGGTAAAGGACAAGCTTTATTATTCCATTGACGAACTGGCGGAAAGGACAGGGAAAAGTAAACGGTTCGTACGTAGAGACTTAAAATGCATGATAAAAAAGCGGATGTTTTTGCAGGCGCATATGGATAAGCAGGAGAATTGCTTTATTGCAAGCGATTCCATGTATGAACAATATATGCTGACCCAGAATCAGTATGAACAGGCACAGATTGAAAAGAAAGCAGAAGAAGCAGATACAACTGACAGCAAGGTGACAAAGATTTTGGAAGAAGGGCGCGAATATATTCGTATTATTCGCCAATGCAATGATGAAATTCCGGGAGAGGAAATGTCAGAAAAGTTAGATAAACTGGAACTCCTTGTAACACGGATTTTTGCCAGGGTTGAAGAAAGTCCGGAACTTGCACCGGATTTGCAGAAGATGCTGCATTATTATCTTCCTACAACACAAAAATTGGTGGAAGCATACAGGGAACTGGATAAACAGAACCTGGAAGTGAAAAACGTTTCTGATACAAAGAAAGAAATTGAAAAATCTGTAGATACCATTAATATGGCTTTTGAAGGATTTTTGGACGACTTGTTTCGAGACCGTGCATGGGATATACAGTCAGACATATCAGCACTGAATACGATGCTAAAACAGGACGGATATTTAAAATCAGACTTTGAAAAAGGGGAGAAGGAGTAGAAAATGAGTGAAGTAAAAGAAAAGGTACCAACGTTGGTGTTTGGAGAAGTGTTAAATGAAAAACAGATGATGACTGAGGCGGAGCCAAAGCAGGAGTTGCAGGAACCGCTCGATGAGTCCATCTTATCAGATGAAGAAAGAAAAATGGTGGATGAGTTCAGCAATCAGATTGATTTGCATAATTCCAATGCCATTTTGCAGTATGGCGTAGGAACCCAGAAGAAAATGGCGGATTTTTCCGGTGATGCACTTGAAAATGTGAAAACAAAAGATTTGGGCGAAATTGGAGAAATGCTTTCTGGTGTGATTGGGGAACTTCGTAATTTTGATGAGGAAGAAAAAGGATTCCTTGGATTTTTTAAGAAGACCGCCAATAAAATTGATGCTCTAAAAGTAAAGTACTCCAAGGCAGAAGCCAATATTGCCAAAATCTGTGAAGCACTGGAAGAGCATCAGGTACAGCTTTTGAAAGATGTGGCAGTACTTGATAAAATGTATGATTTGAACCTGAACTATTTTAAAGAATTATCGATGTATATTCTTGCGGGTAAGAAGAAACTTCAGACTACAAGAGAAACAGAACTTGCTGCTTTGTTAGAAAAAGCCAAAACCTCCGGTCTTCCTGAAGATGCTCAGGCTGCAAAGGATTTGGAGGCACTTTGCGATCGTTTTGAAAAGAAGATTCATGATTTGGAATTGACAAGGATGATTTCCATCCAGACAGCACCTCAGATTCGTCTTGTTCAAAACAGTGATACCATGATGGTGGAAAAAATCCAATCTACGGTTGTAAATACGATTCCTCTTTGGAAAAGTCAGATGGTGCTTGCACTTGGTGTAAGTCATGCGGAACAGGCAAGTAAAGCACAGCGTGAAGTGTCGAATATGACCAATGAACTCCTTAAGAAAAATGCAGAAACCCTTAAGGTCGCGGCAGTTGAAAGCGCAAAAGAATCCGAACGCGGTATCGTGGATATAGAGACACTAAAAAACACCAACGCTTCATTAATTTCAACGTTGGATGAAGTGATGAAGATTCAGGCAGAAGGAAGAGAAAAGAGAAAAGCAGCTGAAGTTGAAATGCAGCATATGGAGGAGGAATTAAAGCAGAAACTCCTGGAAATATCACGATGAAATAACATTGACAAGTCATAGAAAGTCTGCTTTACTGATATAGTATATAGAAACAGAATTGGTTGAAAGGCAGAGTATTATGTTAAAAAATTATTTAATCGCATTTTTGATTTCCATGGTACCACTCATTGAATTAAGAGGTGCGGTTCCTTATGCAATTGCGATTGGGCTTCCCGTTTTACCGGCATATATCGTTTGTATCATCGGCAATATGCTACCGGTTCCTATTATTTACTGGTTTGCCAGAAAGGTTTTGGAATGGGGAAAAGATAAACCTGTTATCGGAAAATTTTTTAGCTGGTGTCTGAAAAAAGGAGAAGCAGGTGGCGAAAAATTGCAGGCAAAAGCAGGAAGAGGTTTATACGTTGCCTTGTTTTTATTTGTTGGGATTCCGGTTCCCGGGACAGGTGCATGGACGGGAACGCTTGCAGCAAGTATTTTAGACATGGATTTTAAAAAGAGTGTGGTTGCTGTAATGGGAGGCGTAATTTTAGCCGGAATCATTATGGGAGTTGCAAGTGCCGGAGTTTTGGCATTGATTTTCTAAACTGGAAAAAGAGAGGTGTTTGCTTGCGGTGAACACCTCTTTTTATCATAAGCATTCAACAAAGGAGAATGGAATGGAATCGGTAGTTCGTTTCTGGGCGGCACTTTTGTTGTTGGGACTTAGCGTCCTGCCATTGACAGAATATTTATTTCAAAATTTCAAAAATAAAGGATATTTGTTTGGAAAAGTCATCGGATTGTGCATGAATGCCTATTTAATGTGGCTGCTTTCTTCCGTTAGAATAATGAAGTTCTCAGCACGAAATGCAATTATTTGTATTCTGGTAGTTGCAGCAATCTGCTGGGGCATTCGGCTCATTTCGTATCGAAAAAAAGGAGTACCGGAAGAAAAAGAAGATGTTCTGATACGATATCTGATATCAGAAATCGGATTTTTGCTGTTTTTCCTGCTTTTTACATATCTAATGGGAAATCGTATTATTGGGACGGAGACAGAAAAGGCGATGGACTATGCATTCCTGACCAACATTTCCCGTACGGAATATTTTCCACCCGTGGATACATGGGCTGCCGGTACGACACTCAACTACTATTATTTTGGACAGTATCTTGTTACCTTCTTATCAAAAATTTCTTTTGTGAAGACGGAATATGCGTATACACTGGGTATGGCGATGATTGCATCACTCTGTGTTA
>JAQXIR010000006.1 GCA_029007885.1 Lachnospiraceae bacterium | reverse complement strand
CATTTCTTTTCCCTCTCTTTTCTTATTTTGACATATATCTTCTATTATTATACTTTGATTTCCAAGGGTTTACAATGCTATTGTAAATCTATTTTGTATATGTTAAGATTGGGGAAGCCCAAAAAAGGAAGTGCAAAAAATGAACAAAAAAGAAATATTAGAAATACGCAAACAATTTACACCAGAGAACTGTGCCATCACACGAATCTGCGGCTGCTACGTTGACCATGAAAAAGAGAAAAAAGCAGAATTAAAGAAAGCCTTTTTATCTCTTCCGGAAGAAGAAGGCTTCAAATATTTCGACATTTTCCGGCATACTCTGTCTGGAACCCTCGGCAAGAATCTGATCAATATGGAATTCCCGCTGGAACAGGAATTTCCCGGCGGTACACAGGAATTTCTCCTCAAACTGCGTGACAGCAGGCTGACTGATGATCTTCTTATTGAAGAATTTTACGATAAAGTAATTGAAAACTACGACTATGGAGAGAATTATTATATCATTCTCATTCATGCTGTATATGATGTGCCCGGCAAATCTTCCGACGGTATGGAAATGTTTGACGCCTCTGATACAGTATACGAACATCTGCTGTGCAGCATCTGTCCGGTCAACCTTACGAAAGCCGGACTTACATACAATGCAGAGACAAATAACATCGAAGACCGCATCCGTGACTGGTTTGTAGAAGCACCGGTCAAGGGATTCCTCTTCCCGGCATTTCAGGACAGAACAGCTGATATACACCATGTTCTGTATTATTCTAAAAAGCCGGAAGAATTACAGCCTTCATTTATCGAAAATGTACTTGGAAGCACAATTCCACTGACTGCCAAAGACCAGAAGACCACATTTCAGTCCATCATCAGCGACACGCTGGGGGATGCCTGTGATTATGAGACCATCCGAAATATCCATGATAATCTGAATGAGATGTTAGAAGAGTCCAGTGAGGCTCCTGAACCCCTGGAACTTTCCAGATCAGATGTCCGTCATCTCCTGGAACACAGTGGAGTTCCTGAAGAACGACTGGAAAACTTTGACCGCGATTTCGCAGAAAATGTCGGAGAGAAGAAGACTTTACTGGCCTCCAATATCGCCAGCACCCGGACTTTCCAGATTGAGACACCGGATGTGATTGTAAAGGTAAACCCAGAACGTTCCGACCTGGTAGAAACACGGGAAATTGACGGAAGGCGCTGCCTTGTTATCGCTATTGATGAGCATCTGGAAGTGAACGGAATTGAGGTCCGTTAAAAATGTCCATTAAAAAATTTAATAAAAATGCAAAAAGTATTTGCCAATCGTATTGTTTTGTGCTATCATATTCTTTGCGAGCGGAGATGGCGGAATGGCAGACGCGCTAGATTCAGGTTCTAGTGGGAGTTAGTCCTGTGAGGGTTCAAGTCCCTTTCTCCGCATTTAATATGTTTTTAAAAACACCGGAAAGCAGCGTATTTCCGGTGTTTTTTACTTTTCAAATTAAGTTTATGGGGCAAATATGGGGCATATTTATTTATTCGTTTTACTCTGATATCTGAAATACGTGCACCACATTCCACTTTAATTGGAACAATTGTTACTGGATCAACTGTTATACCACCATGTGATTTCTTTCCATTTTCAGCAACTACATCAATTTCAGAATCCATTGTGAATGTGAATTCTTTTCTTCCGTTAAATGGAATTGGTGTCTGTGCAGATAAAACTGCGAGGGAAGAGTGTCCCTTTACTTTGCTAACTAAATCCTTTACTAATACAGGATCAAATAAACTTCCTTTTGATAATTCTGTTGCCATAAATTATTCTCCTTTCAAACCTTTTAATGTATTTCTTAATGCCGCATCTGTTGCATCTCCCGAACTGCCTTCAGTTGAAGCTAGTGGTGCAACGTTTGTCATGCCTACTAGCCCTTTTAAGCTCTCAGCACTTTTTCTAATTGAATCTTCGTCATCACCTTTCAGGAACTCAATAGCTTCATAAGACAAACCTGTTTCATGGGCAATTCTCGTTTTTACCGATTCGGTCTCGTAACCCTTGATTTTGGAATTAAGCTTTGCAACTTCTTCCAACTGTTCCTGTGTTTCGATTACTTTAAATTCACTCATGTTTGTAGTCTCCTTTCCCACTTAACCCGGTGGTATCGGTAAATTTTTATACTAAAAAAGAACATCCATAATGGATGCTCTTAATCTGCAAGCCTTTTTGAAGCAGAACTACTTGTTGTTGTTCGATGTGCTGTGTGTAAAATCCTTTCGCCAGTTATTAGTCCATACACTTCTCTAATGGCTACAATCTCGTTCTTTCCATTACGTCTAGATACGGAATAGCCAAACTTTGTATGAACCCATAATCCTTCTTCGTCGACAGACAAAATATCGCTCAAGAGCAACTCCTGCCACTCCTGAGCGATTCTTCCTGATTTGTTATATAATTCAATTGCCTCTGATCCCTTAGTATCATAGTAAGGTAATATTACGGATTGAGTGGGTGTCTGGCGACCTAATCTTGGTTCTGCCATAACTCCCTCCTAAGTTTATTTATTAATTATGTCGCAATTTCTTGAAGCATTTTTGTATACATATCCTTTTCATCGTATTCAACCATATAAAACAAATTTCCATCTTCAAAATCATTATTAATTGCTGCGTTAATATTTTCTGCATATTCAATAACTAATGCATTGAATGAAAGAATTTTTGATACTACAAATATCCCACCTGTAGGCATACGGAAACATTTTTCCTTGTTAATCGTTACACTTTCAAAGTCTTTTGCAAACCATTGTTCTAAGAGTTTTTTTCTATCATCAATTAATTTCTTTTCCATCTCTATCATAACGATGTCTGCCTCCTTTCCCAGTTGAAATCTTGTAATACTCTCCGCCATGATGACTCTTTGTTTCTGGATGATACTGTAAAATACCTCCATCTTCAAAGTTTACTTTATATCCTCCGCCATCCTCAAACAAAATATTCTTTAATGACCCTTGTTTTAGAGGTTTCACTTCAAATCCTGCTTTTTCCAACTCTTTTTTCAAATCATCTGGAGAATACGCTGCTAACCGCCTCGGATGTTCTGCCAACATTCTTGGCAAACTCTTAAGCCCAACATTTTTTCTGTTTTCTATTTTATCATATTCATCGGAATTCTTCCACTTTTTCGAATGAACATTTTGTCTTTTCCCATTGCCAGGATAGTATTCTACAATGCATCTGCATCTTTGGTGTCTACGATATACATCTTTTGGAACATCAGGATAGGAATAAGTTCCAGCAAGCGCTCTGCACCACTCACAGCAACCACCATGCAATTCTTCAATCATGCTGCTCTTATCAAATCCATTTTGAAAGTCCTGCTGAATCTTTTCAGTAATACAGGCGCAATATCTTCCATACAATCATCACCTACTCGTTAATCTGTTGCACCAGTGCAACTTCGGAAATATTCATCTTGCTCGGTTCTATACCGGTAAGATTTCTAAGGTTGTCTTTATTGAAATATCCAGGAACAGCCTGGTTAATTTTAATTGCACCATCTCCAATACTAGATAACATCGCTGCATCCGGCTCGAAAATCGGTTCCCAAATTGGTGTTGTGAGATACAACTGCTGCCGCTGGTATGCATAATCATCTCTCAAACAGGCAGCAAGATATCCAACATTCAAGAAGCCACCTCCAAATGTTCTCTGAGACTTTCTCGCCGTCAATCTCAAGTTTTCATGAGATGCTTTGATTGACTCCGCACTGGGTGGGTTATCTGATGGGAACCCTAAATCGTCTAATGTTAATCCTGTTTCTCCTGCAAACACCGAAGCATACATTCGTAGTTGTTCCACATAAGGAGACATACTTCTGCTGAAAGCTATAAAATTCTGCTGACACCTCGGCGCGTTTCAATGTACGCAATGCAGCACTCGTTATGTCCATACATGTTCTACTAATTCTTGAATGACCAAACGGCCTTCTCGCATCTGGACGGAATATAATAGGCACTAGCAAAGGATATGGCGCATTGTTTTTGATTACCTGCGTAACTTTTGCCCCTTTTCTAATAATCTGCGTTGTGCCTTTTATAAAATAAGCCTCAATAACAGGTGAATCACTATCATCTCTTTCTAATACTGCATAGCCTTCAGCTATAATCAGAAGGTCGAATCCCTCTCCCAATCCGCCTTTTGATGTTCGAGTTCGAAACTCAATCTTCCCTCCGACTGCTATTTCAATGTGCTGTGTGCAGGATTATTTCCTCTTTTTTCAATCCATACATTTCCCTTATTGCAGCAATCTCATTTTTCCCGTTACGTCTTGGGACTGAATACCCGAATTTAGTATGTACCCATAATCTCTCTTCATTAACGACCAGAATATCTGCCAATAGAAGTTCCTGCCACTCCTGAGCAGTTCTTCCCGTTGAATTGTAGATATCTATTGCTTCTGCTCCATATGTTGAAGAATAAGGTGGCACGACAGATTGTGTCGGGGTCTGCCGTCCCTTCCTTATTTCTTCCATATATCCTCCAATCAAAAATACTACTTACCAAAACGGTAAGCATTCTGGATGATACTGCAGATATCTATCTCCTCCATAAGCAATTCGGAATCCTCCACCTTCTTCAAATGGAATACCTTTGTAATTTCCTCTGCCCAATGGCTTTACTTCATATCCTGCTGCCTCCAATGCCTTTTTCAGTTTTCCCGGTGTATATGCTTGGAACATCTTTGGATATTCGGATAATTGGAATGCTAATCCATCTTCTGCAACAGCAAAGATTCTTACAGTTGGCTACTACCGTACCGGAAAGTACGCTGGTAAAGTTTACGTCCCACCAAGACCAGGCAGCCCCAAGGTAGGGTGTCACATTTCGTTTCCCCTTGAAAATCTGATAGCACAGACTAACGAACGATTATCCATAATCGATGGCACAAAATTGAACCAGAAAAAGTTATTGATAATATTCATAACCGACAGTAACAAAAAAGCACCTTCAGAAGATTTTTCTTCCGTTGGTGTCTTTGATTTTTTACTTGTCTTTATACTGATATTTACATGCCAGAATATATACATTACTTTCGTCAATCTTATAAATTAACCTGTCTTTATCATTAATCCGTCTACTCCAAAACCCAGCTAAATTACCTGACAATGCTTCAGGCTTTCCGATTCCTTCATTTCCATTTCTGCAAATATCTTCTATAAGAGCATTTATCTTTTTAAGAGTTTTTCTGTCCTCCGTCTGCCAGTATACATAATCCTTCCATCCATTCTCAGTAAATACTTTATTCATCCGCATCAACCTCTATAAGATCATGTGTTGAAGTATTGCCTTTTTCTAACTGTCTCTTGGATTCCATCAACCAATCATAATTAGCTTTGTTTCCCATAATATAAACATTTTCCATTAAATTATTATAGGATTCTTCTGAAAGCATAACTACATTTTTATTATCTTTCCGAGTTACAATCATTGTTTCATAATCAT
>JAQXIR010000005.1 GCA_029007885.1 Lachnospiraceae bacterium | reverse complement strand
CGATTTCCGGCTATCTTGACGTTTCCGTACTCGGAGGCAATACCGCCAACACGGAATTTGAATTTTTAACCGGTGATACGATGGCATTTCTGCCGCAGGGAAGTATTCCCTATCAGCAATATGTAAGAACAGAAACCGATTCCCTCGCCTCGTACTTAAAAAACTTTGGTTACCGGGCACTGGCTATGCATCCCTATCGTGCCAAGGGTTGGGATCGTGACAAAGTCTATGCACATTTTGGATTTGACCGTTTTTATTCCCAGGATGATTTTGAGAATCCGCAGATTATCCGCAAATACATCAGTGATCAGGCGGATGTGGATAAGATTAAGGAACTGTATGAAGCAAAAGAAGACGGCACTCCTCTTTTCCTTTTCAATGTAACGATGCAGAATCATTCCTCCTATACGGAAGAGTTCGATAATTTTATACCGGATATCCATGTGACGGACACTGATTCCTATGCCTTGGATAATTATCTTTCCCTGCTCAAAAAATCCGATGAGTCACTTGCAGATATTATTTCCTATTTTGATGAACAGGAAGAACCAACCATCATTGTGTTTTTTGGAGATCATCAGCCGACTAATTCCGTTGTGTCACCGATTTATAAACTAAATGGCAAGAGTGTTTCTTCTTTGTCGGAGGAAGAATTACGAAACCGGTACAAAGTTCCGTTTATCATTCATACCAACTATGATATTGCAGAAGAATCGGGACTTGCAATGAGTGTGAATTATCTTGGTACAAAGGTTCTGAAAACTGCCGGTATTCCGCTAAATGCATACCAAAACTATTTAGACAGCCTGTATCCTGATTATCCATCCGTCTCCGCAATGCAGATTACATCCGGTGACGGCAAAGTGACCTCTGTTGACAAGCGGAAAGAACTTTTATCAGATTATCAGGTTCTTCAATATTATCATCTGTTTCAGTAAATTAAGGAGTTTTTATGAAAAAAAATCGTTTAAACCGCTTATATGTAGTTTCCTTTGCAATTCCCTTTTTCACAATGCTTGTTATTTTTATTGGGAATAAAATATTCCCGTTCGGGGATCGTTCTTTTCTGCATATTGATATGTATCATCAGTATTTCCCGTTTCTAACGGAATTTTTCCACAAATTAAGAAGCGGAGATTCTCTACTCTATTCCTGGAATACGGGTATCGGCTCTAATTTTATTGCGCTATATGCATATTATCTTGCCAGTCCGATAAACTGGCTTGCCTTTCTTTGCCCGGAAAAATATCTGATGGAATTCATGAGTTACCTTGTCGTACTGAAAATCGGATTATGCGGTTTTTCCTGCTCCTATTATCTTTCCAAACATTTTAATACAAATCGGCTCTCCATATCCTTTTTTGCATGCTTCTATGCAATGTCCGGCTATCTTGCCGCCTATAATTGGAATGTTATGTGGCTTGATTGTATTGTTCTTGCGCCACTCATTATTTTGGGGCTTGAGATGCTTGTGAATGAGGGCAAGTATAAACTCTACTGTATCTCATTGGCGGTTGCAATCCTGTCAAATTACTATATTTGTATCATGATTTGTATCTATCTTGTACTCTATTTCCTGATTGTCCTGCTGCCGCTTGCAGAAAAGAAGCTGCGTGCCTGTCTGCAATTTTGTGTCTTTTCCCTGCTTGCCGGTGGTATGGGAGCTGTTTTACTGCTGCCGGAACTTGCCGCATTGCAGCTTTCCAAGTTCAGTGCTGCCGATTTCCCGAGCACCGTAAAAACCTATTTTTCCATCTTTGATATTCTGGCAAGGCACTGTATGGATGTTGCCGTAGAAACCGGACTGGATCACTGGCCGAACATCTACTGCTCCGTTGCAGTTCTGTTTTTGTTTCCTCTCTATATTACCTGCAAAAACATTCCAATCAGGAAAAAAATAGGAAATCTTGTTTTGTTGGCAGTACTGTTAATCAGTTTTTCCGCAAATACCTTGACGTTTCTCTGGCATGGATTTAATTATCCGGATTCTTTACCGTGCAGACAATCTTTTCTCTATATTTTGTTACTGCTTACAGTCTGCTTTGAAGCGTTTCTTCATGTACGGGAGAGTTCCAAAACGGAGATTTCCTGTGTCTTTTTCGGTGTATTGATTTTTCTCGTTCTATGTCAGAAACTGATTACCGATGATGCCTTTACGTATCGTACCTATTTATTGAGTGCTGCTTTTCTTATCATGTATGCAATACTGCTTCATAAATACCGGGATCATACGGTTACCCCGAAACTTCTGACATTCTTTACCGCACTGATTATTATTCTGGAATCCGGCAGCAATATGCTCTTAACAAGTGTTCCTACCGTTTCCAGAACAAACTATCTGAAAAACTACGAAACTTATCACGTTCTGTATGAGAAACAGGCAAATACGGAAAGTGACAAATTTTACCGTTATGAAAAAGACACCCGTGTCACAAACAATGACGGCATGTTACAAAGCTATCCGTCTGCTTCGTTATTTTCTTCAACAACCAACGGACTTGTCAATGCGTTTTATAACCGTTACGGTCTAAAAAACAGCAAGGTATTCTATAGTTATGAAGGAGCAACTCCTTTTACCGGTGCTCTTCTTTCTGCGAAATACTTTTACAGTAAAGAAGAAAAAGAATCTGACAGTCTTTATACTTTAGTAAATGAAATGAACGGCATTTATCTGTATGAAAACACATACACTATTCCACTCGGATTTATGATTAATCCCAATGGAGAAGATGCAGAAACGCTGATTGAAGATCAAAATACCGCTTTTGGTGTCATCAATGAAGATCGTGCCATTGATACTGACGAGGGTGAAGAAGTGGATTTGGAAGAGGAATGGGAAGAAATGCTAAACCCTGTTGAGCGTCAAAATCTTTTGGCAAAACGCCTCGGTGCCACCGGCGACCTGTTTGAAGAGATTCCTTCCTCAAGTACGGATTCCGGGGCTGTTATTGATGTTCCTTATGACGGTCACATTTATGCATATTGTAATACAAAAAAAATCAAAACGCTGAATGCTTACTCGCAAAACAGCGATTTGACTTTTAAAAAGATGAATAATAAACGTATTTTGGATTTAGGCTATCAGGATGCCGGCTCTTCCGTTATGCTTGAAGCAAAAGAAGATTATCCTCTCAACATGACAGCCTATATCCTGCACGAAAATGTGCTTGCCGAACTGATTTCCCAATTAAATACCCAGACAATGAGTATTGATTCCCTTTCATCTTCCCGGATGACCGGACGGGTCATGGCACAGGAAGACGGATATCTGATTCTGAGTATTCCTTATGATCCCGGATTTACCATTACAGTTGACGGTGTCAAAACGCAGGCAAGCCTATTTGAAGAAATGATGATTGCTATTCCGATAACACAAGGAAGCCATACTGTTACCCTTTCTTATTATCCGGAAGGATTGAATGCGGGCATTGTGCTTTCACTCATCAGTCTGATTGCTTTCCTGCTGATTGTTTTCTATCCGAAATACAGTAAAAAATTAAGATTCAAATAAAACTGCAGTGGAGCTGGAACCAATGCGGCTGCATCCGGCCGCAAGGTACTGTTCCATTGCTTCTTTCGTACGAATTCCTCCGGCTGCTTTTATCTTAACATCCGGTCCGATATTTTCTTTCATCAGTTCAATATCTTTTAAATCTGCACCTGCTGTTCCAAACCCTGTTGAGGTCTTAATATAGTCTGCTCCGGCATTGGTAACTGCCTTACACATAGCAATCTTTTCTTCCTCTGTCAGATAGCAGGTTTCAATAATCACTTTTAAGACCTTCTCCCCACAGATTTCTTTCAGAAGGGCAAGCTCCCGTTCAACTTTATCATAGTCACCATTTTTTACATCCGTAATGTTAATAACCATATCAATTTCATCCGCACCATCTGCTAAAGCCTGCTGTGTTTCCTTAGCCTTTGCTTCACTATTGCAGTAACCGAGCGGAAATCCGACAACTGTACAGATTGTCAAATTTGTAGGATAGGCTTCCTTAATTCTTTTCACATAGCAGGAAGGCACACAAACAGATGCCGTATGATATTGTATTGCCTCTTTGCAAAGGTTATCAATCTGCTCCCACGTGCAGAACGGTTTTAATAATGTATGATCAATATAAGATGCAATTTTCTCAGATGTCATTTTTTTCCACTCCTTCTTTCGTTATTCTTGCGTATATCAACGGATTGCGTAAAACCTGTGTTTTTTCTATCGTAACTGCATTACGATATTCTTCCTCAGCTGCAACAAACAGTTTTTCATCCGAAGCATACAGTGTCGCCAGAACATCCCCTGTCTTTACTGCGTCGCCTGTCTTTTTATGAAGAACAATTCCTGCCGAAAAGTCAATCGGACTGTCCTTTTTTTCTCTACCCGCACCCAGCAATACCGATGCAATTCCGCATTTTTCCGTATCCATTTTTGTTACATAACCGTCTTTCAATGCTTTTACTTCGTACATGTAGCGAGCTTTTGCAAATTTTTCCGTATCTTTAATCACAGATGCATCTCCGCCCTGTGCTTCCACCATTGCAATTAAGCGTTGCAATGCACTTTTGTCTTCAATGGCATTTTGTGCCTTTTTTAGACACGCATCAAGTGTTCCGATTCCTGCAAGCACCATCATATTAGCTGCAAGATGAAGACATACGGTAGTGAGATCTTCCGGTCCTTTTCCATTTAAGGTGTCAACTGCTTCGATAACCTCTAAACTGTTTCCGATGTAGTTTCCAAGTGGTGTATCCATATCTGTAATCAGCGCCACCGTTTTTCTGCCGGCATTTTCACCGATTTTAACCATTTCCTGTGCTAAGGCAATCGAGTCATCCAGTGTTTTCATAAATGCTCCGCTGCCTGTTTTAACATCAAGCAGGATACAATCACTCCCCGCCGCCAGTTTCTTGCTCATAATGGAAACCGCAATCAACGGAATATTATCTACTGTAGCCGTCACGTCACGCAAAGCATACATCTTTTTATCTGCCGGTGTTAAGTTTCCGGACTGTCCGATTACACTAAGTCCCGTTTCATTTACAACACGGAAAAATTCTTCCTGTGACAGATTAGTCCGATATCCCGGTATCGATTCGAGTTTATCAACGGTTCCTCCGGTGTGTCCAAGTCCCCTGCCGCTCATTTTGGCAACCTTAACGCCACAGGATGCCACAATCGGAGCTACAATCAGAGTGGTCTTATCTCCTACGCCTCCGGTGGAGTGCTTGTCAACTTTAATTCCTTTTATCGCAGAAAGGTCTACCATATCCCCCGACTTTGCCACTTCATTTGTCATAATCAGGGTTTCCTGTTCTGTCATTCCCCGAAAATATACTGCCATCAAAAATGCTGACATCTGGTAATCCGGGATATCTCCTTTTACATATCCCCGGATAATATAAGCAATTTCCTGTGCATCCAGTTCCATTCCGTCGCGCTTCTTTGCGATTAAATCATACATTCGCATATCCATACCCCCTATCTAAACATTTCTATTCAAGATTTTTTGGTCCAAATGCAAGCGGAAGCAGTTCTTTTAGCAAATACATCCGTACCTGCGTTCCGTCCGTTAGATAAATACGAAAAGTTTCCGGGTTTGCAAACTCCATCATCACCTGTCTGCATACACCACAAGGAGCACAGAAAGTTCCTTCCGTCAGTTCCTCTCCTTCCTTTCCGCCTACAATGGCAATCGCCGTAAAATCCCGTTTTCCCTCTGAAACTGCTTTAAAAATAGCCGTTCTTTCCGCACAGTTTCCCGGTGTAAATGCTGCATTTTCAATATTACATCCTGTATAAACTTCTCCCGTTTCCGTGAGCAATGCCGCCCCTACCGTAAAGGAAGAATACGGCGTATAGGCAAATGCTCTCGCTTCCTTTGCAGATTCTATCAAACGATTTGCTTCCGTATTATCTTGACCGCATAATTTCATCTTTAAAACTTCTCCCTGCTGTAATTTGTTCTACCCCAAAAATATCCTGGATTGTTGCCGCAATATCCGCAAATGAATCCCTCGTTCCCAAGTTCACACCCGGTTTGATATCTTTTCCGTATGCCAAGAAAGGTGTGTATTCTCTGGAGTGGTCTGTACCCTTAAATCCCGGGTCACAACCATGGTCTGCCGTAATCATCACGATGTCTTCATCTCTCATGTTATCCATAAAAATCTTTAACTGTCTATCGAAGTCTGTTGCCGCTTTTGCATAGCCGTCGATATTGTTGCGATGCCCGTATACCATGTCAAAATCCACCAAATTAACAAAGCATAAACCGTTAAAATCCTCTTTTTGCAGTGCAATTGTTTTTTCCATACCGTCCGTATTGTCCGTTATTCTCTGGGTATGTTCAATTCCTTTTCCTGCAAAAATATCATAAATCTTGCCGACTCCGTATGTCTGATAACCATTTGCAAGGAGCGCATCCATCATCGTTGGTGCAGGAGGCATCAGAGAGTAGTCATGTCTTCCTTTTGTTCGTTCAAAATTCGGAGCCGTTCCGTTAAATGGTCTTGCGATAACCCTTCCGACTCCATGTTTTCCTGTAAGAATCTTTCTTGCAATTTCACAATCGCGATATAATTCTTCAAGCGGTACAACTTCTTCATGTGCTGCAATCTGAAAAACACTGTCTGCCGACGTATAGACAATCAGGTCTCCGGTTCTCATATGTTCTTCCCCGTAATCCTTGATGACTTCCGTTCCGGAATACGGTTTGTTGCAAAGCACATTTCTACCGGTCTTTTCTGAAAACTCTGCCAAAATTTCCGGCGGGAATCCGTTAGGATAGGTTGGAAGCGGTTCATTCGAAACAATCCCTGCAATTTCCCAATGTCCGATTGTCGTATCCTTTCCGCGTGAACGTTCCGTCATTCTGCCATATGCTCCGATTGTCGTGTCAGGACCATTTTTACAATCTACTCCGTCGATATGAAATAATCCTATTTTTTCCATATTCGGTGTATCATATTCCTTTGATCCGGTAATGGAACGCAGCGTGTTGCAGCCGACATCATCAAAATCCGCAGCGTCCGGTGCTTCGCCAATTCCGTAACTATCCAGAACAATCAAAAAAACTCTTCTTTTTTCCATATTATCCTCCGCTATCATTTTTTTCTTTTTATACCGGGTCCCCTCATAAGAGGTCTTACGATTTTTCCAAGTGTATCGGAAGAAAGAATCCATACCAGCAATAAAGTCATCGCCAATACTGTCAGGTAAGGGTATGGTACCTTCTGAAACACCTCGTATTGTTTACATAACTTAACAACAAAGCCATGCAACAGGAAAATCTGCATCGTTTTGCGTCCCGCCTTTGAGAGAAAGGGAAGTTCCCGATTCGGCATTATCCAAAACAAAAAGGCGCAAAAAAGAACTGCTGTAATCATATGTATGCCCCTAAAGCAAATTGAATATCCATCAGCGGCATACGGTGTTGCCTCATAAAACCATACATATTTCGTGTGTTCATAAACACTTGTAAGAAAAATCGTATATAAACATATCCCACATCCTGTCAGAATCAAAGTAAGACGCCTGTATCTGCCTCTAAGTGTCTTTGGTGTAAAGTGTCCTGCCAGAAAAAACGGGAAAAACACAAGAATCCTGGAAAGGGAAAATGACCGTTCAATCATATTCCCATATCCTGCTATCAGTGCACAAAAAACAGCCGTTAACAGTATTACACGCTTTTTGAAATGTTCTGCCCTTCCCTCACAGATGCCTGTCGATTTTTCAAGAACCCTTGTAAGTAATGACCATGCAATCATTGCCATCAGATACCACATCAGCCAATAGGGTGTCTTGTAAGTAATCGGTGTATTGATTTTTAGAAACAGCCTCACAAATAAAAGATACAGCGTCTGAAAAACAAGATATGGATATAAAAGTCCGGATATGATTCTTTTTAAATCATACTGAAAAAAATATCCTGATACAAACACAAATACCGGCATATGAAATGTATAAATCAATTCATACAGGAGTTTCGCGCCCGGCTGCTGCATGTTCAGTTCCAAAAAATGTCCCAGTACGACAAGGATAATCAGAAAGCCTTTCAGATTATCCATCCTCTTATCTCTCATATCCATTACTCTCTATTTCATAATAATTCTGGAATAGCGCAGGCGCATTGCATCCAACATTTTCTCGTCCGGTTCAAATGCAACCATGACCGTTCCTTCTTCATCATTAAAAACGAGTTCATACACGTTTGCATCCCGTCTTCCCGAAGTGAAATTTCTTTTATAAACTTCCCTGTTTTCTTCATAACCCACGACACTGTTGCTGCCTCTTGGCGCAATCACAACAACTTTA
>JAQXIR010000004.1 GCA_029007885.1 Lachnospiraceae bacterium | reverse complement strand
TCTTTCGGCGCACTGCCTATACTTGCTCGCGTACCAAAATATAAAAAGAACCTTTCGGCAGACAACTTGTATATCTCTGCCAAAAGGTCCTACACCTCAAGTACATTTATTGTAATTATTCTCTTATGCACATTTTATTTCGCATTTTTAGTCGATATGTTTCTTTCAAAAATGCCTACAAAGCCCGTAAATACGCTATTTACGCGATAGTAAGCAGACAGTCTCAACGTGCCCGCTCTGCGGGAAATTGTCAAATGCCCGTACCTTTTTCAGTTCGTAGCCGTTTTCGCACAGGAAGGTGGCATCGCGGGCAAGTGTTGCCGAGTCGCAGCTGACGTAGACGATTCGCTTCGGCTGCATCTTGAGCATGGTGGCAAGGCACTGTTCGTCGCAGCCTTTGCGGGGCGGGTCTACCACGATGACGTCGGCATAAATGCCTTCGCTCTCATATTTCTGCGGCAAGACTTCCTCTGCCCTGCCGACGAAAAATTCTGCATTCTTAATCCCGTTTTTCTCTGCGTTTGCCACAGCGTCCTCAATCGCCTGCGGAATGATTTCCACACCGTATACCTGCTTTGCCTGCTGCGCGAGAAATAAGGAAATCGTACCGATTCCGCAATACAAATCCCAGACCGTTTCGTTTCCGGTAAGTGAAGCGTATTGCAGTGCCTGACTGTATATACGCTGTGTCTGGACAGGATTGACCTGGAAGAAAGAAAGCGGCGAAATGGAAAACGTCAGATTTCCGATTTTGTCCTCTATCCGCTCTTTTCCCCACAAAAGTCGGATATCCGTACCCATAATCACATTTGTCCGTTCTTTATTGATGCAGACGGATATGCTTGTCATGCCCTCTATCGTTTTTAAGCGATCTGTAAGTTTTTCTGCGGCAGGCAGTTTTTCGCCATTAATCACAAGGCAGACCATAATCTGTCCCGTAAAAAATCCCTTACGGATTAGGGCATGTCTTAAAAGACCGGTTCCCGTTTCTTCCCGGTATGCCGGAATGTTTTCTTCTTTCATAAAGGATAAAATCATTTCCAAAATCTGCTTATTTTCCGGTACCCCAAGTGCACAGTCCGTATTGGAGATTATGGAATGCGTTCTTCCTGCATAAAATCCGGTAATCACATTTCCTTCTTTATCATATCCGAAAGGAAACTGTGCTTTATTGCGATAATGAAACGGCTCTTCCATACCGACGGGTTCTTCTGTGATTTCATTTAACAGTGCTTCGGAAAAACCACCGATTCGCATCAGATTGTTTTTTACTTTTCTGTTTTTAAACTGCAGCTGTTTTTCATACGCAAGTGCCTGCAGCTGACAGCCGCCACAGCTTCTTGCAAATTTACATTTCGGTTGTATGCGAAAAGGAGAAGGTGTCTCCACCTTCTCTAATCTTGCATAAGCATAATTTTTCTTTGCTTTCATGATTTTTGCCGTTACGACATCGCCGATAACGGCATCTTTTACAAAAATCGTATAGCCGTCAATCTTGCCGATTCCTTCTCCGTCCGATCCCATATCGGTAATCGTAACCTGAAAAACATCATTCTTTTTCCATTCCATATCTTTAATCCATTCTCGTCATCCTGATATTCGATTCAAACAGACGGTTGTATCCTAACCAGTCTGTCTGGTCGGTGTTTTGCAGGATTTCCGTAAAGGTCTCCATCTTAGCATCCGTATTATCCGCAAAGTTTAATGCGACTGCCTCCATAATCGCCGGCTTTTTCGGGGAGCCATACTCGTATTCTCCGTGGTGTGCCAAAATACAGTGTTTCAGTTCTCCTGCAAGCACATGCGGGAATCCGTCAATGGTGCGTATTTTTTCGCCAACCATTTCAACGCCCATAACAATATGCCCCAAAAGATTACCGTCATCCGTATAATCATTAACCGGGAATGCCGCAATCTCCCTGATCTTTCCGATATCATGACAGATTGCTGCCGTAATTAAAAGGTCTCTTTTTAGCATCGGATACTGTTTACAGTAAAATTCACAAAGTTTTGTTACACTTAAAGTATGTTCCAAAAGTCCGCCCACAAAACCGTGATGTACCGATTTTGCGGCTGAAGCACTTTTAAATCGATGTGCAAACTCTTTATCTTTTACAAAGAAAGATTCGAGCAGTTCTTTTAAATAAGGGTCTTTTGTCTTTGCGATAAATTCCAGCAGTTCCTTGTACATTTCATCGATGTTTTTCTGCGAAGTCGGCAGATAATCAGCCGGATTATACTCTCCTTCTCTGCAGATGCGGGCACGTTTTACGCTGATCTGGAGTGCTCCCTGAAAACTGCTTACATCCCCGCATACTTCTATATAATCCATCGCATCAAATTCTTCGATTCCGGCACTGTTCGGGTCCCATACTTTAGCATCCAGCGTGCCGCTCTTATCCTGTAAAATCACATTCAGGTAGCTTTTTCCGTTCTTTGTCACGGCTGCCTGTCTGTATTTGCAAAGATAAATATCACATACCCTGTCGCCGTCTCTGTAATCTTTTAAATATTTCATCGTCTGCTCACTCTTTCCTGATCTTCTATTTTAGTTTTTCCAAAGGAATGGAAAGTGTTATTTCCCGGTACTCTTCCGGTCCCTGTCTCATTAAGGTTACGGTGATTGTCTCCTCCGGGCGGCATTCTGCAATTGCAGCCGCATACTGTGAAAATGACAGGATCTCCTGTTCATTAATCTTGGTTATCACATCTCCGCTCTGAATTCCCGCTTTCATAGCAGGAGAGTCCATCACAATTCCCGTAACATATGCTCCGAGAGGTACGCCGAGACTTGTATTTGCTTCACCCGTTACATCGGTACCGTTAATTCCAAGATACGCCATCTCTTTTCCGTTCGACATCCGCTCGATTGTCCGTTTCAGTTCGGAAATTCCGACTGCCGAAATCAGATTTTTTGCTTCATCCTTATTATATTTCTGATTGATAATCCCGATGACTTCCCCGTTTAAATTCAGCAGGATTCCGTTCGCCTCTTCACTTCCGTAAATATCGGTTGTCAAAAGTTCATAATTACAATCAATCAGATTTAGCACAGTCCCTTTGGAAGTAATCATGCCATAGGCAACGGATTTGGTGTTGCCGTAGGGTCTTCCCAATGCAATCACCGGTGTTGCCAGAAGACTTGTGGATTTGGAATTTCCGAGGGAAGCTACATCAATTACGTTTAAGGTGCTTTTTCCAATCTGATTAACCGGCACCGCAATGACAACCTGTTCCGTATTGGCATCCGTTTGTTTTACGGAAGCCACAGCGGTGGTCCCGTCAGAAAAGGTTACATGTAAATCCTCTGCCTTATCGAGAATTTTTTCATCCGCAAGAATCAAAATTTCCCTTCCCGTATTGGCAACAATCAGCCCCGATGTCTGCCCCTTGTTCTCATAGGAATTGTTAAACCAGTCAATGTCCTGCGAAACTCCGGTTACCGTCACCATGGACTTCATTGTTTTATTGGCAAGTTCGTAAATTTTCTGATACAGAAGTTTATAGTCACTTAAAACTTCATCATCCTTATTTGTTGTCTCTTCCGGTTTTACAGTGCTGTCTTCTTCCACAATCATCATATCTTCCGGTAACATTTCGTCTGTGTCTTCCGGGATTTCAACCGCCTGCGGTTCTTCCTCCGGATATAAAAAATTGCTGAAAACCGGTTCTAAAACCAAGAAGGTAAAACATGCCAGTACACCGAAAACAACTGCCATGGAGGCCGTTATGACCATGCGCCGTATCAATCTTTTTTTATTGACCGGACGTTCTTTCATTCTTTCCTTTATATATTCAAAATCCTGATTCTGTTCAAAGTCTTCCACTCTGTTTTTCTCCTTCAAACAAAACATAAAAAACTACTTATCCAGTATAAATGATTGGGGGATTCTTGTAAATAAGCTCCTCATGTTAACATGGTATTTTCCGCTAAAGTATGATATGATTTTAACGGTATCCATTGAATCAAGGAGTATGTATGAATCAGAAAGTATTACGCGTATTGGAATACGATAAGATAAGAGAAAAACTGGTGCTAAAAGCTTCTTCTCCTCTCGGAAAAGAAAAATGTCTTGCACTGGTTCCCTATACCGATTTGGAAACCATTTTGCAAAAGCAGGAAGAGACTCAGGATGCGTTGAATCGTCTGTTTAAAAATGATTCCGTTTCTTTCGGAGGCAACAAACCGATTGGTGTCTCCTTAAAGTCTTTGGAAATCGGAGCTTCCCTTTCCGTTCCGGAATTGCTAAAAATTGCCGCTCTTTTGGAAAATGTAAACAGAATGAAATCCTATGGGCGCGGCATTTCCAAATACAATGATAAAAGTGAAAATATTACAGACAGCCTTACTTCTTATTTTGAGGCACTCACACCGCTTACTCCGCTGTCGGAAGAAATTCGAAGATGCATTATTTCCGAAGAAGAAATTGCAGATGATGCATCTGCAACATTGAAACATATTCGTAAAAGCATTGCCCAGACAAATGATAAGGTTCACAGTCAGTTGACCTCCATGGTAAACGGGTCGTACCGCACCTATTTACAGGATGCCGTTATAACGATGAGAGACAACCGCTATTGTCTTCCTGTAAAATCGGAATATAAAGGACAAGTTCCCGGTATCGTACATGACCAGTCTTCGACAGGTTCTACTCTTTTTATTGAGCCGTCTGCCATTGTTACACTTAATAACCGCATCCGGGAATTATTCCTGGAAGAGGAAAAAGAAATCGAAGTTATCCTTGCTACTTTAAGCGGGACAGTTGCAGAACATATTGCAGAGATTTCCCAAAATCAGGAATTAATGACAACGCTTGATTTCATTTTCGCAAAAGGATTGCTGGCAATGGAGATGAATGCCACAAAGCCGGTTTTTACGGAGGAGCATGTCATTGATATCCGCAAAGGACGTCATCCTCTTTTAGACTCTAAGAAAGTTGTTCCGATTGATATCCGCCTCGGGAAAGACTTTGATTTGTTGATTGTGACGGGACCCAATACCGGTGGAAAAACCGTATCGTTGAAAACCGTCGGGCTGTTGACATTAATGGGGCAGGCAGGACTTCATATCCCGGCTGCAGACCGTTCTGTTTTATCGGTATTTACCGAGATTTATGCCGATATCGGAGATGAACAGAGCATTGAACAGAATCTTTCTACATTTTCATCTCACATGAAAAACATCGTAACGATTTTGGACAAGGCAGATGCCCACTCGCTCTGTCTTTTCGATGAACTTGGTGCCGGAACGGACCCGACAGAAGGTGCCGCACTTGCCATTGCAATCTTAAACCACCTGCACGAACGCGGAATCCGTACCATGGCAACGACACACTACAGTGAACTGAAAGTTTATGCCCTGTCAAAACCGTTCGTGGAAAATGCCTGCTGTGAGTTTGATGTGGAGACGCTTTCTCCTACCTACCGCCTGTTAATCGGCATTCCGGGAAAAAGTAATGCATTTGCCATTTCGAGCCGTCTCGGACTTTCGGATGAACTGATTGTGGCTGCCAGAGAACAGATTACGGAAGAAAAAGAAAGTTTTGAAGACCTTCTTTCCGATTTGGAAAACAGTCGTATCACGATTGAGCGCGAACGGGAAGAAATCGCCGCTTATAAAGAACAGATTGCTGCCTTAAAACAGCAGTTGCAAAGCAAACAGGATAAGATTGAACAGACAAAAGAGCGTATTTTACGTGAAGCAAATGAACAGGCCCGTGATATTTTACAGGATGCCAAAGATGTTGCGGATGAAACAATCCGCACCTTCCAGAAGGCCGGCCCAAATGCTTCCATGAAAGATTTAGAAAAATCGCGTGAAAAAGTCCGTGGTAAAATCAAGTCCACGAACAGCAAGTTATCATTAAAAGAAACAACTCCTGTCCGTAAGCCGTTAAAACCGGAACAGCTAAAATTAGGTGACAGTGTCAAAATTGTTTCCATGGGCTTAAAAGGAACCGTAAATTCCCTGCCGGATCAGAAGGGAAATCTTTTTGTACAGTGCGGAATCATGCGTTCCAACGTCAATATCCGTGACTTAATTCTGATTGACGAAGAAACCGATAATAAAAAATCGTTTCAGAAAACAAATGCCGGAAAACTCAAAATGTCAAAATCCTACAGTATTTCTCCCGAAATCAATCTGCTCGGCAAAACTGTGGATGAGGCAATCTCGCTACTGGATAAATATTTGGACGATGCTTACCTTGCGCATCTGCCGAGTGTCAGAATTGTCCACGGGAAAGGTACCGGCGCGTTGCGTAATGCCGTGTCCAATCATTTGAAACGGACAAAATATGTTGCATCTTATCGTCTCGGAGAATACGGAGAAGGAGATGCCGGTGTTACGATTGCAGTCTTTAAAGAAAAATAACCTATGTAAACTATTTGGGTCTGTTTTGCAGGCAGAAAGGATGATATTTCTATGGCAATAAAACAAAAAATTATGATTGTGGATGATGATAATAATATTGCAGAACTGATTTCCCTGTATCTGACAAAGGAATGTTTCGAAACGCTGATTGTCAATGACGGAGAATCTGCACTTTCTTCCATGGACTCTTTTCGCCCGAATCTTGTTCTGCTCGACCTTATGCTTCCGGGCATTGACGGCTATCAGGTGTGCCGGGAAATCCGCAACAAATATTCCACACCGATTATTATGTTGTCGGCAAAAGGAGAAGTTTTTGATAAAGTTCTCGGATTGGAACTCGGTGCCGATGATTATATGGAAAAGCCGTTTGATTCCAAAGAACTGGTCGCACGTGTCAAAGCTGTCCTTCGAAGATACAAAGCAGCTCCGGAAAGCACTTCCGACCCTGCCGTAAAATGCGTGGAATATCCGGACCTTACCATCAATCAGACCAATTATTCCGTGATTTATATGGGAAATGTCATCGACATGCCGCCCAAGGAACTGGAACTTTTGTATTTCTTAGCATCTTCTCCGAATCATGTTTTTACGCGTGAACAGTTGTTAGACCAGATTTGGGGATATGAATATATCGGAGATACGCGTACCGTTGACGTACATATCAAACGTCTTCGTGAAAAAATCAAAGACCACGAATCCTGGAGAATTGCAACCATCTGGGGTATCGGATATAAATTTGAGGTGAGAGCATGAGGAAAACCCTCTATCTGAAGTTTTGTCTGGCATATCTGATTTTCGGAATCTTCGGTTTTATCGTTGTCGCAACGTTTGTATCCAGTATGACGCTGGAGCATTTGAAGCGCGAAAAGGCGGATGCCCTGTATAAAGAAGCGACTCTGATTGCCAATACATATGCTTCCGATCTGTATAACAATGAAATATCGCTGGATACGGTAAAAAAGCAGTTGGATGCCATTGATCTTTATCTGAATTCCACAATCTGGATTATCAACCCTTCGGGACGTATGATTCTGGATTCTTCCGCGCCGATAGATGTTAATAATGAAGTTGTTGTGGAAAACTTTGATCCGACCGTTACTGCGGGCTCTTACTATACGACCGGCACCTTTTTTGATTCTTTTAATGAAGAAATGCTCAGTGTATTTGCGCCGATTACGAGTAACTTCAAAGTCAAAGGATACGTTGTCATTCATACTTCGATGAGTGCTCTGCGTGCTTCGAGAGAAAGTCTGCTTTCCATTTCCTACATCATGTTAGTCATACTTTTTCTGCTTTCTTTAATTATTCTTTTGTTTTTTACCGAGTTTGTTTACATTCCGCTGCGGAAAATCACAACTGCTACAGAGGAATATGCTTCCGGTAACATGCATTACGAATTTACCGTAGAAAGCGAAGATGAAATCGGATATCTTGCAGCCGCGCTTTCCTATATGGCAAGTGAAATTGCAAAAGGAGAAGACGGACAGAAGAAATTTATTGCCAATGTATCGCACGATTTCCGTTCTCCGTTAACCTCCATCAAAGGATATCTGGAGGCCATGTTAGACGGTACGATTCCGCCGGAAATGCATGAAAAATATCTGGGAATTGTTTTAAATGAAACAGAACGACTCACCAAACTGACCAACAGTCTTTTAACACTGAACAATCTTAATACAAGGGGAATGGTATTGGACATTACGATTTTTGATATCAATCAGGTAATCCGTAACACCATCGCCTCTTTCGAAGGAACGCTACTCAATAAACGGATTTCCATTGATCTTATTTTGACCGGTGATGTGATGTATGTAAAAGCGGATATGGGAAAAATCCAGCAGGTTCTTTATAATCTTTTGGATAATGCAATTAAATTTTCCCACCACGATTCTTCCATCAAGATAGAGACAACGGAAAAACATCAGAAGATATTTATATCCGTAAAAGACAGCGGTATCGGTATTCCGAAAGACAGTCTGAAACTAATCTGGGACCGCTTTTATAAGACAGACCTTTCCCGCGGAAAGGATAAGAAAGGAACAGGACTCGGGCTTTCCATCACAAAAGAAATCATTCAGGCACACAACGAACATATCAATGTCATCAGTACGGAAGGCGTCGGGACGGAATTTATCTTCTCTCTTCCTGTCGTTTATCACGAAGATGATGATTGATGTTTGTTAAAACCTTTCGTAACGGTTTATACATTGCGAGCATCAAAACAAAGTTGCCGCCTCCGTGTAAAAGGTCAAACGGGATTCCTGAAATGAAATAAGCAAATGCTGCCGCAGGACCGCTTAGTACCAATGTGATTAGGGAGGACATCGCTCCGAAAGTAAGTCCGAACATGGCTGAAAACACAGTCCAGAACCAGACTGACTTTTGCTTTCTGAAAAGAAGTGTCAAAAGTGCAAGAAGCGGCCAGATATAAAGGTAGAAAAACCACCATAATCCAAAGCCGTACAAAAGTCCCTCAAGCAGGATGAAAATTGCAATTGCATAGAAAACAACCGGTCCGAACGTAAGCGTGTAAAGAATAATAAAAAGTGTGACCGGTTCAATATTAGGGAGGTAGGAAAGTGCAAACTTTCCTACCTCCATTGTTGCTGTCATCATGCCGACCAGTGCGATATCGCTACTGTGCAGGCGTATATTCAATCTTGAAGGTATCCTGATCATTTACCGGCTGCTCCTCAATTCCGTAATTACAATAGTCATCATTTACGTAAAATGCCCAATACGCACCGTCGGTATCGTATACTGCCTGAACACCGTTTACGGTTGTTACCATCATTCCGTATTCGGATTCATCTCCCGAATAGGTAAGACCCTCGGCTTCATCCATCGCCTGTTTCAGATACTCAGCATCTGTCTTCACATCATAAGAAGTTGTTTCTCCATTGTTATCAACTACTTGAATCGTAACTTCTTTTGCGCCTGCACTTGTTCCGGGTTTAAAGCAGATATAAGCGGCAATCATTGCAACAGCAACTACTGCAACCGCAAGTATCCCCCATAGTGCTTTCTTTTTGTTTGTTTTTTCCATAGTGTCTCCTTTTCTGCCTCTAAGCTGTTATATGTTATATTCAGAATCGGAACTTTTATACTTTGCCTATCCGACAAAAAAAGCCTCCCGCTTAACGCAGAAGACCGTACCGAATAAGACCGGTCTTAGGATTAAAACCGATCTGTGTACCGATACCAATTCCGCGTGGCATATAAAAGTACAAAGACAAGGCAGGTCTTCTGACTTGAGTCTCATCACATTTTGTACCTTCCCAAATTTTTCAATTCAGTGGCATGTTTCAAAATGCTCTTTTCTTACAGCGACGGGTTCGTACAGGACTTTCACCTGTTTCCCTTTTCACCCGGTCTATCCCGAAAGGATCACCGGACACCTTATCTTTCTCCTATTCTGTTATCTTTTGGAGTTTATCATGAAACCTGTAAAAATACAAGTGTTTCTATTCTTTCCAATGCAGTCTGTGAAGTTCTCCTTCAAGCTGCATATTCGAAAAATGATTCTGTCTTAGTGCCTCGTACAATACGATGGAAACCGAATTAGACAGGTTTAAAGAACGAATCTTATCTAACATCGGGATTCGTATGCAGGTTTTTTCATATTCCAGAAGGATTTCTTCCGGAATTCCGGCACTTTCTTTTCCAAACATAATATAATCATCCGGTCCGTATGAAACATCGGTATAAACATGTTTTGCCTTCGTTGTTGCCATCCAGATTTTCGCGTTTGGATTTTTCTCCAGAAATTCCGCAAAATTGACATAACGGCGTACGTCAAGATGTTCCCAGTAATCCATTCCGGCACGTTTGATTTCTTTTTCATTCAAGCGAAAGCCAAGCGGCTCTATCAAATGAAGGGTAGAACCTGTAGCAACACAGGTTCTACCTATATTTCCGGTATTTGCCGGTATCTCCGGCTGGTGTAACACAATATTCATATCTTCTCCCGCTATTTTGTTTCCTGCTGCTCTTTGCGCAGTCTTTCCACAAAATCTTTCAGTCTGCCGATTGCTATTTTCAGATTGTTCAGAGAATATGCATAGGAAATACGCAAAAATCCTTCTCCGCAGTCTCCGAATGCCGTACCGGGAACGGCAGCAACTTTTTCTTCATTTAAGAATCTTGTTGCAAATTCTTCACTCGTCATTCCGAATTCTTTGATGCAAGGGAATACGTAGAATGCCCCAAACGGTTCAAAGCACGGAAGCTTCATTTCTTTAAAAGCATGCATCAGATATCTTCTTCTCTGATTGTATGCGTCACGCATCTGTTTTACATCTTCATCTCCGTTGCGGAGTGCTTCGATAGCTGCATACTGACTTGTAGTCGGCGCACACATGATTGCATACTGATGCAGTTTAATCATCTGTGTAATAATCGGTTCCGGTCCGCATGCATATCCGAGTCTCCATCCCGTCATGGCAAAAGCTTTTGAAAATCCGTTTATTAAAATGGTTCTCTCCTGCATACCCGGAAGAGAAGCAATCGTAATATGTTCGCCCTTATAAGTAAGTTCGGAATAAATCTCATCGGAAATGACAAATATGTCTTTTTCTAAGATAACTTCTGCAATCGCCTCTAAGTCTTCCCGCTCCATAATAGCTCCCGTCGGATTGTTCGGGAACGGTAAAATCAGCACCTTCGTCTTATCGGTAATCGCATCCCGCAGTTCCTGTGCCGTAAGCCGGAACTCATTTTCTGCTTTCAGATTGATGATAACCGGTTTTGCGTCTGCTAAGATGGCACACGGCTCATAAGAAACATAACTTGGTTGCGGAATCAACACCTCATCGCCCGGGTTAATCATTGCCCGAAGTGCTATGTCGATTGCTTCCGAACCGCCGACCGTTACAATCGTTTCCGTATGATAATCATAGGAAACATGATATTTTCTTTTCAGATACATACAGATTTCCTTTTTTAAGTCCGGAAGACCTGCGTTGGATGTATAAAATGTTCTTCCTTTTTCCAGAGAGTAAATACCCTCATCGCGGATATGCCACGGCGTATCAAAATCCGGTTCTCCTACACCTAATGAAATGGCATCTTCCATTTCATTGACCACATCAAAAAATTTACGGATTCCGGAGGGTTTTAATGCAACTGCTTTATCTGATAACGGGTTTCTCATGGCATAACCTTCTCTCTTGTATCAACATGTTTTTTCCCAAGAATCGTACCGTGGTCTTTGTACTTTTTCAGGATGAAATGTGTTGCTGTGCTCAGCACACTGTCGAGTGTGGAAAGTTTATCCGAAACGAACGAAGAAACTTCTTTTAAGGATTTTCCTTCCAGGCTGACCAAAAGGTCATATCCGCCGGAAATCAAATATACGGCATTTACTTCCGGATACTTGTAAATACGTTCTGCAATGTTGTCAAATCCCTGTCCTCTCTGCGGCGTTACACGCACCTCAATCAAAGCGGATACTTTATCGATATTTGTTTTTTCCCAATCAATTAATGTATGATATCCGCAGATTACACCTTCCTCTTCCATTTTCTTTAGTTCGTTTGCAATATCCACTTCTTCAGCGCCTAAAATAATTGCCAGCTCGTCAATTCCCACACGGCTGTTCTTTTCTATAATCTGTAAAATTTGTTCTCTCATAACTGACTCCTTTCAAAAATATCCCTAATTTTATAAATTTCATCGGTACGGGGCGGTTCCAGAAATCTTTTCTCTTCCTCATTGATAATGACCTTATCCCTGCCCGCAGTCACATTTCCAATGACCTGCGCCGCAATTCCTTCGCGTGACAAGGCTTCTGTCAGTGCATATCCATCGTCTGCAATCATTAGCATCGCACCATCCGAAGAAAGTTCATATGGATTTAGGTCGAAAAACTCGCAGACTTCTATCGTCTCCTGTTTTACCGGTATCTTCTTTAATGAAATTGTAAGTCCAACGCCTGCATGCTCACCAAGTTCCCATAAGGCTCCGAATACACCGCCTGACGAAACATCGTGCATCGCACTGACGCCGGACTTAATGGCGGTGGCGGCCTCCGGAATGACTGAGTAGTATTGTTCCAATGCCTGCGCATCTTTTATAAAGTAAGCAGGATACTTTGTTAAAAGTTCCGCTTCCCTTTCGTTTGCCAGATACGAAGTACCGCTAAGGCCAATCCATTTTGTCATAACAATATCCTGGCCAATCCGTACTTCTTTTTTTGTCTGCATGCCTTCCGGTACGAAACCGAGTGCCGTAACGGAAACCACAGGATTTTGAATCGCCGGAAGAACTTCCGTATGGCCTCCGCTGATGGCGGCATTTAATGTTACTGCCGTTTCCTGTGCCTCTGCCATCATTTGTTTCAAATCCGGTTCAGAAGTATCCTCAGGAAGCATCAGATGAAGTTCAAATGCACGGACGACTGCTCCCCCCGCCGCAAGATTGTTGGCGGCTTTATGCATCGCATGGGAAACAGCATGTTTCTTTTCATAAAAAGTACTTCCCTGTGCCGCCGCACAAACATCCTGACCCATACGAATAAAAGCGCAGTCTGCCCCTACAGCTGCGCCTCTTAATACAATATCGTTATTTGGTTTTATCTGTTTCAACACGGAACGTTTCAAAACGTTTTCCGGTATCCTTCCTGTTTTCATAACCAAATTCCTTTTGTTCTCACAAAATTTTCATCATTCTGCCGGTACTTGCGCTGCCGCATTGGCTGCTGCGTTCGCTGCTGCCCATGCATCCGAAACTGCCTTCACCTGATCGATGCTTCCGGTTGCAATTGCTGCCTGTATCTGATTATATGCTTCCGGATTATCGGTTGCAATTCCTACCGTAACCGTTCTCGGAACCATTTTGTAATTGCTCTTATTAACGATTTCTCTGCTTTCTTCTTTTCCGTCTACCGTTACAATTTTCCACAAGCGTGCTTTGTATCCGATATGTGCAGACTGAACATTTGCAAATCCAACCGGTTGCGAAGCACTTTGAATGATATTTTCCGAAGTCGGCGTAATCGTCTCTAAAATCTCACTTTGGAACGTCACCTTGCGGTTTGCAGGTCTTGTTTCGACACCGTAAATATTAAAGGTAATATGTTTATCATCAGTTGTAATGCCTTCAATATAAATCGGATATTCACTGTTATTTTTAAATTTAAAATCTTTTCCCGATGATTCCGCAATCGCCGCATCCGCAGATGCCGGTACATAGCTGACAATCATCGAGTGATTATTCCGCTCCACGATTTCCAGTTCGGAAAACAGAACCGCATTATAGAGTGTCGTAGATACCTGACAAATACCGCCGCCTAAACTGTCCACAACCATTCCGTTCAAATAAGAGCCCGCCATACGATACCCGTTTTCTACCGTAAACGGTTTGATTGCATCATACATGGAAAATGTGTCTCCCGGATAAAGCGTCGTGCCGTTGACAAGGCGGCATCCGTTTGAAACATTCGCGCTTCTGTCAGCACTGGAGGTTTTATAACTTGTGGTATAAGAACCCAAAATATCTTTTACAGCTAAAAGTTCTTCTTCGCTTCCTTTGGGTTCATCTACGATGATAGGAAGTTCTAACGTAACATCCGTTCCGTCCCATTTGGTGGTCAGATATTCGTAAATCTGTGTCTTTGCTGCTTCATTATCAAGAATCTGTCCTGCTTTTCCGCCGACTGTCTTAAAGACGCCGTTTTCCCGGATCAGACTGACATCTTTTGCTTCCTCGTTATAGCCGTCGCACTTTTCGTCAATAATTGCAGTAATCAGTTCTTTATCACATTCGTATGTAATCGGAAGCACTTTGTTTTCGTACTGAAGGTCCTTCATTTCTTTATAACGTGAAACGATATCTCCCTTTTTCCCGATTGCTGCAGCATCTTTTATAATATCCGTGTTTGCCCATGTCACACCAAGCTGCTGTGGTGTCACCGTAACGGAATGCTCTCCCACACACTGCAAGGTAATCGTGGCGTTCATTGAATTCTCTACGGCATCCTCTACGGCTGCCTGAGCCTGTGCCTGCGTCATACCGGATACATCTACCGATCCGATCCATATTCCCTGATGAAGTGTTTCTCCCTTTTTTGCTTCCGCATGCATGGAAGGCATCAGCACCGATACAATCGCAGCAACACAAAAAAGTCCTCTCCAAAATTTTTTCATAATCCTCTTCCTCTATTTCTACTTCGACCAAAATATGTTACAATAATGCAGATGTAATCAAAGGAACTACCATAGCAAGTACCAGCAGAATAATGATAATGGATGAGATGATTTTACGCGTTTTTCTATTGTTCATATTAAACATATTTTGCATCCTTCCTTTATACAAAATATACGAAAAAGGTCAACTGTTACTGAAAGGATATTATATATGAGATTCCCCATTTTTGCAAGTTTTATCGTCTTTATCATATACTTTACCATCTTCACAAAAAGAGCCGAAAAAAAGCGTCGAAAATCCGATCTGGAATTTTGGGAAAAAGAGCAGAGAGCCAACCTTGTCAGGAAACGTTCATTGGATTGTCTCGATTATATCGTCATTCCGTATGACACGCTTCCGATGGATTTGGAAACTTCCGACGAAACCGTTGCACAATGCATCCGGGAATTGAAGGAACTCTCCGGGGAAAAAATTGTCAATTTTACCGGAATCAGCAATACCGATTTAAAACTTGCTTATGGTACCGCCAATATCACACCGCTCTCCCAGTACGATCAGAACTACACCATTATGGTCCGCATTCTGCAGGATTGGGCAAAACGGCTATACGATTTAAACCATCATAGCCAAGCACTTTCCATTTTGGAATTTGCCATCAAAACAAGAACCGATGTCAGTGCCAGTTATTATCTTGCCGCTTCCATTTATGCGGAAGAAGGCCGTTTTGATCAAATCAAACATCTCATTCTGACCGCCGAAACTTTAAACTCTGCCATGAGTGGGCCTATCGTCCGTACTCTGCGTAAATCCTATCCAGATATCGACTTGCCTCATTCTTCGTAAGTTGTCCGATATCGTATTCTGTTTTCAGTTTATGCTTATCCAAAAGTTTATATAACCGTTCTTTTTGTGCCGGCGTCGCCGGCCCTTCTTTTTTCACTTTATATTTAAGTAAAACCGGCATAAAATCCTTTGCATTTTCCGGCTTATCCTTTAAAAATTCCTCTGCCAGCTTTGTGTACAAAATCCCTGTTGCTCTCGCATCCTCCACTGCACGATGCGCCTTTATCGGTATGTTATATCTGTCGCATAGAAAAGAGAGTCTTCTGCTTTCCAAATCCGGCAAAAATTTTCTTGCAATCTTTAACGTATCAATCCCCTGTTTTTCGAACGTGTCGCTTCCTTTATTACTTACACCACCGTTATTGACAACCGCGCGTTTTAAAAAAGAATAGTCGAACAACACACTGTGTGCCATCAGAATATCATCTCCCAAAAACGCCAGGAGTTCTTTTTGAATATCTGCAAAGTGCGGCATTTCCTCGATATCTTTTTGTGCAATCCCGGTCAGTTCCGTAATTCTTTGCGGTATGATGCGCCCGGGATTTAGCAGAGTCTGAAAGACTTTGTCTTCTTTTCCGTCCCGAAACCTTACAGCTCCGATTTCGATAATCGCATCTTCCTTGGGATTTAAACCTGTTGTTTCCAGATCAAGAGATACAAAATCCGTGACCATTATTTCTTTCCTTTCCGGTATGCATCACAATATTCTTTTAAAAAGCATTCCTCACACTGCGGATTGATTGCCTTACAAATCGTTCTGCCAAGACGAATGATATGAATATTGTAAATAATCCAATGATCCTTCGGCAGTTTTTTCATAAGATCAAATTCTATCTTCACCGGATCGTCTTCTTTTGTAAGACCCAGTTTTTTGGAAATCCGCTTTACATGCGTATCCACGACAATACTCGGTTCATGGTAGATGTTTCCCCGGATGACATTTGCCGTTTTCCGTCCGACTCCGGCAAGGGATGTCAGTTCTTCAATCCCTGATGGTACTTCGCCGTCAAATTTTTCGACAAGGTCTTTGCAGCATGCAATGATATTTTTTGCTTTGTTATGGTAAAATCCGGTCGAATGAATATCCTTCTCGAGTTCCTTAAGGTTGGCATCTGCAAATGCCTGCACGCTCGGATATTTGACAAAAAGATCTTTCGTCACAAGATTGACTCTTGCATCGGTGCACTGGGCACTCAAAATCGTTGCAATCAAAAGCTGCCAAGCATTCTCGTGGTCCAAATAACATTTATACTCTGTTCCGTATTCTTTATCGAGTGCATTTAAAATTTCAGTTACTTTCTTAGATGCCATATTGGTTTTCTCCTTTGCTTATGATTACGCAGCATGCTTTTGTAACGGGATTTCTCTCCCGATAGTCAAAGATGACTTTTTGTACCTCTTTGAAAGGTACTTCCACCTTCTTTTCACAATTTTCCCATACGGGATAGCGGAAGAATTCCAAATGCATCAGATTTTTCATCTGCTTGGCTTCCGTCTTATAAAAATCATGTATGATTTCTCTGTAAGTATCCTGCTTATTACAAAAATCCGGTCTCGTTTTCATATTTTCCCTAAGGTAACAGTCATATGTCAGCAGTTCCCGGTATACTTCTATCCTCTGCGGATCTTTTTTTGCTGCAAATGCAAGAAATCTTTCATAATGCAGCGCCCGTTTTGATGCTGTTGCAAGATATCCGTTTTCTTCATAATATTCTGCAAGTTCTTCATACATCAAAAAGGGATCTTTGTAAAACTGTTCCATAAAGCGGATTGTTGTCGCAAACTGCCCGCTGTTATAAAAAAGTTCCACCATTTCCTCGATTCGTTTGAGTCGTATCATTTCCGCAAAGTCAAGCCACTTCGTATACAAAACTTCATACGGCGGCTGTTTCCGGTACACGATACCATATTCCTGCGCCTGTTTTTCCATGTCGGCGCCTTTTAGTACTTTTAAAAATCCCAACTGCAACTGTTGAGGATGCATGTTATAAACATCGTTAAACGACTGATGAAAACTCTCATAATCTTCATAGGGAAGTCCCGCAATCAAATCAAGATGCCTGTGGATATTTTCCTTTTCCCCAAGTTTTGCGACTGCCCTGCCAAGTTTTGTAAGGTCTGTGGTTCTGTTGATTGCCGCGATTGTCTTAGCATTCGTAGACTGTACGCCGATTTCCAGTTGCACCAGTCCCGGCCTCATCGTCTGTAAGAGTGCAATCTCTTCCTCGCGTAAGAGGTCCGCCGAAATCTCGAAATGGAAATTGGTAACATTGTTGTCATTTTCTTTGATATACCGCCAGATTTCCATCGCATGCTCATGATTTGCATTAAATGTACGGTCAATAAATTTTACCTGCGGCACCTTGGCATCCAGAAAAACCTGCAATTCCCGTTTTACCGTTTCCACATTCCGAAAACGCAGTTTCTTCTCAATCGAAGAAAGACAATACTTGCACCGAAACGGACATCCTCTGCTGCTTTCGTAATAAATGATACGGTTTTCAAAGTCGGAAAGGTCTTCGTAGAAAAACGGAATCTCATTTAAGTCCATGCATTCCCGTTCTTTTGTGAGGCCGTTTACGGTAGCAATTCCCGCTATCTTTTCCAAATCCTCCATAAGGAGCGGACTGTCGTCACAGTAAGCCTGCAGCAGTTGTGCAAATGTCTTTTCCCCTTCTCCGACCATGATGCCGGTCAGATACGGGAAGCGGGTAAACATCTCCCGGGTATGGAAAGAAACCTCCGGTCCTCCCAGCCAGATTGGTAAATCCTCTCTGATTTGATGGAGTTCTTCCATCAGTTCTTCCACAAGGCGGATGTTCCAGATATAACAGGAAAATGCAATCACATCCGGTTTTCTGCAGTAAATATCCGAAAGAATCTCTTCCGGATTCTGATTGATTGTGTACTCTGCAATCTCGATATGCTTTTTTAACGGTTCTCCATCCGCGTCTGTCTGCTTTTTGGCATATGCCGCAAGAGAATATACCGCCGGATTGGAATGTATATATTTTGCGTTAATTCCTACCAATAAAAATTTCATCTATGCTCCCTGTTCCCGGCACGCTTTCCGATATTGGGCCGGTGTACATCCTCTCATTTCCTTAAATGTCTTTGAAAAGTAACTCATATCCTGAAAGCCGCTCTGCATTCCGATATCGACAATTTTTCGGTCGGTGTCTGTCAGTAATTGTGCGGCACACGAAATCCGGTACTGTTTTAAATATTGTATCGGCGTCGTCCCAATCATGTTGTGGAAACAACGCAGGCACTCGCTGATACTGATCATGGCACTTTCCGCAATTTGAGAAGTCGTGACTTCTTCCGCATAATGTTCATGAATATACTGTAACATTGCCTTCATACGTTCGCCATCCCGCACTGATTTTTCGGATATTCTGTTTTCCGCCATCGTATGGTGGTTTACGATGGAGAAAATAATCCGGGAAAGATTCTCCCTGACGAGAAATTCGTACGCACTGCTTTCCTTTGTACATGCCTGCCAGGCATTCTCCAACATGGTAAGGCATTCTTTCTGCCATGCTACCGTTCTGTCAAAGTAAATCCCGCCAATTGATGCATCTGCCATAAGCGGTCTTAAATATTTCTGCCAATAAATGCTGTCAATGCTTCCACCGACCAGCCGCGGATGAAACACTTCCGAATGGAAACGACAGTTTTTTGTCTGATATCTCCATGCAGCATGCAGGACACCTGCATTGATGAAAAATCCATTCCCTTCTTTCACAATGTGCTTTTCCGTTCCTGCCGCAATCACTGCATTTCCTTCTGTCACCAGTATCAGTTCCAGTTCATCATGCCAATGCCACGGGACTTCTTCCCGTGATAAATCATCATGATAGCACGCAATCGGAAAAGATGCCGTTCCATGATTCACCAATTCTCTTCCCTGTTCATTTGTAACGGTATTGCAAGGCGACAGTGCCATTCATTTTCTCCTTTTGAAGATATTGTCATATAAATTTGGTAATTTTATCCTATAAAATCAGCAACTTCGCTGATATAATCATATTGCAAAACAAGGAGGAATACAAGATGGTTACGTTATTATTAGCTGTTATTTATTTATCTTTTATCAGTCTCGGTCTCCCCGATTCCCTTTTAGGTTCCGCATGGCCTGCCATGTATCCGGAATTTAATGTTCCGGTTTCTTATGCCGGTATCATTTCCATGATTATTTCCGTCGGAACAATCCTGTCGAGTCTGCAAAGTGACCGACTCACCCGCAAACTCGGAACCGGTAAAATCACTGCAATCAGTGTTGCCATGACTGCCGTTTCCCTGTTCGGATTTTCCATCACGCATTCTTTCTGGCTCCTTTGCCTCTGGGCAGTGCCTTACGGTCTCGGTGCCGGAAGTGTGGATGCTTCTCTCAATAACTATGTTGCGCTTCACTATGCAAGCAGACACATGAGCTGGCTTCACTGTATGTGGGGTGTCGGTGCTTCC
>JAQXIR010000003.1 GCA_029007885.1 Lachnospiraceae bacterium | reverse complement strand
CTATGTAATACTCATAGCCGTTATTCTGTACTACTGCATGCTCCCCATAAGGAGTATAATCGTAATAGTGACAAGCAGTCACCGTTACTGTGTCGCCCTCTTTAACATATTCTTTTGAAAGATATATTCTCACACATTGTTTTTCATTTTCAAAATATTCTATACGGTATCCGATGCCTGCATAATAGTAGTATTGCATGGATTCTTTGTTGTACGAATTAAAATTTTCATAAATTACATCTCCGCTCATTTTAGCCGTAAGTATCGTATAATCATCACTCAGTGCCCAGACTGCCGCTTTGGGGTCCTTTTTCTTTACCGTAAACGTAGCACCCCACTCTCCTGCAGTGTCCATACCACAGACTCCGTCTCCCATATCATATTCGGTTAATGGTGTATCCATGTCATCCGGCAGATAGAAAACAGGTGCATTATTCTCTTTAATATTCAGTCCATACACATATACGGATATATAATCTCCGGTATTATCTGCATGGTGCATATTCTCGATTGAATAATCAACAACCGCACTATGAACTGCCTGATACCGGTTTTCCAAAATATGTTTCTTCCCGGCAGAGGTTGTATAAACAAGGTCATACGTTCCTTCCGGTATGGTACTGTTTAAAACAGCATCTATATACTCATATATGACTATGCCGTTTCCTGTAAATATACTATTGGGCCAAATATTTCCGTTGCCATCTCCCAGTGGCTGATATCTGACATCATATGTGTCTTTCGCAACAGTTCTCCACTCTGAGTCAGTCGAGAATGTCACGGAAAACATTTTGCCCGTTTTATGTTCGCGTAACTGCAGGGATTTAATGGTTTCGGAATTGCTTGTTGCATTGATTCCTTCATATATCATCTTGATACTGCTACCGGCAGTATTAATCATATACTGTGTATGTTCGGAACTACTGAGTGGATAAATTTTCTCGGTAGCTGTTCTATCATCCACAAAATCCGCTTTTTTTGATATTGTGAATGAATAATCATATGTTCCGTCATTTATCACTGCCGTATAGGTTAAATTGCGTGTTCCTTCCGTAATGGAAGCATCATATCCGGCATTAAAACCAACATTGTAACTTTCATAACTGCCGTTATTATAATTACGTCCTTGCTTTGTTGTCTTATTCACGGTGAGTTCCTTCTCTTCTCCTCCATCAATTGACAAAGTAAGAGATTTAAAAGTGAAGTTTGTCTGCCAAGTTCCACTTATCGGAACCACTACTGACGCTACTAACGGATAGCCATCCTTTGTTTTATAATAAATGGGCTCAAGATATAACTCTGCCCCTGATAATGCCGTCACGTCTTTCAGTGGTGTTTCAGCAAGAATCTCATTTTCGGAAACAGAATTATCCGAAACAGAATCCTCCTGTGTTTCCTCTTCCGTTGTTTCTTCTACTGTAGTTTCTTCCTCTGTTGTCTCCTCTTCGGTTGTCGCATCCTCCGTTGTCGTCTCTTCCGAGGTTGTCGTTTCTTCCTCAGTAGTTGTTTCCTCTGCCACTACTTCACTTGTGTAGTCTGCCGGCTGTGCATAAGCTGTAGCCGGAGCAACCAACTCAAATGTAAGTACTGCTGCAAGAAGCATGGCTAGTTTTCTCATATCCGTCCCTCCATAAGATAAGATTTTGTAAAACGTTCCGGTAATCCTCTTTTTTGTATCAGTTTTCCTTCCCCTTGCTTATCATTCATATTTTCGCATAGAGCAATCCTATTGTCCAGCAATTGGGTGTATTTTCTGTAATTTTTTCGGTTTCGCTCTTATTTGTACGGTATGGAGGATATATTCCGGTTTTATTGTTTCCCCGCTACTTTTGCCAGTGTTGTTTTACAAAAAATGGCGGAGTTACACCTACTTTTGTGTTTCCCCGCTACTTTTACCAGCGTTACCCACAAAAAAATGGCGGAGTTACACGTACTTTTGTGTTTTTCCGCCACTTTACCATCATTACCTTATGAAATTTTCGATTACCACGTGAACTTTGGTTTGTCACGCAACTTGAAAGCAATCGGGCTTGTCGTTTCTTCCAACGCTTTCAAACGTTCCGGTAATTCCTCTTTCTTTTGTAGCAGTTTTTCTTCCCCTTGGATATCATTTATATTTTCGCATAAAGCAATCATATTGTCCAGCAAACCGTCGTATTCCTGATAAATTGTGATGTCATATTTTTTCAGGGAAACTGCCTGGTCCATTTCTTCTGTTGCACTTATATAATCCCCGTCCATTAATGCCACATATGCCTTAATACGGTGGGCATCTGCAACATATCGGTTATGGGAAAGGATACTGTCTGCCAATCCGGTGGCTTCTTCTTTACCTTCAGCACTTATCATTTTCTCAATCTGTGCCTCCGTATAATCCGGGAAAAGCAGCAATGCTCTGTCATTATTTCCTCTGTAGTGAGCAAAGCATGCAATTGAAATATACAGAAAAAACAGTCCTGCTCCCGTCAGGAAAATATAGTTTTCCCGCAGTTCCTTTTTCTTTTTTGTTTCCTTTTTCTCGCCCAAATCACAGCAAAGCAAAAGCAGCATCAACATTCCCAGATACTGTAAGTGAAAATCAACAAGCGATGCCGCAAGAATCATAATCAGAATTTCCTTTTTTCTTTTATCCTGATTTCCTTTTATAATCTGATATCCCAAATATAAGAGAATGAGGATGATTGCTACGACACCATAGTCTACTCCTGCCTGCAATAAGTCGTTATGGACAAATCGTGTCGTATAAACACCGGTCTGTACACTTGGTTGTATGTAATAATATCCCATGTATCCCAGTCCGAACGGATGTGATAATAATATGGATATTGCATCCAAATCGTATAGAATTCTTCCGAATAATGTACTGTTTGAACTGAAAATCGTAAAGATACGGGCAATATTCTGCCTGTCTCCCGCTATCATCATGTATCCGTATGCAATGGCTAAAAAGCCACTGATTGTCACCGCAAACGGGATTCTCAATTTTTTATTCGTTATGCAACGGTAAATTCCGAAGAAAAGGAGAAGTATAAAAACACTTCTGCTGCCGGTCAGCATGATTCCCACAAACAGAATCCCTACTGCAGTGATGTCAATAACCTTTTTTCGACCCTTCCCCGGCACCTGAAAAAGCCGGTCTGTCAAAAGGATGATTGCAATCAACAAAAACAAGGCACACGTGTTTGCATATTGAAAAAATCCTCCGAATCTCCCGGCTTTCCAAAAATAAGACATGGCATTTTCATGTAAAAGGCTTAACAGCCCAATTACTGTCATTCCTACAGCAAAATAAGGAAGAAGAGTAAAGATTCGTTCTTTTTCCTCCTCTTCCATTTGAAAACTTAAGTACAAAAACAGAAGCAGTGCTGCCCCTCGCAGAACTCCAAGCAGATTTTCCGCATAATCTACCGCCCAGAACGATACCAATATCATCCATAAAAACAGTATTACGGGAATCAGCAAAAAGTAATTCTTTTCCCTGCGAAAAATCGGTTTTCCCTTCCGATAACGCCAGAATATTTCCGCTATCATCAGGATTGCGATGAATGCAACACTCCAATCATAAAATCCGCCAAACAAAATCAGTGCTGAAAAAAATGAAATCATCCTCTTATGATTCCTCCCATGGCAACATAATCATTTTCATAAAATACGGCTGCCTGTCCGGGCGTAACCGCTCTGACAGGTTCTTCAAATGTGCAACGCACCAGGTCTTCTTCAATCCGTTCCACCCATGCCATGGCTCCTTTATGGCTATAGCGGATTTTACCTAACAACCTGCGTTTCTCTTTTAAGTCTTCTATTCCCATAAAATTCAGATGGTCGCAAAACAGTTCTTTGGTAAACACATCCTCATTTTCTCCGATGACAACTTCATTTGTATCCGGTCGTATCTGTGTAACAAATACCGGATGTCCCATCGCAAGATTTAATCCCTTACGCTGTCCGATTGTATAATGTGTAATCCCTTTATGGGTTCCGAGCACTGTTCCGTCTGCTGTTACAAAATTTCCGCACGGAGGAACATTTCCGTTTGTTTCCCGCTCAATAAAGGCAGCGTAATCATGATCCGGAATAAAACAAATTTCCTGACTGTCCGGTTTATGTGCCACGGTAATACCGATATCTTCCGCAATTTTCCGAATTTCTTCCTTGGTATATTCTCCGACAGGCATCAGGGTATGAGACAACTGTTCCTGGGTCAGATTGAAAAGCGCATATGTCTGATCTTTTGCAGCGGTTGCCGACGTCTTTATCGCATAACGCCCATTTGGAAGGCGATTAATTCTTGCATAATGTCCCGTAGCAATATAGTCGGCTCCGATAGAAAGACTTCGTTGTAACAGTGACTCCCATTTTACATATCTGTTGCAGGCAATGCAGGGATTGGGTGTACGGCCATGCAGATACTCATCCACAAAGTAATCCATCACATTCTCTTTGAATTCCTTTTTGAAGTTCATGACATAATGTGGGATTTCAAGCTGCATCGCCACACGCTTTGCATCATCAACCGCAGAAAGTCCGCAGCATCCGCCGTTTTCTTCTATCGCCGCCTGCTCTTCGTCCTGCCAGATTTGCATGGTCACTCCGATTACATCATATCCCTGCTTTTTCAAAAGATATGCTGCTACCGAAGAATCCACACCTCCCGACATTCCGACAACTACCTTTTTTCCCATAAATCCTAATATTCTTCCTTTTCGTCTTCTTCGCCTTCGTGGATATCGGATTTGGGCTTTTGCAGTCCCTCAATCACGATATGGTTTTTCTCGGCATAATCCCAGAGTGCAGCGTGAATTGCTTCCTCTGCCAGCAAAGAACAGTGTACCTTTACAGGCGGCAGCCCGTCAAGTGCTTCCATTACCGCTTTATTGGTAACTTCCATCGCCTCCTGTATGGTTTTTCCTTTTACAAGTTCGGTTGCCATACTGCTTGTTGCAACGGCAGCCCCACAACCGAATGTTTTAAATTTACAATCTCTGATTACCTGGTTTTCATCAATATCCAGATAAATTCTCATGATGTCACCGCATTTTGCGTTTCCTACAGTTCCGACGCCACTTGCATTTTCTATTTCACCGACATTTCTCGGATTTTGAAAATGGTCCATTACTTTTTCACTATACATAATTTAACTCCTCTGCTTTTTTAAAAAATCTTCGTATAACGGTGACATACTTCTTAAATATTCTACCGTCTGTTTAATCACTTCCACTGTCTTGTCAATCTCTTCCTTTGTGTTCTCTTCACTTAATGTAAGTCTTAAAGAGCCATGCGCCTTTTCATGTGGCAGGCCGATTGCCAGCAACACATGGGACGGGTCCAGAGAACCGGAAGTGCATGCAGAACCGCTGGATGCACAGATTCCTTCCATATCCAGTTTGATTAAAAGAGATTCTCCTTCAATAAATTCAAAGCTGAAGTTTACATTATTCGGAAGACGTTTCACCCTGTCTCCGTTTAATCTGCAATATGGAATTTCTGTTTCCAGTCTGTTTATCAGATAATCCCGCAGTTCAATTTCCTTTTTGGTCTTTTCCTCCATAATGCGGTAAGCACGCTTAACTGCTGCTTCCAATCCGACAATACCGGTTATGTTTTCCGTTCCGGCACGACGTCCTCTCTCCTGCTGTCCTCCGTGCACAAAAGAACGGATTTTGATACCGGTTCTGATATAAAGAAAACCAATGCCTTTTGGACCGTTTAATTTATGTCCGCTTGCACTTAACATATCAATATTTAAATCATCCACCCGAATCGGCAATTGTCCGAATGCCTGTACTGCATCGGTATGGAAAAGGATATGATGTTTCTTTGCAATTTCCCCGATTTCCTTAATCGGCTCAATTGTACCGATTTCATTATTGGCAAACATGATAGAAATCAGAATGGTATTGTCACGAATAGCCTCCTCTACATCTTTCGGAGAAACCAGGCCGTTTTCATCCACAGGAAGATATGTCACTTCAAATCCATGTTTTTCCAGATATTCGCATGTATGCAGAATGGCATGATGCTCAATTTTTGATGTAATAATATGGCCTCGCACTCCGGCAGCATTATCCGTACCGTCTGTTCCATACGCTTCCGCAGTTGCTTTTAATGCCCAGTTGTCCGATTCAGATCCGCCTGCCGTAAAATAGATTTCATTTGCTTTTGTGCCAAGCACATCTGCTATCGTTTCCCGTGCCCGGGTAATCGCTTTTTTACTTTCTGCTCCCAGTGAATAGATACTGCTTGCATTCCCATAACACTCCGAAAAATACGGAAGCATTGCTTCTACCACTTCCGGAGCTGTTTTTGTTGTTGCTGCATTATCAAGATAAATGATGTTTCCCATAAATCTTTGCTCCTTTCAATTCCTAGTATATTGATGTGAATTGAGTATTTTCAATATAGCACCACATACCTGTTCTGTCAACTTTTCTAATTGCATAAAATAAATCAATATCTTCTGTAAGGTATCTCATGAAGAAGGCTTATTTTCCCGATATCTTTCGTAATTCTCTGGTAATGGGCACATTCATTCTGACCGTTACGGGATTTGTCAGCAGAATCATCGGCTTTTTTAACAGAATATTTATTTCTCATGCTTTTGGCGAGGAAGCAATGGGAATTTTCCAGCTTGTAGCTCCCGTTCTTGCTTTTACCTTTTCGCTTTGTTGCGCCGGTATCCAGACCGCCATTTCCAAATATGTGGCATCCGAACCGCATACCCATGACTATCGTACCTCCATGAAATATCTGCGTGTCAGTATCATAGTTTCCCTGTCATTATCATGCCTGACAGGAATTTTCGTCTACCGTTTTTCGGATATGATTGCCACCGGGTTTCTGTTTGAGCCGCGTACGGCTCCTCTTTTGCGGATTCTTGCCGTATCCTTTCCGTTTTCTGCAATCCATAGCTGTATTAACGGATATTATTACGGAATCAAAAATGCTAAGGTTCCGGCCCTCTTACAATTATGCGAACAGATTGTCCGGGTCGGAAGTGTCTATTTTCTCTATTATCTTCTACTGGAAAGAAATTATCAACCGGATATTACACTTGCTGCCGTCGGAATTGCCGCCGGTGAACTCTGTTCCTTACTTCTGTCCCTTACTTTTATTTTTACCAGATTCTACCGTTTTGAGACAACCGGCACAAAAATTGATTCAGTTATGCTTGGCAAAAATTCCTATCGGAATGTATTTCGTCACATCATGGTCATGGCTGTTCCTCTTTCGGCAAACAGAATTATTGTCAATCTTTTGCAAAGTGTGGAGGCTATCTATATTCCGGAAAAGCTTCGTCAATACGGAATGAGTACATCCGATGCTCTGAGTACCTACGGCGTCCTGACCGGAATGGCTCTAAGCCTCATTCTGTTTCCTTGTGCAATCACCAATTCTCTTGGTGTCCTTCTTCTTCCTGTCGTATCGGAAGCAGAGGCTGCAAACCAGAATGGCAAAATTGCTGCTGCCATAAAAAAGTCCATTACATACTGTTCGTTACTCGGTATCGTCTGCACGATGTTTTTTCTTTTCTTTGGGAAAACCGCCGGAATTCTTTTATTTAAAAGCGAACTTGCCGGCAGTTTTATTTGCGGACTCAGTTTTATCTGTCCGTTTTTGTATATTACTTCCACTCTGGGCAGTATCCTGCACGGACTCGGCAGAACATTTACCACTTTTCTGATTAATATCGGTGCACTCTTTATTCGTATTCTTTCTGTTTTTTTCCTTGTCCCCAAAATCGGAATAAACGGATATATCGCCGGTCTTTTGCTAAGTCAGGTGTTTTCTGCACTTGTATGTACGTTATGCCTGAATAAATACCGGCAATATTAATTTTTTCATTTTTTGATGTTATTTCCGAAAATTCTATGATAGAATACTGATTGCAGTAAAACTGAACGATATACAAAGGAGTCATTAAGATGAGTTTCGAATTCATTCAAAAACTTCCCACTCCGGAAGAAATCCGTGACGAATTCGCGGTTCCCAAGCATTTACAGGAGTTAAAAAAAGAACGTGATAAAATGATTAGCGATGTTTTTACCGGAAAAAGTGATAAATTTCTGGTAATCGTCGGTCCCTGTTCAGCCGACCATGAAGATTCCGTTTGTGAATACGTGGAACGTTTAAGCAAAGTAAACGAAAAGGTGAAAGACAAATTGATTCTGATTCCAAGAATCTATACAAACAAGCCGAGAACAACAGGTGCCGGATACAAAGGAATGGTTCATCAGCCGGATCCCGAAAAGAAACCGGATTTTCGTCAAGGACTGATTTCCATGCGTAAAATGCATATTCGTGCAATGGATGTGTCCGGTCTTACAAGTGCCGATGAAATGCTCTATCCGGAAAATTGGGGATATGTTTCCGATATTCTTTCTTATGTAGCAATCGGAGCCCGCTCTGTAGAAGACCAGCAGCATCGTCTGACCGTCAGCGGTTTTGATGTGCCGTCCGGCATGAAAAATCCTACCAGCGGCGATTTTTCCGTTATGCTGAATTCCGTATATGCAGCACAGCACAGCCACTCTTTTACATACCGCGGTTATGAAGTAAAAACCTCGGGCAATCCGCTTGCTCATACAATTCTGCGTGGTGCAGTTAACAAATACGGAAGAAGTCTTCCCAATTATCACTACGAAGATTTAAACACCCTCTTAACACTTTATAATGAGCGTGATCTTGAAAATCCTGCATGCATCATCGATGCTAATCACAATAATTCGAACAAGGACTATATCCAGCAGATCCGGATTGTAAAAGAAGTAATGCATAGCAGAAAATTAAGTTCTGATATTCATAAATTGGTAAAAGGTGTTATGATTGAAAGTTATCTGATAGAAGGATGTCAGAAAATCGGAGACGGCGTCTATGGTAAGTCCATCACCGATCCCTGTCTTGGATTTGAAGATACGGAGCGCCTGATTTACGATATTGCAGAATATGAATAAATATCGGTAATAAAAAAGTCCATCGAAAGATGGACTTTTTTTATTCAAAAGGTCTTTCCCTTTTGAATTAACCTCTTGGGTGCGCTTTTGTATATACATCACGTAAGTGATTGTGGTTCATGTTTGCGTAAATCTGAGTCGTGGAGATATCGGAGTGCCCAAGCATTTCCTGTACACTTCTTAAATCCGCTCCGTTTTCCACAAGGTGTGCCGCAAAGGAATGGCGCAGGGTATGTGGTGTAATATCTGCCGTAATTCCTGCCTTTTTGGCATAATACTTAATCAGTTTCCAGAATCCCTGTCTGCTCATTGCCTGACCGGAACAATTTACAAATAATACATGTGAATTCCTGTCCATAATAAGTGCATCTCTTGCACTGTCCAGATAATGAATCAATGCATTCCTTGCCTTAAGCCCAAACGGAATCATCCGTTCCTTATGCTCATCCCGGCAAATAATATAATTCATTTGCAAGTTTAAATCTTCCAGCTTTAAAGAAATCAATTCCGACACACGAATTCCCGTCGCATAAAGGAGTTCCAACATGGCTTTGTCACGGGTTTCCTTAGGGGTATCCTTGGACGGCTGTTCCAAGAGCGTGATAACTTCATTCATCGTCAAGATAGCGGGTGCTTTCTTTTCAATCTTGGGAGATTTTAGTGACGTGGAAATATCACTTTTTACAAGCTGCTCTTTTACCATGAAGTGAAACCATGCCTTTATAGAGGCAATATTTCTGGATACCGTTGCCGGTTTAAAGTGCTCCTCTCCCATTGCAGCAATGTATTCTTCCAGATCTTTTGACGTAATTTTCTCAACGCTTGTAATTCCCTTTTCTTCCAAAAACGTCTTTAGTTTTCTTAAGTCTCTCTGATAAGATAATTCTGTATTGGCAGAGGTTTTTTTGACATTATGTAAATAAGAAATAAAAGCGTCAATCTCTTTTTGCATATTTCTAAAAAACCCTTCCCCCGTAATCGCAAAACCTTTTGGGCATCGCTTAGATTTCATTATAATCAGAATTTTCGAGAAAAGCAACGAATAATTTTGCCGTAAAAATGCCGAATTTCTGCATTTTTTTAGCAATCCACAAGATATCGACAACGTAATTTTTGTGCTGTACAAGATATAGTAAAATTAGGTAATAAATAATTTCAAAAAATTCTTTAGAAGAAATGGATTGACATAACTTTCCGTTATGCTTCCAATTATGACAACTCCAAACGCTGTCAAAAAAAGGAGTACCCCCTTTCCTCCTTCTATGCGTGTTCTTAAACATCCCCGGTACACCAAAAGGTATGCCGGTATATAAAACAGATAGTGCGGAAGAATTCCTGCCGTAAATACTCCGATTCCCCAAACCCCATACTGAAGTGCCAACGCCTCCATCAGAATCCCGATCGATAATGAGTACCACGCCGTCATTACACGAAAAATCGGAATCCCAAGAATTGTGTGGGAAATCAAAACATAAAACAGAATAGTTCCTCCTCTTTTTAAAAGGCATTGTACAAGGAGCGTCCGATAATTCCATTGCATTTCCATTGTCGCTGCCAGGTCATCCACAGAAAGGAGTTCCTCGTACCAATGCAATTTCCACGCAAATACAGTACCTGCAATTCCCAATATAAAGAAAAACAAAAATAGGAAGAACTGTTCCGCCATTTTGTTTTTCCTCTGTAACACAGAAGTCATCAATTTCTCCCGAAACGTTCTCCCTATAATATATGACCTATCTGCAATACTGATGATAATAGCACATCAAAGCACAGACTGTTTTGGAATCTTGAATTTTTCCTTCATAAATCATCTGTATCAGTTCCTCAATCGGATACTCTTCTATTTCCACATATTCATCTTCGTCCAGATGCTGCTTTCCGGGCACCAAATCTTTTGCCAGATAAATATCAATTCTCTCGTTGCAAAAAGCAACGGTCGTTCTTATGGAAATCAGGAAAGAAACCTCTCCTGCCACAAATCCTGTTTCTTCCTTCAATTCCCGAATTGCTGCCTGTTCCATGGTTTCATCCGCGTTTAATCCGCCTGCCGGTATTTCCAGCGTATCTCTTTCCAAAGCATTCCGATACTGACGAACCATAATCACCTTACCGTCCGGTTTCACCGCAACAACCGCAGCAGCTCCTTTATGATTTACAAAATCCCAGGTTGCAGTATTTCCATTCGGTATTTTCATAATATCATGATAATAATCAATAATACTGCCTTTTGCGACTAACTGTCTGTCTATTCGTTCATATTTCTTAACCATAGTCATGCCTTCGTTGCAAGAAGTTTCTCAACACTTGCTAATTTCACACACAGAACAAAAATATTGGTTGCCTCTGCCATTTCTTCCGGTGTCGGGAAAGACGGAGCAATCCGGATATTAGAGTCTTTCGGATCTTTTCCATATGGATATGTTGCACCTGCACCGGTTAAAATAACGCCTGCTTCTTTACATTTCTTTACAATTTCTTTTGCACAACCTTCCATTGCATCAAAAGAAATAAAGTATCCGCCGTTTGGTTTTACCCATGTTCCGATCTCAAGTCCTGTCAGTTCCCGGTCAAGAATTTCAAGGACTGCCTCAAATTTTGGACGGAGCAATGCCGCATGTTTCTTCATCTGTTCCTGAATTCCATGAATATCTTTATAATATCTGACATGACGCAGCTGATTCATTTTATCATAACCGATTGTCTGAATCGTCATTGTCTTCTTCATCCATTCTAAGTTTTCCTTGGAAGATGCCACTGCTGCGATTCCTGCTCCCGCATAACTTACTTTAGAAGTGGAGCAGAATTCATAAACCATATTCGGATTCCCATTCTTTTCGCATTCTGACAATATCTCCAGCAGAGTATCCTGATGTTCCTCATACAAATCATGTACCGCATATGCATTATCCCAGAAAATTCTAAAATCTTTCGCTGCCGGTTTTAATGATGCAAACGCACGAACTGTATCATCGGAATATGTGATGCCTTGCGGATTTGAGTATTTCGGTACACACCAGATTCCTTTAACAGCCTCATCATTCTCCACATACTTCTTAACAAGTTCCATATCCGGTCCTGATTCTGTCATCGGAATATTAATCATTTCAATTCCGAAAAGCTCTGTAATGGCAAAATGTCTGTCATATCCGGGAACCGGGCATAAAAACTTAACACTATCCAGTTTTGCCCATGGTGTTGAACCGTTTACACCAAATGTCATGGAACGTGAAATGGTATCGTACATAATCGAAAGGGATGCATTTCCGCATACAATTACGTTTTCTGCCGGAACACCAATCATATCTCCCATCAGTTTCTTTGCTTCCGGTATTCCTGTCATCTCTCCGTAATTACGGCAGTCGATTCCGCTCTCTGTCACTGCATCCGCATCTTCCTGTAAAGCAGATAACAGTGGTGTCACTGTATTTAACTGTGCTGCAGACGGCTTTCCTCTTGCCATATTCAGATTCAGGCCTTTTCCCTTCGCATCTTCATATGCCTTCTCTAATTCCAGTTTCAGTGCTAAAAGTTCTTCCTTGCTCATGTTCTTGTATGATTTCATATGATTCCGTCCTTTATTAAGTGTAAATTACATAATGGTATAATCGTATACAATCATGCGCTATGTGATATTCTACATGAAAATCTTCCTGATTGCAATATAGAAACAACAAAAAAATACCCATGAATCAATTCATGGGTATTTTGACGTTTTACTACTTTACTTTGCATAATCAACGACACGGCTCTCGCGAATGACATTAACTTTAATCTGTCCCGGATATTCTAACTCAGCCTCAATCTGTTTAGAAATATCTCTAGCGAGTAAAACCATATCAGAATCGCTAATCTGTTCTGGAACTACCATAACACGAATCTCGCGTCCTGCCTGAATAGCAAAAGATTTGTCAACACCTTTGAAATTGTTTGTGATTTCTTCTAATTGACGCAGACGGCTTGTATATGTTTCAAGCGTCTCACGTCTTGCACCCGGACGTGCAGCAGATATGGTATCTGCAGCCTGTACGATGCAGGCAATTAAGGAAGTCGGTTCAACATCACCGTGGTGAGATTCCACTGCATTAATTACAACCTGTGATTCTTTATACTTCTTACACAGTTCAACACCCAACTGAATATGAGAACCTTCCATTTCATGATCCACGGATTTTCCGATATCATGTAATAATCCGGCTCTTTTTGCCATTCTGACATCCAGTCCCATTTCAGCTGCCAATAATCCTGATAATTGCGCAACTTCAATAGAGTGTTTCAATGCATTCTGACCATAACTGGTTCTAAACTTCATCTTACCGAGTAATCTGACTAATTCCGGATGAATACCATGTACTCCGACTTCAAGTACAGCCGCTTCACCTTCTTCTTTAATCATTACTTCGACTTCTTTTTGCGCTTTTTCAACCATTTCTTCGATTCTGGCCGGATGAATACGTCCGTCCACAATCAGTTTTTCCAAAGCAATTCTGGCAACTTCTCTTCGAATCGGATCAAATCCGGAAAGAATAACTGCTTCCGGTGTATCATCAATAATCAAATCTACACCTGTCATTGTCTCGATTGTTCGGATATTTCTACCTTCCCTACCGATAATTCTTCCCTTCATCTCATCATTCGGAAGCTGCACAACGGAAATAGTAGTCTCGGACACATGATCCGCTGCACATCTTTGGATGGCATTCACTACATATTCCTTAGCCTTCTTGTCGGCTTCTTCCTTAGCACGGCTTTCAAGTTCTTTAATCATGACAGCCGTTTCGTGTTTCACTTCATCTTCAACAATTTTCAATAAGTAATCTTTTGCTTGTTCGGAGGTTAATCCTGAGATTCGTTCCAGTTCCTGTACGCGTTCTTCATTTAATCTTGCAATCTGCTCTTTTTGTTTCGCAAGTTCTTCTTCCTTTGCGGAAAGACTCGCTTCTTTCTTCTCGATGGCATCTGTCTTGCGATCAATCGTTTCTTCCTTCTGCTGGATTCTTCTCTCATTACGCTGAATCTCGGCACGACGTTCTTTAATCTCCTTATCCAGTTCGTTTTTGGTACGAATGGATTCTTCCTTTATCTCCAGAAGACCTTCACGCTTTTTCGCCTCAGCAGTTGTAAGCGCTTCATCGATAATCTCTCTTGCCTTTTCCTCAGCATTCCCAATTTTGGAATTTGCTGCCTTTTTCAGGTAATTACTGGAAACAGCAACCGATACCGGAATCGCAACAACAAGTGTCACCGCTACTGCTATGATATAACCAAGCATGTACAGGAGCACCTCCTTATTAAATTTTCATTGTACATTTATTCACTATAAGAATGTATGTAGCAAACATTCTAACTTAGCAATCTACAACACTTCAATTTTATACATATTTTATAGTTATGTCAAGCACTTTAAGAGAGTTCGCCTATTGCATGGCGTATCTGTTCCATCGTAAATCCTTTTCCCAATAAATATCGGTATATTTTCTGCTTATCGGAATAATCCGCTGTTTGCGGGTCATAGTGCTTTTTCTGCAGAAACTTCATAATCAGTTCTTCCTGTGGCATGAGGTCTCCGCTTTCCAAGACCTCTTCATATGCAAATTCTGCTATTTCCTGTGCAATCCCCTTGTTTTGTAAATCTAACATAATCCTCTTGCGGCTCTTATCTTGCGAATGATAGGAAATATACTGTATTGCATAACGCCTGTCATCTATATAATGAAAATCCTTTACATAGGCAACTGCCATTGCAATCACTTCTTTGGGATATCCTCCCTCTTTCAGTTTCCGGATTAATTGTGCTTCTGTATAATCTCTGCTTTTTAACAGATTCATACTTCTTAATTTGGCTCGTTTCGGTAAAACGTTATGCATGATTTCCTCATAGTATTCCTGTTTTAGTTCTTCTCCGAGCGTTATTTGAAAAAGACGAAGTTCGCCCTTGTACAATACAAAGGCGAACTCTCCGTCTAAAAATACTTTACTTCTTGTTTTTGTCAATTCAGCAATTTGTGTCACAATCATATTATTCTTCCGTCTTCTTTGTTCTGGTAGATTTAGAAGAAGGCTTATCCTTTTCATCTGCATCCGGGGTTTCTGCCTTCGTGTCAAATCCGTAGTGTTCTCTGACTTTTTGCTCTACCTCAGCACAAATCTGTGGATTTTCTTTCAAATAAATCTTGGCATTTTCTCTTCCCTGTGCAATCTTATTTCCATTATAAGCAAACCATGCGCCACTCTTAATAATAATATTCAAATCCGCCGCAAGGTCTAAGATATCTCCCTCTCTGGAAATTCCTTTACCAAACATAATATCAAATTCTGCTTCCTTGAATGGAGGGGCAATCTTATTCTTCACTACTTTAACTCTTGTTCGGTTGCCGACTACTTCTCCTCCCTGTTTTAGCGATTCAATTCTTCGCACATCCAGTCTGACGGATGAATAGAATTTTAATGCACGTCCACCGGTTGTCGTTTCCGGATTACCAAACATAATCCCAACCTTTTCACGTAACTGATTGATAAAAATAACGGTACAATTGGATTTGCTGATAACAGCCGTCAATTTACGAAGTGCCTGAGACATCAGTCGTGCCTGTAATCCCACATGGCTGTCACCCATGTCACCATCAATCTCGGCCTTGGGTACAAGGGCTGCAACAGAGTCCACTACGACAATATCAATAGCACCGGAACGCACCATTGTCTCAGTAATCTCAAGTGCCTGTTCTCCGTTGTCCGGCTGTGAAATGTAGAGATTATCTACATCCACCCCAATATTCTT
>JAQXIR010000002.1 GCA_029007885.1 Lachnospiraceae bacterium | reverse complement strand
TGTGGAAAGAATATTCCGGATATCTTCCTCGGAAGAAAGCCTTTCGGGATCGTCAAAATAGGAAGAAAGCATGCCGATGATACTGGTTAACGGAGTACGAAGATCATGTGAGACGGCGCGTAACAGATTAGCACGCATTTTTTCTTTCTCGGCTTCCATAAGCTGCTTTTCCCGTTCGGCAAGAATGCGTGACTGCTCGATAATATGAGTGGTAGAAGCACTTGTAATAAGGGAAGCGGAAAGCATCGCAAGAAATGTAACCGGATAGCCGGATAACGTAAAGTTCAGTTCAAAATAGGGAAACGTAAAGCAGTAATTAATCAGGACAACGCAAAAGATGGAAGAAATAATTCCATATATATAGCCTCCGGTAAAACGGGCAATCAGAATCAGTCCTACAATATAGATGAGAGCAACATTGACAAGACTGTCAGGAACAAGTTTCAGGAAAATGAAAGCAAGAAATGTTGCAATACTCAAGATAATTACGGTAATCAGAATATTTTTTCGTACAGATTTCATATAATCCCCCTCTTACCAAAGAACAGACTTCCGGATATTTTATATTATGTTGTATTTCTAAAAAAACTGCAATCCTTTTGCCGGTTAAGATGTTGCTAAGAATCGCGCAAATTGCTTGAAAAGGAAACAGAAAATCCGTCATAGTAATGGTGAAAATATTAATTCTATTTTGAAAATGAGAGGTGGGGAAATGCATCTGGATATTTGGGGAATTGCAGCAATCGCCATTATTGCAGTCGGAATGATTGGCGGAATCATGTATGAAAACATGAAAAAGTAATCTGAAAAAACAAATAGGGGAAAACTAGGGGAAGGAGAAAACAAAATGAATACAGCGGGTATTGTTATTATGATTGCAGTTGGTATTTCCTTGGCAGGATGCCTTGTATATGCAGTCGTAGAAGACAGAAAAAGGAGTAAGTAAAAGGGTAATACATAGAAAAGCCGGCATGGTCAGAAAAATCTGAACATGCCGGTTTTAGTTTATGGTAATGCGAAGTTTGATAGGTTATTCTACATCTCACCCTTCCCCTCTCCACCTCAAAACCAAGTACAATAAATAGTACATCTTCGAGAGTATTCTTTAGACATGGAAAACAGAACCGGGCACATAAAATTCTGTTTTATCACCTGTCTGCCATGAGCATTTTCTATAGCAGGCTTTTGAAAAACGTCAGCACTTGAATTTTTCAAGTGAAACGCAGAAAAATTCATAGTACTGCTACGTTTTTCATGAAGCGGGAGCGAGCCTGCGAAGAAAATGTTCATGATGGACAGGATAATAACAGAACTTCACATTTGCCCGGTAAGATAAACCCATTCTAAAGGAGAACCCACCATGAAAAAATACGGATTTTATATCATAACAGGAATTTTCATTTTTATGACAATATTCTTTTCCACGGCAACTGTAAGGGGAGAAGGAAAAAAGAGATTGCAGGGCGAAGACCCGTATTACCGTGAAATGGAAGAAACCTATATGGAGCAAGTTAGGGAAAAACTTACAAATATGGGATATGAAAATGCCGGAGTCTATATGAGCCGGATTGTGGAAACAGATGGAAGCATGGAATATACCGTTCATATTCATCACAGACGGATTGATAAGATGAGTGAAATCCAGAAAGAAGAACTGGAAAGACAACTGGAGCAAATAGAATTTAGCGATTGTACTGCTAAAATTTACCGCAAATTTATAGAATATAAATGCTGAATTTACATGACAATAAAGGAAATAGGCTATATAATGATGTGGTAGCCTTATGGGTGATGAAACAAACACAGAAAGAGATGATAATATGCTTCCCAAAAGTAACGAAGTTTACCGCCATTTTAAAGGCAATCTGTATAAAATAGTGACACTTGCGAAACACTCGGAGACCGGAGAGGACATGGTGGTCTATCGGGCGTTGTACGGAGATTCCCAGGTATATGTCAGACCGCTTGAGATGTTTCTTTCCAAAGTGGATAAAGAAAAATATCCTGACAGTACACAGGAATATCGGTTTGAGCGCGTTGAAGAAGAAACCGAGCGGATACAGGAGGTTGATCCGCTGATCATGGAATTCCTCGAATCTGAAACATATGCGGAAAAGCGTAATATTCTTGCCGCTCTTCAGCACAGAATTACGGATGAGATGATTAGTACGATGGCGGTAGCGATGGATGTTGTGATTGAAGAGGGAGATACACAAAAACGATATCAACAGTTAAAAAACTGCATTGATATGAAAGAACGCTTTGAAATAAACCGCCCTTAGGAGCAGTTATGACAGATAAAATTTTAGAAGAAATTGTTAAGCCGCTGCTTGACTGGTATGATAGCGGACACAGAATGCTGCCGTGGCGGGAAAACAAAAATGCTTATCGCATCTGGGTGTCGGAAATTATGCTCCAGCAGACGAGGGTAGAGGCCGTAAAACCTTACTTTGCAAGATTCATGGAAAAATTTCCGGATATTGCAGACCTTGCCAATGCGCAGGATGAACTGTTGCTAAAATATTGGGAAGGACTTGGCTATTACAGCCGTGTCAGAAATATGAAAAAGGCAGCAGTGATGATTATGCAGGAATACGATGGAAAGATGCCGGATAAGAGGGACGAACTTTTAAAACTTCCGGGAATCGGAAGCTATACGGCAGGAGCCATTGCATCGATTGCATTTGACAGAGCGGTACCGGCAGTAGACGGTAATGTACTTAGAATCTTAAGCAGAGTCAGAATGGATGCTGATAATATTTCGGAACCGGCCGTTAAAAAGCGTGTAGAGCAGGAACTAACAGAAATCATGCCAAAGGACAGACCGGGAGACTTTAACCAGGCGATGATGGAGTTAGGTGCAGTCGTATGTGTACCGAACGGTGCGGCAAAATGTGAACAGTGTCCGTGGAGCTACTTATGCCGTGCAAAAGCACAAGGACGCGTTACAGAATATCCGGTAAAGGAAAAAAAGAAAGAACGCAAGATAGAGTTAAAGACAGTTCTTGTTATAAAGGATGGGGAAACGGTGGCAATTCATAAACGACCGCCGAAGGGACTCTTGGCAGGGATGTATGAATTGCCAATGCTGGATGGACATTTGAAGGAAAAAGAAGTCATAGGCCGTTTAAAGGATATAGGGTTAATGCCTCTTAGAATTGAATATTTGGGAGAGGCAAAGCATATCTTTACGCATAAGGAATGGCATATGATAGGATATGCAGTAAGAGTTGACGAACTGGAAAAAATGGCGCAAAATGAACAGAAACTGATTTTTGTAAAACCGCAGGAGACACAGGAACACTATCCGATTCCGGCGGCTTTTGGTGCGTTTACTGCGCATATTAATATCAAACTTGGAAATGAAAAATTTATTGGGGAAACTTAGGAGGAACGTAAAAGATGAAATTACTGTCAATTGCAATTCCGTGCTATAATTCAGAGGCTTATATGGAAAAATGTATCGAGTCTTTGCTTGTTGGTGGGGAAGAGGTGGAGATTCTCATTGTCAATGACGGGTCACACGACCGTACGGCTGAAATTGCAGATGCTTATGAAAAAAAGTATCCTACTATTATTAAAGCAATTCATAAAGAAAACGGAGGACACGGTTCTGCGGTGAATGCCGGAATTGAACATGCCACAGGATTGTACTTTAAAGTAGTGGATAGTGATGACTGGGTAAAGGAAAGTGCATATAAAGCCATTCTTGGTAAACTTGC
>JAQXIR010000001.1 GCA_029007885.1 Lachnospiraceae bacterium | reverse complement strand
AAAAACATGCTCATTGCATACGAACGTATGGTATCGTTATCCACTGTTAACTGGAATGTATAAAAAACAACCAGCAAAAAAGTGGCAAGCATTACCTTGCCAATTTTTTTACCGATTGTAGTTCCTTTTTTATAAGCATTTAATAAAATAAGCGCAGCTATCAATGCGACTAAATAATACAACAGCGCTATGATTGACATATCAGTTCCCCCCAAGTACACAGTATCTTATTTGCACAATACTTACTGCTGCTTTGCCAATTCTTCAGCCTGATCACTTAATGAAGAAACAATGTCAATTACCTGAGAAACAATCTCTGTATTCTTTTCGCTGCTTGCATATGTTTCGTGTGCATGCGCCGATACTTCTTCTGTTATGGCCGAAATATTCTGAATACTTTCCACAATTCCAGCATTTGCAACTGCCAGCTGGGAAATGCTGCCATTCAATTCCGCAGAACTGTCTTCAATAAAGGCAGCACTCTTTTCAATCTTACCAAAACTATCGGCCGCATTACCGGCACTTTCATTCTGCTGGCGATTCATGGAAATAAGATTATTAATTGCAGTAACAACCTCACTAAGCTCTTCGGAAATATTGTTAATTAATGTCTCAATCTCTTCGGTTGCTTCCTGTGTCTGGGCTGCCAGAGAAGAAATCTCGGATGCAACAACAGCAAAACCTTTTCCGGCTTCACCGGCTCTTGCAGCTTCAATACTTGCATTTAATGACAATAAAGAAGTCTGGTCTGCAACATTGTTGATCAATTCCACGATGGAATGCATCTGATTGGTATATTCATCAAGCTCTGATAATTCCGTTTTTACATGATTGCCGGATTCTTCTGTTGCAGCAACCTGCGAAATCAACAATTCAATATCCGCATTACCTTTTTGAATTGCAACTTTTGTATTGGAAATATTTTCTACAATATCATCCGCAGCCTTTTGGACATCGGAGATATGATTTTGAATTTCTTCTGTTTTGAGTAACTGTGTCTGAACAGACTCCGCAGTTTCTGTACTGCCGGCACTGACCTCTTCCATAGCCCCCAGCGTATTGGAAACAGATTCTCCAAGCTCTGTCATTTTGCCGCTGACAGTAAAGATACCTTTAGTGATGACTTTGGAAACAAACATGATATGGTCTAAAAGTTTCGCCGTCTTTTCCTTTTCCGTTTCAACTTTTTCAACCTTCTCCTGATTGCTGATATTGGCAGACCGGTTGGCAACCATGGAATAAACCATAATAAAGAGCAAAATAATAATCTGAATTTCTGCATCCGCCATATCCTTTGCACTTATACCGCCATTTTTTACTACAGAAACAATTACTTGTATGACATTGAGTAAAATCGCTGCAACACCCGAAAGAATAGATAACTGTACTGAATTATACATGATAATTGCCAGCATAATCGGCATGGCATAAGTAAATGCCAGCTTAGACGTGGTAGTAAAAATTACAAACGCATATAAAACTCCAAACAATGCTACCAGCCACGAACGGAAATAACGATATTCGGCATCCTTCTTTAAGAATAAAAACAAAACCGTTGCCGGGACAATAATCGTCAAAGCCGTCAGCAAAAAATAGCCAAATGTTCTGCTGCCTTTAATCACTTCCAAAAGATAAGCCAAAAAGATTACAGTAACTTCCATCAAGTAACACAAATAGACCGTGCGATTGATTCTTGCTGCTTCACTTTCGTCCTTATTTCCTTTAATAACCCCCAATAGTTTCACTTTCGTACCTCCGGAATATTATTAATCTGATAGTATAATACCCTAAAAAACAATCTAATCCAGTATCATTCCATACTATATCGCCTATTATAACATAATTAAAAAAAAATAAGAATATTTTTTACGAAAAAAATACAGAACTTTCCAAACTTTCCAAAACAATTGCATGGGCAATCCCCAAAATAGGCTGTCCCTCATTGTAGCTGGTTTTATTTAATAACGCGCCGGTCGGAACGAACAGCACTCTGTTCCATTCTTTTTTTTGCAATTTGGGCAGAATATATGCAGAAAGAACCGATGCCGCACATCCGCATCCGCTACCGCCGGATTCGGTTCCCGCCTGTGACGGGTCGAACATTTCCATTCCGCAATCGGTATGTTTTTGTGAAATATCATACCCTTTTTCCTCCAAAAGATGGAATAAGGCTTCCTGTCCTACCTTACCTAAATCTCCGGTAATAATCTTGTCATAATCCTTTGG